>NZ_JAPDUI010000005.1 GCF_025980345.1 Arenimonas sp. GDDSR-1 | reverse complement strand
TTGGCGACTTCCTTCAGGCCTTTGTCGGCCATGGCGAACACGCCGAGTTCGTTGACCGCACCGAAGCGGTTCTTGAATGCACGCAGCAGCCGGAAGCGCGAACCGCTCTCGCCTTCGAAATACAGCACGGCATCGACCATGTGCTCCAGCACGCGCGGGCCGGCGATGCCGCCCTCTTTGGTAACATGCCCGACCAGGAATACCGAGGTGCCGGTTTCCTTGGCATAGCGCACCAGACGCGCTGCGCATTCACGCACCTGGCTGACTGAACCCGGGGCGGCGCTGAGCTGCTCGCTCCACAGGGTCTGGATGGAATCGGCGACCAGAATCTTCGGTTTGGCCTGTTGGCAGTGCTGCAGGATCTTCTCGACCGAGGTTTCCGCCAGCGCCAAAAGATGTTCGGTATCCAGACCCAGACGCAGCGCCCGCCCGGCCACTTGGCCGAGGCTTTCCTCGCCGCTGATGTACAGTGCCGGTTGGCGCGCCGCAAGGCTAGCCAGGGCCTGCAACAACAGCGTGGATTTGCCGATGCCCGGATCACCGCCAATCAGCACTACCGAGCCTTCCACCAGCCCGCCGCCGAGCACGCGATCGAGTTCATTCAGGCCGGTACTGACGCGCACCTGGGTCTCGCCGGAAACCTGTTTCAAGGGCGTGATTTTCGGTTCGACCGCGCCGGCATAACCGGTGCGCAGAGGCTTGGCCACGGTGGCCGCCAAGGTGACTTCAGTGAGGGTGTTCCACTGCCCGCAATCGCCGCACTGGCCCTGCCATTGGCCGTAGGATGCGCCGCAGTCGCTGCAGACATACGCGGACTTGCTTTTCTTTGAAATTGCCATGGTCTTTAGTGTAGCCTGATGGCAGTCAAAAGGCATCGGAAAGGATGACATCATGAAGAAATGGCTTCTGCTTGCCGGTCTGGCCGGCTTGGCGGTTCTGGGCTATGTCGCGGCCGGCCCTTACCTGACCATGCATCGCATCGAAAAAAGCATCGCAGCGCAGGATCTGGACGGACTGAGTGCGCAGATCGATTTCCCCGCCGTACGCGCGGGACTGAAGCTGCAATTGCAGCGCAAAATCGAAGCGGAAACGCCGGATCTGCTGAAAAAAATCCCGATCCTGGATCAGGCCGTGACCACGCTGAGCAGCAAAGTGCTGGAACAGGCCATCGACCCCTTGATGGCCGGGCAGCTGCTGTACATCATGCAGGGTAACGCGCCGGATCTGGATTTCGGACTCGGCGAGCTGGTCACCCCGGTACCTTCCTCGACCAGCACCGACAAGGTCTTCGAGAATGCCGAAACCGATTACATCGATCACCGGACTTTCGTGGCCACGGTCTCCCATGCCGAAACCGGCACTTATCGCTTCACGTTCACCCGCACGGGCCTGCATTGGAAACTCAGCGGCATCGAACTGCCGATGCTGGCGACGCAAAGCCCTTAAGCGCGCTTGCGCCGGAACAGTTTTCCGTAAAGGGCAACCAGCGCCACCACGGCCAGGCCCAGCAGCACGCCGAACACCGCATTGACCAGCGCGGTGATTAGCCACGACAGGGACGGCAGCAGTGCGCCGATGCCTTCGACGGCATGGTGCAGCAGCGGCACGTTGTGGGTCAGGATGCCGCCGCCGACCAGAAACATGGCGGCGGTGCCGGCCACCGACAGGAATTTCATCAGCTTCGGTGCCAGCCACAGCAGAAAGCCGCCTACAGCCTGCTTGCCACGCGACCACAGTCCGGCTGCGGGATTGCGTATCAGATGCAGACCGGCATCATCGAGCTTGACGATGCCGCCGACCACACCGTACACCCCGACCGTCATCAGCACCGCAATGGCCGACAGCGCGCCGATTTGCACCCACAGCGATTTTCCGGCCACGGCACCGAGGGTAATCACGATGATTTCGGCGGACAGAATGAAATCGGTGCGGATGGCACCCTTGATTTTGTCCTTCTCGTACTGCACCAGGTCAAGTTGTTCGTTGCTGACCGCTTCGATCAGTTCCTGGTAATGCGATTCCGAATCAGCCTCGGCGTGCCCGGCGAATTTATGCACGAGCTTCTCGGAGCCCTCGTAGCACAGATACGCGCCGCCGATCAGCAACAAGGGCACGATCAGCCAGGGCACGAAGGCGCTGATCAGCAGCGCCGACGGCACCAGAATGAGTTTGTTGACGAACGAGCCCTTGCACACCGCCCACACCACCGGCAGTTCGCGGTCGGGATTCACGCCGCTGACCTGGTGCGCGTTCAGCGCCAGATCGTCGCCGAGCACGCCGGCGGTCTGTTTGGCCGCGACCTTGGTCATCACCGACACATCGTCCAGCAGGGTCGCGATGTCGTCGATCAGGGCAAGCAGACTGGAACCGGCCATGGGGTGCTCCCGAGAGGGAAAAACCCGCCGGAGCGGGTTTTACGGATGGTGCCGGAAAGAGGAATCGAACCTCCGACCTACGCATTACGAATGCGCCGCTCTACCGACTGAGCTATTCCGGCGGATGGGTGATTTTACGGTTTTTGCCGGATTTAGGCAATGAAACTCAGTCCAAAAGGGTGATGCGCAGCTCTTTCGGCAAGGCGAATACCATGTCCTCCGGCTCGCCGTCGAGCTCGGTGACGGCGCCGCCGCCCAGCTGCTGGAGATGCGAAATGACCCCCTGCACCAGGACTTCCGGCGCCGAGGCGCCGGCGGTGACCCCGATACGGGCAGCACCCTCCAGCCATTCGGGGCGGATGTCGTCGGCACCGTCGATCAGATAGGCGCGTGCGCCGTTCTTTTCGGCCAATTCCCGCAAGCGATTGGAATTGGAACTGTTGACCGAGCCGACCACGAAGATGAGATCGCATTGGTTGGACAGCTCCCGCACCGCATCCTGCCGGTTCTGGGTGGCGTAGCAGATGTCGTCATGGCGCGGCCCTTCGATTTTCGGGAAGCGCGAACGCAGGGCGGCAATGACATCCCGGGTTTCATCGACGGAAAGGGTGGTCTGCGTGGTGAACGCGAAGTGCTCCGGCTGGGACACTTCGAGGCTCATGACGTCTTCCACATCCTCGACCAGATAGATGTTGCCGCGCGCGCCCTGGCTGAGCCACTGGCCCATGGTGCCCTCCACTTCGGGATGGCCCTCGTGCCCGATCAGCACCACATCGCGGCCGGCCCGGCAATGCCGCGTCACCTCGATGTGCACTTTGGTCACCAGCGGACAGGTGGCATCGAACACCTTCAAGCCGCGGGCTTCGGCTTCACGGCGCACCGCCTGCGACACGCCATGGGCACTGAAGATCACCGTGGCTCCGGCCGGAACCTCATCGAGCTCTTCCACGAACACCGCGCCGCGTGCACGCAGATCGTTGACCACGAACTGGTTATGCACGACTTCATGGCGCACGTAAATCGGCGCGCCCAGCATGTCGAGCGCGCGATTGACGATTTCGATGGCCCGGTCGACACCGGCGCAGAAACCCCTTGGATTGGCCAGGACGATGTTCACGTTGATTCCGGCGTCTTATCAGGTACGAAACTGAAGACAATCAGCAGCACGGCGGCGATGCTGATGGCCGAATCGGCCAGATTGAATACCGGCCAGTGGAAATCACGCCAGTACCAATGCACGAAATCGACGACATAACCGAAGCGTACGCGGTCGATCAGGTTGCCCAGCGCACCGCCGACAATCAAGGCCAGCGGCAATGCCATGCGCCATTCGGCACGCGGTTGCTTGGCCAGCATGCCGACGCAAACCGCCGAGATGAAAACCGCCAGAGCGCTGAACAGCCACTGCTGCCAGCCGCCGGCATCGGCCAGGAAACTGAAGGCGGCACCGGTATTGTGCACCAGGGTCCAGTTCCAGAAGCCGGGCACCACTTCCTGCGGCACGCCGTAAGTCAGCGCCGACAGCGCCCATTGTTTGCTGATCCAGTCCAGCACGATGATGGCCACGGAAAGGCCGAGCCAGGGCAATGCATTTTTGCGGTCACTCATCAGAAAAATCTCCGGGTTTCGCCCGCACCACGCACGTTGCCGATGCAGCGCCCGCACAATTCCGGATCTTCGGCATCGGTACCGACACTGGCACTGTAATGCCAGCAGCGCACGCATTTGCCGTGGCCGGAAACCTCGGCCAGGACCTTGAACGGCGTGCCTTCGACGGCCACGGCCTGCACGGATGCGGCCGACAGCGGCGCCAGCTTGAGTTGCGAGGTGATGAACAGGAAGCGCAGTTCATCGGCGGTATCCGGCAAGGCGGAAAGCGCCGATTCTTCGGCATACACCGTGACTTCGGCCTGCAGGGCCGCGCCCAGCCTGCCCTCGGCACGCATCGGCTCGAGCACTTTGCCGACCGCGTCGCGCATGGCCAGCAATTGCTGCATGGCGGCACCATCGGCTTTCAGGTATCCGCCATCGGCCGGCAAAAGAACGTCGATCGCGGCATTGTCCTGCAGGAAGATGCTTTCGTTTCCGGCTCCCGGAATCTGCTGCCAGATCTCCTCGGCGGTGAAGCTCAGCACCGGCGCGAGCGCCCGCACCAGAACCTGCACGATGGCATGCATGGCCGACTGCGCGGAACGGCGACCGAGACTGTCCACCGGCATGGTGTACAGACGGTCCTTGGTCACGTCGAGATACAGCGCACCCATTTCATTGCTGCAGAAGTTCTGCAGGCTGGCGACGACCCGCGCGAAATCATAATCGGCATAGGCCTGGCCCACGCGCTCATGCAGCTGTCGGGCCTTTGCCATCGCCCACTGATCGAGCAGCAGGCAGTCGGCAGGCGCTACGGCATGCACGGCCGGATCGAATCCGGACAGATTGCCGAGCAGGAAACGGGCGGTATTGCGGATGCGGCGGTAACCGTCGGCACTGCGCTTGAGGATGTCATCGGACACCGACATCTCGTTGCGGTAATCGGCACTGGCGATCCACAGACGCAGCACATCGGCGCCGAGCTTGTCGATTTCCTTCTGCGGCTCGACCGTGTTGCCGATCGATTTGGACATTTTCTTGCCCTGGGCGTCGACCGTGAAGCCGTGCGTGAGCACCTGCCGGTAAGGGGCGACGCCGTCCATCGCCACCCCGGTCAGCAGCGAGCTCTGGAACCAGCCGCGGTGCTGGTCGGAGCCTTCCAGATACAGATCGGCCGGCTTCGACAGGCCATCGGCCGGACGTGCGGCCAGCACCGCCTGGTGGGTTACCCCGGAATCGAACCAGACATCGAGGATATCGGTGATTTTTTCGTAATGGGCGGCATCGCCGCCGAGCAGCGTTTCGGGTTGAAGATCGAACCAGGCATCGATGCCGGAAACGGCGACCAGATCGGCGACCTTGCGCATCAGCGCCACGGAGTCCGGATGCGGCTCGCCGCTGATCCTGTCGATGAACAGCGCAATGGGCACGCCCCAGGTGCGTTGGCGCGAAATGCACCAGTCCGGACGGCCGTCAATCATGCCCTTGATGCGCGCCTGGCCCCAGTCGGGAATCCAGCGCACGCCATCGATAGCGTTCAATGCGTCATCGCGCAGACCGGCCTGCTGCATGGAGATGAACCATTGCGGCGTGGCGCGGAAGGCCACCGGCGTTTTATGTCGCCAGCAATGCGGGTAGCTGTGGGTGAGTTTGGAAAACGCCAAAAGCACGCCCCGCTCGCGCAGCAGTTCGACGATGCTGTCATTCGCCTTCCAGATGTGCTGGCCGGCGAAAATTTCGGTATTCGGCAGGTACACGCCTTTGCCATCGACCGGATTGAGCGTTTCGATGCCGTATTTCTGGCCGACCGCGAAGTCTTCCTGGCCGTGACCCGGCGCAGTGTGTACGGCGCCGGTACCGGCATCGGTGGTGACATGATCGCCGAGGATGACCGGCACGGTGCGTGCGTAAAACGGATGCTGAAGCAGCTGATGCTCGAGCGCCGCACCCGGTGCACGGCCAAGGATCTCGACCGTGGCGACGCCGTAACGCGCCAACGCAGATTCCGCCAGCGCTTCGGCCAGTACCAGCAGACCTTCGGGTCCGCGTACCAGGACATAATCGACGTCCGGCCCGAGGGTGACCGCCATGCTGGCCGGCAGCGTCCACGGCGTGGTGGTCCAGATCGGCACCGCGACAGGCGCAGCACCATCAACTCCAAAGGCTTTTGCCACTGCCGCCGGATCGAGCGCGGCATAGGCCACATCCACCGCCGGCGAGGTTTTATCGGCGTATTCGATTTCCGCTTCGGCCAGAGCCGAGCCGCAGTCGAAGCACCAATGCACCGGCTTCACCCCGCGTGCCAGATGGCCGCGTTCGGTGATTTTGGCCAGACTGCGCAGCATCTCGGCTTCGAAGGCGAAATCCATGGTGCGGTAGGGGTTTTTCCAGTCGCCCAGAACGCCGAGGCGCTGGAAATCCTTGGACTGGCCGGCGATCTGTTCGGCGGCGTACTCCCGGCACTTCTGGCGGAATTCGCGGGCATCGAGTTTCACGCCGACTTTGCCGTGCTTTTTTTCCACGGCCAGTTCGATCGGCAGACCATGGCAATCCCAGCCCGGAACATACGGGGCATCGAAGCCGGCCATCATCTTGGATTTGACCACGACATCCTTCAGCACCTTATTGACGGCGTGACCGATGTGGATGTTGCCGTTGGCATAGGGCGGGCCGTCGTGCAGAACGAACACTGGCTTGCCGGCATTGCGGGCGCGCACGGCCGCATACAGATCATGCTGCTGCCATTGCGCCAGCATGGCCGGTTCGCGCTTGGGCAGGTCGCCGCGCATGGCGAAAGCCGTGTCCGGCAGACTGATGGTGTGTTTGTAGTCCTTGCTGTTTTCCTGCGTGCTCACGCACATTCTCCCAAAGTACGGCGCGCCAGAATTTCGCGCGCCTGTGCGGCATCCAAGTCCATCTGGCGCACCAGCGCATCAAGACCTTCGAATTTTTCTTCATCGCGCAGCTTGCTGACGAACTCCACCCGTAGATGCTTTCCGTAAAGATCGCCGTCGAAATCGAACAGATGGGCTTCAAGCAGCGGTTCGCGCCCGTTCACGGTCGGCCGCGTCCCCAGACTGGACACGCCGGCAATCGGTTCACTGCCGACACCGTGGATCCAGGTCGCATAGATACCCATCAATGCCGGCTTGCGGCCCTGCAGTCGGATATTCGCGGTCGGATAGCCGAGCGTTCGGCCAAGCTGCTGTCCGCGAACGACACGGCCTTCGATGGCATACGGGCGGCCGAGTTTCAGCGCGGCATCCTGAATGCGGCCGGCCTGCAGATCGGCACGGATCAGGGAGCTTGAAATCCGCTCGCCCTGCTGTACCTGCGGCTGCACGGCATGGGCTTCGAAACCATGCGCCATTCCGAACTGCTTGAGCATGGCCAGATCGCCGCGTCGGCCTTTACCGAAAAAGAAATCCGGACCGACCAGGACGCGGCGCGCATTCAGGCGCTGCACCAGCAATTCCGTGATGAAGGTTTCCGCCGGCGTGTCGGCAAGGGCCTGATTGAACCGCAGCAATCCGACGGCATCGGCGCCACACCCGCGCAACGCACGGAATTTCTGCCGGGCTCGGATCAGCCGCGGCGGCGGATTGGCTTTACCGAAGAACTCGCGCGGCAGGGGCTCGAAGCTGACCACGACCAAATCCAGCACCTCGGAATCGGCATGGCGACGGGCTTCGTCAAGCAGGTGACGGTGGCCGAGATGCAAACCGTCGAACGCGCCGATGCAGACCACGCTTCCGCGCGGACTGATCCGTGGTCCTGAGAAATCCCGGAATAATACTGTCATGACCCTTGAATTATAGCTGTTTCCGGCTTCAGACTTCACGCAAATGACGCAGTCGCAGGCCGAAAAGCCAGTGTGTCGCCAAATAGGCGGCGGCACCGGCCGCCACCGCGACCGCCAGCCAGAGCAGACGGTAAAGGCCATGCAGCTGGCCCCAGTCGCCGATCTGCATGCGCACCGCCCAGACCACCGCCCACATCACCGCGGCGGCGCCGAAAATCCGCAACAGCCAGACCAGCCAACCGGCTTCGGGGCGGTAGGCGTTTTCGCGGTGCAGCAGCCAGGCCAACGCGGCGGCATTGAAAATGCCGGCCGTTGCCGTGGCCAGGGCGATACCGGTGTGCGCATAGGGCAGACCGGCCCAGCGCATCAAGGAGACGAAAGAAGCGATCAGGACCACATTGACCAGCACGGTCCAGACCGCGACTTTCATGGGTGTCTTGGTGTCATGGCGCGAGTAGAATGCCGGCAACAGCACCTTGGACAGCATGAAGGCCGGGATGCCGATGCTCATTGCGGACACCGCCAGCGACACCATGCGGGTGTCTTCGGCAGTGAACTTGCCGTGCTGGAACAGCGTGGCACACAGCGGCTCGGCCAAAGCCACCAGGCCGACCGCTGCCGGAATGCCGATCAGGCAGACCATTTTCAGCCCCCAATCCAGGGCATGGTTGTAGCCCTCGCGGTTTTCGGCGGCATGCTGGCGCGACAGATGCGGCAGGATGACGGTACCGATGGCGACCCCGAACAGACCGAGCGGAAATTCGGTCAGCCGGTCGGAGTAATACAGCCAGCTCTGGGCATTGGCGACCAGCGCCGAAGCGAACACGGTACCGACCAGCAGATTGAGCTGGGCCACGGAGGACGAGAAGATGGTCGGCAGCATCAGTTTGAACACCCGCTGCACGCCCGGATGCCTGAAATTCAGGCGGAATGCCGGTTTGACGCCGAAACGCGCCAAGGCCGGCCACATCACGCAGAACTGCAGGACTCCGGCCAGCAACACGCCCCAGGCCAGGGCATAGGCCGGAATGTCGAAATAAGGCGCCAGCACCAGCATGGCGAAAATAATGGCCAGATTATGCAGCACCGGAATGAATGCCGGCAGCCCGAAATGGCGGAAACTGTTCATGACCGCACCGGCCAGGGCGGTCATTGAAATGAAGGCGAGGTACGGGAAGGTGATACGCAGCATGGCCGCGGTCAGGGCCACCTGCTCGGAGTCCTTGTCGGCAAAGGCCAGGAACAGCTGCGCGATCCAGGGCGACAATGCGATTCCGAGGGCAGTGACCACCAGAACCGCCGCCAGCAAAGCACCGGCGATATGGTTCAGGAAGTCGCGGATCTGGGCTTCATCGCCCTTTTCCCGCAGTTCGGACAGAACCGGCACGAAGGCCGAAGAAAATGAGCCCTCGGCAAAGATCCGGCGCAGATAGTTCGGAATCCGGTAGGCCACCACGAAGGCGCTGACCGCCGGCCCGGTCCCGAACAGGGTGGCCTGCAGCAGATCCCGGGCAAACCCGGCCAGCCGGGACAGGAAGGTCATTCCCCCGAAAACGGCGGTGGAACGCAATAAACCGGGTTTCGCCACTGTTTTCACCGAATCCTGAACGCTGTACCTACGGTCATTATTGACGCAACGGGGATTTTCTGCCATACTTTTCAATCTTTGACACCCCCAATTCACCGATTTTCAGGAGCCCGCTGTGGCCAATATCAAATCCGCCAAGAAACGCGCCAAGCAAACCGTGGTCCGCAACGCGCGCAACACCAGCCAGCGCTCGATGCTGCGTACCCTGGTCAAGAAGGTCGTCAAGGCCTTGGAAACCAAGGATGTCGCCGCCGCCGAAGCCGCTTTCGTCGAGGCCGTGCCGGTTCTGGACCGTTACTCCTCGCGTGGCCTGATCCACCGCAACAAGGCCGCCCGTCACAAGAGCCGCCTGACCGCGCACATCAAGGCGCTGAAAGCCGCCTGATTGCGGGTGACGCAACGCCATGAAAAAAACCGGCCTCGGCCGGTTTTTTTGTTGCCCTTTCGGGCCGAAGCGCCGGGTCAAACGCCCATTTTGGCGCGTTCGGCAAGATCCTCGGCGGCCTCGAGCGCGGCGTGCTTCTGGTCATCGAAGAACTGCTGGATCTTCAGCATGATCGGCCAGGTGCCTTCGCGGCCGATGGCCGAGACCGTGAACCAGGGCTCTTTCCAATCGAGCGCGGCGATGATGGCCTTGGCGCGTTCAGCCCGGGTGTCATCGTCCAGCAGGTCGCCTTTGTTGAGCACCAGCCAGCGCGGCTTCTCGAGCATGCCCGGGTCGTACTTGCGCAGCTCGTTTTCGATGGCGCGGACCTGCTCGGCAGGATCAATCGACTCGTCGAACGGCGCCATGTCGACCAGATGCAGCAGCAGACGGGTACGTTGCACATGGCGCAGGAACAGACTGCCGAGCCCGGCGCCGTCGGCGGCCCCTTCGATCAGGCCGGGAATATCGGCAATCACGAAGCTGCGGGCGACCTCGACGCTGACCACGCCCAGATTGGGATGCAGGGTGGTGAACGGGTAATCGGCGACTTTGGGCGTGGCCGCGGAAACCGCACGGATGAAGGTGGACTTGCCGGCATTGGGGAAACCGAGCAGGCCGACATCGGCCAGCAGCTTCATTTCGAGGCGGATCTCGCGCTCTTCACCGGGCGTGCCGTTGCTGGCTTTGCGCGGCGCGCGGTTGACCGAACTCTTGAAGTGCACATTGCCCTTGCCGCCCTCGCCGCCCTGGGCGACCAGCATGCGGGCACCGTGTTCGGTCAGATCGCCGATGATTTCATCGGTGGCGACGTTGACCACTTCAGTGCCGATCGGCACTTTGATGGTGATGTCTTCGCCGGCCTTGCCGAACATCTGGCGGCCCATCCCGTTCTGGCCGCGCTGGGCCTTGAAGTAGCGGTCATGGCGGAAATCGACCAGGGTATTCAGGTTTTCATCGGCTTCCAGCCAGACGCTGCCGCCGTCGCCGCCGTCGCCGCCGTCCGGGCCGCCGAGCGGAATGAATTTTTCACGGCGGAAACTGATGCAGCCGTTGCCGCCGTTGCCGGCAGTGACTGTAATGACTGCCTCATCCACGAACTTCATGGGTATTCTCCCCGGGGGAAATGATGTTTAGCTTAAATGAAAAACCCCGCCGAAGCGGGGTTTCTCCGACAGGCGCGATTGGCTTATTCGGCCGGAACCACGCTGACCGTGCGGCGCTTTTTCGGGCCTTTCACGGCGAAATCGACGGTGCCGTCGACCAGTGCGTACAGGGTGTGATCACGGCCCATGCCGACGTTGGCGCCGCGATGGAACTCGGTGCCGCGCTGACGGACGATGATGTTGCCTGCTTCAATGGCTTGGCCGCCGTAAATCTTGACGCCCAGGTATTTCGGGTTGGAATCGCGGCCGTTGCGGGTCGAGCCTACGCCTTTTTTCGATGCCATGACGTTTTCTCCTCGGTCTTAGGCAGTGATGCCGGTAATTTGGATTTCGGTGAAATGCTGGCGATGGCCCATCTGCTTGCGATGGTGCTTACGGCGGCGGAATTTCACGATGCGGATTTTGTCCAGACGGCCGTGGGATTTCACGGTCGCGGTGACTTTGGCGCCGGCCACGGTCGGGGTACCGACGGTGACGCTGTCGCCGTTGCCGACCAGCAGGACTTCATTGATTTCGACGTTGGCACCGGCTTCGGCATCGAGCTTTTCGACGCGGAGCACTTCGTCCTTCATCACGCGGTATTGTTTACCGCCGGTAACGATAATTGCGTACATGACCTGGATTCCTCTGTAGTTATTTTGGAAAAACCCGGACTTTGGTCGAAGCCCAGACGCGAAATTATGCGCCTAAACCCCCGAAAAGTCAACAGACTTCGGGGTTCGGAGTGCCGATTCGGGGCGGCTGCCCGGCCCAGCCTGAACCGGCGTTCAGACTACCGCCCGGCGACCGCTTCCTGATAGACTGAACGATTGATTCCCGGCCGTATCCGACCCCTATGATGGACTTTATCCGCATCCGCGGCGCCCGTACCCACAACCTGAAGAACATCGACCTCGATCTGCCCCGCGACAAGCTGATCGTCATCACCGGCCTGTCCGGCTCGGGCAAGAGCTCGCTGGCATTCGATACCATCTACGCCGAAGGCCAGCGCCGTTATGTCGAGTCGCTGTCGTCCTACGCCCGGCAGTTCCTGAGCGTGATGGAAAAACCCGACCTCGACCACATCGAGGGCCTGTCGCCGGCAATCTCGATCGAGCAGAAGTCGACCTCGCACAACCCGCGCTCCACGGTCGGCACCATCACCGAAATTTACGATTACCTGCGCCTGCTGTTCGCCCGCGTGGGCACCCCGCACTGTCCGGACCACAATTATCCGCTCAGCGCCCAGACCGTCAGCCAGATGGTCGACCAGACCCTGGCCCAGGATCCGGAAAAGCGCTTCATGCTGCTGGCGCCGGTCATCAAGGACCGTAAAGGCGAGCACATGCAGGTGTTCGACCAACTGCGCGCCCAGGGGTATGTCAGGGCCCGCGTCGACGGCGTGCTGTATGAGCTGGACGACGTGCCGAAGCTGGCCCTGCGCCAGAAGCACAGCATCGATGCCGTCATCGACCGCTTCAAACCGCGCGAGGACATCAAGCAGCGCCTGGCGGAAAGTTTCGAAACCGCCCTGAAACTGGGCGACGGCAGCGCCGAATTGGCCCCGATGGACGATGCCGACACGCCCAGCATCCTGTTCTCGGCGAAATACTCCTGTCCGGTCTGCGATTATTCGCTGACCGAACTCGAACCGCGCCTGTTCTCGTTCAATTCGCCGATGGGCGCCTGCCCGTCGTGTGATGGGCTCGGGGTCGCGCAATTCTTCGACCCGTCCAAAGTCGTGCTGCACCCGGAACTGAGCCTGGCCGCCGGCGCCATCCGCGGCTGGGATCGCCGCAACGCCTACTACTTCCAGCTCATCCACTCGCTGGCCAAGCATTACCGCTTCGATCCGGAAAGCCCCTGGCAGGACCTGTCCGAGCCGGTACGTCAGGCCGTGCTGTTCGGCAGCGGCAATGAGCAGATCGCCTTCACCTACCTGACCGAAGCCGGTGGCCGGACGGTGCGCAAGCACGTGTTCGAGGGCATCATTCCCAACCTCGAGCGGCGTTACAAGGAAACCGAATCGCAGGCGGTGCGCGAGGAGCTCGGTAAATTCATTTCCAGCCGCGAATGTCCGGAATGCCACGGCTCGCGCCTGAACCGCTCGGCCCGGCATGTCCTGGTCGGCGGCAAGAACCTGACCGACATCAGCCGGATGTCGATCGACGCCTGTACGGCCTTCTTCGCCGAATTGAAAGTCGCCGGCTGGCGCGGCGAAATCGCCGAAAAGATCGTCAAGGAAATCCTCGAGCGCCTGCGCTTTCTCATGGATGTCGGCCTGGATTACCTCAGCCTGGAACGCAAAGCCGATACGCTTTCCGGCGGTGAAGCCCAGCGCATCCGTCTGGCTTCGCAGATCGGCGCCGGATTGGTCGGCGTCATGTACGTGCTGGACGAACCCTCGATCGGGCTGCACCAGCGCGACAACGAGCGCCTGCTCGGCACGCTGACCCGCCTGCGCGACATCGGCAACACCGTCATCGTGGTCGAACACGACGAGGATGCCATCCGTGCCGCCGACCACATCGTCGACATCGGTCCGGGCGCCGGCATCCATGGCGGCCGCATCATCGCCCAGGGCGGTCTGAAGGACATCCTGAAAGCAAAGGGTTCGCTGACCGGCGACTACCTGTCCGGCAAGAAGAAAATCGAATTGCCGGACAAGCGCACCAAACCCAATCCGCGCATGAAGCTGACCCTGAAGGGCGCGGCCGGCAACAATCTGAAAGGCGTGGACCTGACCCTGCATGCCGGCCTGCTGACCTGCATCACCGGCGTGTCCGGCTCAGGAAAATCAACCCTGATCAACGACACCCTGTTTCCGATCATCGCCAACGAACTCAACGGCGCCTCGCACACCATCGCGCCGCATGCCTCCATTGACGGCGTCGAGCTGTTCGACAAGGTCGTCGACATCGACCAGTCCCCGATCGGGCGCACCCCGCGCTCCAACCCGGCCACCTACACCGGCCTGTTCACGCCGCTGCGGGAGCTGTTCGCCCAGGTGCCGGAAGCGCGCTCGCGGGGTTATTCACCCGGGCGCTTCAGCTTCAACGTGCGCGGCGGCCGCTGCGAAGCCTGCCAGGGCGACGGCCTGATCAAGGTCGAAATGCACTTCCTGCCCGATGTCTACGTGCCCTGCGATGTCTGTCACGGCAAACGCTACAACCGGGAAACCCTGGACATCCTGTACAAGGGCCACTCCATCCATGACGTGCTGGAAATGACCGTGGAAGATGCCTTGGAGCTGTTCAAGCCGGTGCCGGCCCTGGCCCGCAAGCTGGAAACGCTGATGGATGTCGGACTGAGTTACATCAAACTCGGACAATCGGCCACCACGCTTTCCGGCGGCGAAGCGCAGCGGGTCAAGCTGTCGAAGGAACTGTCGCGCCGTGATACCGGCCGCACGCTGTATATCCTCGATGAACCGACCACCGGCCTGCACTTCCACGATATCGACCATCTGCTCGGCATCCTGCACAAGCTGCGCGATGACGGCAACACCGTCGTGGTCATCGAGCATAATCTCGATGTGATCAAGACCGCGGACTGGATCGTCGATCTCGGCCCGGAAGGCGGTTACCGCGGCGGCCAAATCATCGCCGAGGGCACGCCGGAACAGGTAGCGGCCAACCCGGCTTCGCATACCGGACGCTTTCTGGCACCACTTCTGAAAAAGGCACGCAAATGACACCGATTTTCAGCCACGCCATGGACGTCCGCTGGCGCGAGATGGATGCACTCGGCCACGTCAACAATGCCCAGTACCTGAGCTATGTCGAAGAAACCCGCGTGCAGTGGTTCAACAGCCTGCTGGATGGCTGGCAGAATGGTGACTGCGCGCCGATCGTGGCGGCCATCCACGTCGACTTCCGCAAACCCATCGTCTGGCCGGAATCTATCAGCGTGTCCCTGTTCGCCGACAAACGCGGCGGCAAAAGCGCCACCATCGGCCACCGCATCTGCAGCGCCGGAGATCCATCCGTTATTTATGCCGAAGGCCATACGGTGCTGGTCTGGATCGACCGCGCCGGCCAGACCGTTGCCCTGCCCGACTACATCGCCGCACTTTTCCCCTGAACCGACTCCGACGAGACCGCCATGATCGAGATCATTCCGCACGGCAACATCCATGAAATCAAACTGGCGCGCCCGCCGGTCAATGCCCTGAATTTCGCACTGCTAGACGCGCTGACGGATGCGGTTCAGTCCGCCCCCGGGAACGGCGCCGCCGGCATCGTACTCAGCGGCGGCGCCAAAGTATTCTCAGGCGGACTGGATGTGCCGTATCTGCTGGGCTGCGATGAAGACGGCCTGCGCGCCTGTTGGTCGCGTTTCTTCGATGCGGCCCGCGCCCTGGCGAAATCTCCGATTCCGGTAGCGGCGGCCATTTCCGGGCACAATCCGGCCGGCGGCTGCGTGCTCGCCTTGTGCTGCGATTACCGCGTGATGGCCGAAGGCCCGTTCCGCATCGGCCTGAATGAAACCCAAGTGGGTCTCGCGGTCCCTGAAGCCATCCAGTACCTGATGCGCCGCATCGTCGGTGCCCATCGCGCCGAGCGGCTGATTGTGGCCGGCGCGATGATTGAATCAACCCAGGCGCATGCGCTCGGCATCATTGATGAGCTGGCGCCCCAAGAAGCGGTGGTGGAAACCGCACTGGCCTGGCTGAAAAGCACCACGGCATTGCCGCAGGGTCCGCAACGGGTTTCGCGCGCCATAGCCCGCGCCGACATCGCTCAGGCGCTTGATGGTTTCGCCGGCGACCAGATGGAACAGTTCCTGCAGGGCTGGTATTCGGCGGAAACCCAGCGCGTGCTGAACGGATTGTTCAAGAAACCCTAATTTTGTTAGGCACCCCATTTCAAGCCATCAGAGAGGATAAAAATGCTCGGCATCCGCTTGCGCTGGATACTATTGGTGCTGGTGCTGTTTGGTACATGGCGCTACTTTTCTTCAGGCGAAGTGCAAGCTGGGCCGGGCCAAATTGCGCCGGGCGAGCCTATTCAAAACCGTGCCAGTCCATCTGCACCAATTCATCTTGGCGACTATCGCCTGGAGCCGTTGGCTAATTTCGAAATCGAGGCGCGCGTTCTACGAACTGAAAACTACCGTCTAGGCCGCGAAGCCGAATTATCGCCATTGGACTTTGCCTTGGGATGGGGTGCGATGTCAGATTCAGCGGTACTGGCAGAGCTAAGCATTAGCCAAGGCGGTCGCTTTTACTATTACCAGTGGCAAAATGAGCCGCCGATTCCTGCGCATGAAATTGCCACACAAAGCGCAAATATGCATTTAATTCCCGCCAATGCCGATATCGAAGCACGATTGAAAGCTGTGCGCATTGGTCAGGTTGTACGGATTCGCGGGCAGTTGGTTGAAGCACGTGCGCGTGACGGCTGGATATGGCGTTCGTCATTAACCCGCAATGACACGGGTGCAGGGGCTTGCGAGTTAATCCGCGTTGAATCGCTAAGCATTCGCTAAACCACAAACGAATCGCTAATCACCCAGCGCAATCGGGTTGCGTTCATCGGCGACCCATCCGCTCCAGCTGGGCGCGAAAAGGCGCCAGGTGCTGAGGCCAGCATGGCTCAAGGCTAAAGCGTTGTGGCAGGCGGTCACACCGGATCCGCAGCTGAGCAGCATCTCACTACGGCCGGCAGCCAGGGTTTTGAACTCCGCGCGCAAAGCATCGGGCGTTTTGAACAGCCCGTTGTCGAGATTCTGCGCATAGGGCCGATTGACCGCGCCGGGGATGTGGCCGGCCTTCCGGTCCAGCGGCTCGACCTCGCCGCGGAAGCGCTCCGGCGCCCGGGCATCGAGCAGCAAGGCGTCTGCGCTTTGCAGACGGACTTTGAGTTCATCTTCGGCAATCAGCCGCTCCGTACGGAAATGCACCGGATAGCGTGAGGGCTCCGGTTCAGCCACCACGGATTCGGTCGGAAGATCGAGGGCCAGCCAGGCGTTCATGCCGCCGTTGAGTACAGTCACGTTTTCATGGCCAGCCAGAATGAACAGAAACCAGGCGCGCGCCGCTGCCATCGCGCCGTCGGCCTGGTCGTAAATCACCACCTCGTGTTCCGGGGTAATCCCGAGACGTTCCAGCACCGCTTGCCAGCGTGCCGGTGACGGCAGCGGATGGCGCCCCTGACGCGGATCGGTTTTCGGTCCGGACAGATCGGCATTCAGGTCCAGGTACTGCGCCCCGCGGATATGGCAATGCAGGAACTCATGGCGGCCCAGTGCCGCATCGGCCAGGGAATACCGGGCATCGAGGATTTTCAGATTCGGCGCGAACAACTTGCCGGCAAGCACCGGCGCGGATATCAGACTCATGATGACGCTCCCAGACGCGTGCGTAGATTGATCAGCATACTCGCGGTTGCGCCCCAGATCCGGTAATCCTGCCAGCGGAATTCCCTCAAATTGCGCATTGCACCGCGGAACTCGATCTCGAAGGGATGCTCGTTGCCGGCATCAAGAAAAAGCGACAAAGGCGCTTCGAACAATTCGGCGACCTCGACACCGTCAGGCTCGGCTCGGTAAGCCGGATCAACAATCGCCACGGCCGGAAACACACGGTATCCGGTGATGGTCACCAGCGGGTCGAGATAGCCCAAAAGGCGCACATAGTCCGCCTCCAATCCGATTTCTTCATGTGCTTCGCGCAAAGCAGCATCGAACGGGTTGGCATCTGCGCTTTCGATGCGGCCGCCGGGGAAACTGATCTGTCCCGGATGATGGCGCAGATGGGGCGAGCGTTTGGTCAACAGCACCTGCAGGCCATCGGCACGCGGCACCAGACCGCACAGTACCGAAGCGGGCGCGAAAGCATCGGTGGCCGGAAGAAAGGATTCCAGTTCGGCCAGATTATGCGGCACGGCCTGCAGCACATCGGATTCGCTCAACAGCGCGCGCTGCACCTGCTGCCAGACCGCCTGCGGCATTTCAGGACTCGCTTTCGCGTTGCGGCAGCACGGTTTCCATCAGATGTTCACGCTGCTCATGACTGTAGGCCAGCCAATCGCCGATTTCACGCAGGGTGCGGAAGCAGCCCTCACACAGGCCGCTGGCGTTGACGGTACAGATGCCTACACAGGGGCTGAGGATGGGTTGCGCCATAACCGTAAAGCCCCGGCGGACCGGGGCTTTTTCATCACTTGACGGAGATCAGTTTGATGTCCAGCAGGATGGCCTGGTTCGGACCCGGGCCGCCACGGACGGACTCGACGCCGCTGCCCCAGGCTTTTTCCGGCGGCAGCAGAACCTGCCAGCGGGCGCCATTCGGCATCTGCTGCATGATTTCCTGCATGCCCGGCAGTTTGACCACATCGCTCAGCTTGCCCGAAACCGGTTTGACATCGGCGAAGGTGCTGACGAAGGCCTGGCCGGTTGTCGCCAACGCGCCCGAGAAATTGAACTCCACCGTGCTGTTGAGATTGGGCTTGGCACCGGCACCGGCTTCGATGACCTTGTACTGGATGCCGCTCGGCAGGGTGACCACGCCGGGCTTGGTTTTGTTGGAGGCGATGACCGCATCCGATTTCAGTTTGTTTTCGCGGGCGGCGGTATCAAAGCGTGCTTTGGCTTCGGCCTCGCGCTGCTTCTGGTAGGCCACCATGGTCGCTTCCAGTTTTTCCGGAGCGATGGTCGGCGGACGCTTGGCGTAACCATCCTGGATCGCGCGGTTGATGGCGTTGACATCCAGACCCGGGGCTTGATCGGCCATGTTGCGGCCGAAATCATAACCGAGGGCATAAGCCAGGGCGGCTTTGTCGACCGGGCCGCTCGCAACCGGAGCAGCCGGCTTGGCGGCGGGAGCGGTTTGGGCCAGAGCGGCGGTGGCCAACGTGGAGGCCAGAACGGCCGACAGCAATTGCAACTTCATAGTCTCTCCAGAGTGAAAAAAAGAGCAAAAATGCTCCCGACAGATTGATAGAATACCCATTCACCGGCCCTACGGCTAGTGATGGCCACACCGGATTCGACCGCCGGCCATGCGCTTTAGTTCCACCTAACGGATGCCTTGCCCATGACTTACGCTAACCTGTTGATTGAATTGAAAGACGCTGTCGGCTGGATCCGCATCAACCGCCCGGACAAGCTGAATGCTTTGAATCGGGAGACCCTGCAGGAATTGCATGAGGCCTTCCGGAGTCTGGGCGGGAACCGGCAAGTGCGCGCAATCGTATTGACCGGCGCCGGTCCGAAGGCTTTCGTCGCCGGTGCCGATATCGCCGAGATGAACGGCTTGAGCGCGATCGAAGCACGTGATTTTTCCAAGCTCGGCCAGAACCTGATGCTGTCCATCGAGCAATGCGGAAAACCGGTCATCGCCATGATCAACGGCTTCGCCCTGGGCGGCGGATTGGAGCTGGCCATGGCCTGCGCTATCCGCATCGCCTCCAGTACCGCGAAACTCGGGCAACCGGAAGTCAATCTGGGATTGATTCCGGGATTCGGTGGCAGCCAACGCCTGGTCCGTCTTTGCGGCAAGGCCGTCGCCCTGGATCTTTGCCTGAGCGGCCAGCCCATCGATGCCGCCCGCGCCCTGTCGGTCAATCTGGTGACCCGGGTTCACCCGCCGGAAGCGCTGGAAGAAGAAACTGCAAAGCTGGCAACACATCTGGCGACACTGGCGCCGCTGGCCCTGCGCGGCGTGCTCGACTGCATCCGATACGGCGCCGAGGCATCGCTTGATGTCGGCCTGGATTACGAAAGCCAGATGTTCGGTTTGATGTTCGCCACCGAAGACATGCACGAAGGCACCGACGCCTTCCTGCAGCGGCGGCCGGCCGTTTTCACCGGCAAGTGATGACGGACGCGGACGCCCTCGCCCGCGCCAAAGCCCTGCTCGGCGAGGCACGGCTTGCCCGTTCGGCACTGCTGAAACTACGCCATGAACACCGCGCCGAACGCCTGCAGCGGATTGAACGCGAAATCGCCCTGAAGCGCCAACAGGCACTTGGCGATCCTTTGGCGAAAGCGCTCGCGCGCGCGCAGGCATTGGCTGAAAAGGGTGACGATGCATGAAAGCGGCTGACCGCATCGAATTCTTCAGTCGTCTGCGCGAACTCAATCCGCACCCGAAGACCGAACTGCTTTACAGCAGTGAATTCGAATTGCTGATTGCGGTCATGCTGTCGGCACAGTCGACCGATGTCGGCGTGAATAAAGTGACGCGCCGTCTTTATCCGGCGGCCAACACGCCGCAGGCGATTTTGGCCCTCGGTTTGCCGGCGCTTCGAAAGGCCATCAGCACGCTCGGCCTTTACAACGCCAAGGCTGCAAATGTGTACGAGACCTGCCGCCTTCTGGTCGAACGCCATGACGGCGAAGTTCCGCGTGACCGTGATGCATTGGAGGCCTTGCCCGGTGTCGGCCGCAAAACGGCGAATGTCGTGCTCAATACCGCTTTCGGCGAGCCGACCATGGCGGTCGATACGCACATCTTCCGCGTCGCCAACCGCACCGGCCTTGCGCCCGGAAAAACCGTGCGCCAGGTCGAAGACAAACTGCTCAAGGCCGTGCCCAAGGAATTCCTGGTCGATGCCCACCACTGGCTGATCTTGCACGGCCGCTACGTGTGCAAGGCCCGCAAACCCGACTGCCCGAACTGCGTGGTGCGCAGCCTGTGCCGTTACCGGGATAAAACCATCTGACGCCACCCCATCACCCAGGAACATTGCGCGAACGACATAAAGTTTCTCCATTGATGCGAGAAATCCGCAGATCTGTAATATTAATGAAATATTCACCTTTTAAGCTGTGCAGGTCTAAACCACAACTGTAAAGGATTCTCCGATGAAAACCCGCCATTCCCTGCTTACCGCCGCCGTGCTTGCCGTGCTTGCCGGTACCGCCCAGGCCGAAATCACCATCGATATGATCGGCGGCTCAGAAGTGTCTTTTGAAGGTCTGGTCCAGGCCGACTCCTACTGGTACAACGACGACTTCCGTGTCCTAAGCTCCGATCCTGTCGATGGCACGGGTAGCGATTTCGGCATGCGCCGCGCCGAATTGATTCTGAAGGGAAAGGGCCCGGGCATGTGGAGCTGGGTCGTCGGTTACGATGCCCGCTCGGATAAGTTCCTGGACAACAACGTATCTTACAAATTCAATGGTCAGACCTCGGTCACCGTTGGTCAATACAAACAGCCGAACAGCCTTGAAGAACTTTCCAGCACCAAGAACAACGACTTCATTTCCAAGGCCATGACCACCAACATGCAGGGCATGAGCCGCCGCATGGGTGCCAAAGTGGAAACCGACTACGGCAACTGGGGCGGAACCGTCAGCTACTTCGGCAACGAAATCACCAACAACGAAAGCCCATCGCTGGGTTCCGGCCAGGGCTTCGGCCTCCGAGGCTACTTCGCTCCGATCAAGAGTGAAACCAGCATTCTGCACCTCGGCCTGTCCTACATCGATATGGAAGCCCGGGACAGCTTCGATAACGGCACCGCCCGTCTGCGCGTGCGTCCGGACGCCGATGCCGCGAACCAGCGCCTGATCGACACCGGCACCTTCAATGATGCCGATCGCCTGAAAACCACCGGTTTCGAAGCAGCATATGTCGGTGGCCCGGTAAAAATCCAGGCCGAATACATGACCACTACCGTCAGCCGCGACCTCAACCCGAACTTCAAGGGCGACAGCTGGTACGTTTACGGCGTGTATAACCTGACCGGTGAAAGCTGGGGCTACAAAGGCGGCGTGTTCAGCACCCCGCTTCCGAACGATCCGGGCAAAGGCATGTGGCAGCTCGGCCTGCGATACGACAGCGCCGACCTCAACGACGGCAGCGTTGATTTCACCATTCCGGCCAGCCCAGTCGTTAGCGGCGTCATGGGCGGCAAGGAAAGCAACTGGACCGTGGGTGTCAACTGGTACTGGCGTTCAAACTTCAAGTTCTCGGCGAACTACGTGATGGTCGATTCCAGCAAATACAGCAGCGCAATCAAAGGCTTCCAGGATGACAATCCGGAAATTTTCGAATTCCGCGCCCAGCTGTTCTGGTAAACGATTGTCATAATCCTGTAACAAATCCTATTCACTATATGCCAAGCCCATTGTGGGCTTGGCTGAGGAGCACACATGTTCAATTCCTTGAAAACCCCGATTCTTGCACTGGCGCTGGCAAGCGCCGGCATGGTTGCCAATGCCGCCGAGATCACTGGCGCCGGTGCCTCTTTCGTCTTCCCGGTCATGTCGAAATGGTCGGCCGACTACAATAAAGCCACCAAAAACAAGGTCAACTACCAGTCCATCGGTTCCGGTGGCGGTATTGCCCAAATCAAAGCGGCGACCGTGGACTTCGGTTCTTCCGATGCCCCGCTGAAGCCCGGTGATCTGGCCGCATCCGGCCTGGCCCAATTCCCCTCGGTCATGGGCGCCGTGGTGCCAATCGTCAATATTCCAGGCTTAAAACAAGGACAGGTTAAACTGACCGGTCCGATCATCGCCGACATCTTCCTCGGAAAAATCACCCACTGGAACGATCCGGTCATTGCTGCCGTAAATCCCGGTGTCACTTTCCCAGCTCAGAAAATTACCGTTGTGCACCGCTCCGACGGCTCAGGCACCACCTTCAACTTCGTCAATTACCTGTCGAAAGTGAGTTTGGATTGGCGCAATAAGGTCGGCGAGGGCACAGCTGTGAAGTGGCCGACCGGTGTGGGTGGCAAAGGCAATGAAGGCGTCGCGGCCTACACCAAGCAAATCAAAGGTGCGATTGGCTACGTCGAACTGTCCTACGCCATCACCAATAAACTGAATTACACGGCGGTTCGGAACCGTGCCGGCAACTTCATTGTTCCCAGCAAGGACTCGATCAAAGCTGCGGCCGCATCGGCCGAATGGGGCGACGTCAAGGACTTCTCGCTGGTGATTACCGACGCTCCGGGCGCTCAGGCCTATCCGATCTCGGCCACCAACTTCATCCTGATGTACAAAATCCCCAAAAAACCGCAACGCAGCAAAGAAGCGCTGGCTTTCTTCGATTGGGTGTACAAGAACGGCGATGCCTCGGCGGAAGCTCTGGGTTACGTGGCCCTGCCGGCAGAGCTGACCCAGCAGATCAAAGCGTACTGGGCCGCCAACATCAAGTGATTGCATTTTTCCATGACCCGGTGCTTCTAGCATCGGGTCATTTCTGCATCTGAACCCGCGAGACGATATGACGATTTCGATTAGCCAGCAACGGACCCAACGCGATAGCCGCAACGACCGTTTGTTCAAAGGCGCGGTTACCGTGGCTGGCCTGTTCGTGCTCATCTCCCTTTTTGCTGCCGCAGTGATGATGTTCAAGGGCGGCTTCCAGGCTTTCCAGACCTTCGGCCTGTCGTTATTCACCACTCCGAATTGGGATGTACCGCAGAGCCAATTCGGTGTATTGGTGCCTGTGTTCGGTACGGTATACACCTCGCTAATTGCCCTTCTCATCGCCGTCCCGATTAGTTTCGGCATCGCCATTTTCCTGACCGAACTCGCACCCAGCTGGCTGCGTCTTCCGGTTGCTTCGGCCATCGAGCTGCTGGCCGGCATTCCCTCGATCATCTATGGCATGTGGGGTCTGTTCGTGCTGGTGCCGTTTCTGGGCGAACGCGTGTTTCCCTGGCTTTCGGAAAGCCTCGGCGAGAAACCCCTGATCGGCGCGCTGTTCCAAGGACCGCCGCTGGGCATCGGCATCGGTACCGCGGGTTTGGTACTGGCCATCATGATCATTCCGTTCATCGCCTCGGTCATGCGTGAAGTATTCCTGACCGTACCGACGCAGCTGAAGGAATCCGCATATGCGCTCGGCTCCACCACCACCGAAGTGGTCTGGAACATCGTATTGCCGTATACCCGCTCCGCTGTCATCGGCGGCATCTTTCTCGGTCTCGGCCGCGCACTGGGCGAAACCATGGCGGTGACCTTCGTCATCGGCAATGCCTATGAGCTGAGCCTAGGACTCATGAATCCGGGCACGTCCATCGCTTCCACCATCGCCAATGAATTCGGCGAAGCGGTCGATCCGCTGCACAAATCAACGCTGCTCGCGCTCGGATTCGTGTTGTTCGTACTTACCTTCATCGTACTCTCCGTGGCCCGGCTGATGCTGCGCCGCCTCAACAAACGGGACGGCAACTGATGGCCAGCGTCCAGTCCATTTACCTCAAACGCCGTTTCATCAATGGCCTGACCATGGTGCTTTCCGGCCTGGCCACGCTGTTCGGCCTGTTCTTCCTGACCTGGATACTTTGGGTCACGCTGAGCAAAGGCATCGATGCCATCGGTCCGCATCTGTTTACCCAGATGACCCCGCCGCCCGGCGAAGAAAGTGGCGGCATGCTCAATGCGCTGGCCGGCAGCCTGATGATGTGCCTGCTGGCGGTACTGATGGCCGCGCCGATCGGCATTGCCGCGGGCACCTATCTGGCCGAGTACGTCAACCATCACTGGCTCGGCGATACCATCCGGTTCGTCAATGACATCCTGCTGTCGGCGCCGTCCATCGTGCTTGGTCTTTTCATCTTCACGCTGGTAGTGCAGCCGACCGGCGGCTTCTCCGGCTGGGCCGGTGCCATTGCATTGGGGTTCATCGTGCTGCCGGTCGTGGTGCGCACCACCGATGAAATGATCCGCCTGGTGCCTGGCCAGATGCGCGAAGCCGCACTGTCGCTCGGCATTCCGCAGTGGAAGGTCAACACCCAGATCCTCTACCGTGCCGCCCTGCCCGGCATCCTGACCGGCGTTCTGCTGGCGCTGGCGCGCATCAGCGGTGAAACGGCTCCGCTGCTGTTCACCGCGCTCAACAACCAGTACTGGAACACCGACCTGAGCAAGCCGATGGCCAGTGTTCCGGCGGTCATCTTCCAGTTCGCCATGAGCCCGTTCGAATACTGGAACAAACTGGCCTGGGCCGGCGCCCTGATTGTCACCCTGTTCGTGCTGTTCATCTCCATCTTCGCCCGTGTTGTCATTGCCCGGAAAAATAAATATGGCTAATCTTCATCTCAATGTTCCGCATACCCAGCAGTCCACGGCGCCGACCGCGGCGAAACTGTCGGCGCGCGACCTGGCGTTCCACTACGGCGATTTCAAGGCCATCAAGGAGCTGTCCCTCGACGTTCCCGAAAACAAGGTGACGGCACTGATCGGACCTTCCGGCTGCGGCAAGTCCACGCTGCTGCGCGTATTCAACCGCATCTACAGCCTGTATCCGAAACAGCGGGCCACCGGAACGGTCATGCTGGACGGCGAGAACATCATCGATCCCGCCTACCCGCTGAACAAACTGCGCAGCAAGGTCGGCATGGTGTTCCAGAAGCCGGTGCCGTTCCCGATGTCGATCTACGACAACATCGCCTACGGCATCAGCCACTACGAAAAGCTGTCGAAGTCCGAGATGGATGTCCGTGTCGAACAGGCCCTGCGCGAAGGCGCGCTCTGGGATGAAGTGAAGGACAAGCTGAAGCAGAGCGCCCTGGGACTTTCCGGCGGCCAGCAGCAGCGCCTGTGCATCGCTCGGGCCGTGGCACTCAAGCCCGAAGTCATCCTGTTCGACGAACCGACCTCCGCGCTCGATCCGATCGCGACCGGCAAGATCGAGCAGCTGATTTCGGAACTGAAACAGCAGTTCACCATCCTGATCGTGACCCACAACATGCAGCAGGCCGCGCGCGTATCCGACTACACCGCATTCATGTATCTCGGTGAACTGATCGAGCATGGCGTGACCGAAACCATCTTTACCAAACCCACCAAGAAGCAGACCGAAGACTACATCACCGGCCGATTCGGCTAAGGATTCCCATGAACACCCACGATCACATCCTGAAAAGCTTCGACTCCGAGCTCGACCGCCTGTACGACGAAATCAAGCAGATGGGCGAACTGGCCATGTCCCAGCTCAATGCCGCCGTCGACGTGCTGGGCCGCCGCGACAGCAATGCCGCCGCCCGCGTGGTGGCCAACGACGACGCCATCGATGCCCTGGAAAATTCCATCAGCATGGACGTTCTCAAACTTCTGGCGCTGCGCCAGCCGATGGCACGCGATCTGCGTGAAGTCTATGCCGCGCTGCGCATATCTTCCGACATCGAGCGCATCGGCGACTATGCCTCGAATGTGGCCAAGCGCTCGATCGTGCTCAACAACAGTCCGGCCATCCCCGCTACGGCACGCATCGCCCGCCTGGCCAAAACCGCCAATGCCCTGCTCGGCGACGCCCTGAAAGCCTATGCCGACAGCGATGCCGAACTGGCCGCCAAGGTACGCGATGCCGATGCCGATCTGGATGCGATGTACACCAGCTTCTTCCGCGAGCTGGTGACCTACATGATGGAAGACCCGCGCACCATCGGCGCCTGCACGCACCTGATGTTCATGGCCAAGAACATCGAACGCATCGGCGACCACGCCACCAACATCGCCGAAAACACCTGGTTCGTGGTGCACGGCGACATGCCGGAAGGCGAACGCAAGAAAGAAGACCGTACCAGCGAGTGATGCGGCGCGCTTCCGGCAAAAGACCCGCTTCGGCGGGTCTTTTCGTTACGGGAACACTGGTATCATGGCTGCATGTCCAGCACATCCCCGAAATTCCCACTGAACGACCGATTCCGCGGCTTCCTTCCGGTCGTTGTCGACGTAGAAACCGGCGGCTTCGACTGCAACCGGCACGCCCTGCTGGAAATCGCCGCCGCGCCGATTGAATTCGATGAAAACGGGAAATTGGCCGTCGGCCAGATCCATTCAACGCACGTGATTCCCTTCGAAGGCTCGGAAATCGATCCGAAATCATTGGAAATCACCGGCATCGATATTTCCCACCCGTTCCGTGACGCCAAGGAAGAACGGGCCGCTCTGGACCACATCTTCGCGCCCATCCGGCAGGCGGCCAAGCGCAATAACTGCACGCGCGCGATTCTGGTCGGGCACAATGCCTCGTTCGATCTGGGCTTTCTGAATGCCGCCGTGGCGCGGGTCGGCCATAAACGCAATCCGTTCCATCCGTTCAGCACGCTGGACACCGTGACTTTGGCGGCCATGGCCTTCGGCCAGACCGTGCTGAGCAAGGCGGTGATTGCGGCCGGAATGGAATGGAACAACGAGGATGCGCATTCCGCGGTGTACGATACCGAAAGAACCGCACAGCTGTTCTGCCGGATCGTCAACGGCTGGGGAAAAGCCCTTTAAGCGGCTGGCGGCTTGCGGTTGACCAGTGACGATGCGCGCTCGCGGAGCGCCAGATAAATGCCGTAAAGACTGATCACGCACCACGCCGATTCAATGACGAAGGCCGAGAGATTGGTGTGCTCGTCATAGACCAGGGACGCCAGAATGGCACCGGCACCGATCAGGTTGAGCAGCGGATAGACCAGGCCGTCGCCACGCATGCGGCGGGCCTGCAGGGCGAGATAGGCCAGCAGGGTGAGTGCGACCCCGAGCAGGCCGATGATATCGAACCAGTGGATGGTCATGACTTCACTCCTTGACGCTGACGGACGGTTTCGAACAGGGCTATGCCGGTGGCGACCGATACGTTCAGGCTTTCCATCTCGCCGGGCATCGGAATCTTGACCAGTCCATCGCAGTGTTCGCGGGTCAGGCGGCGCATGCCCTCGCCTTCCCCGCCCATGACGATTGCGACGTTGCCGGTAAAATCGGTCTGATAGATCATTCCGGTTGCCTCGCCGTCCAGACCATAGACCCAGACTCCGGCATCCTTGATGGCACGCAAGGTGCGTGCCAGATTGGTCACCGAAATGACCGGAATGCGGTCGGCGGCGCCGGCCGAGGTTTTTCTCACGGTGGCGTTGAGCGGTGCGGCCTTGTCTTTGGGGATGATCACGGCAGTCACGCCGGCCGCGGCGGCCGAACGCAGACAGGCTCCGAGATTATGCGGATCCTGCACGCCATCCAGCACCAGCAGCAGGGCCTTGCCCGCAGCCGCTTCGATCAGTCCGGGCAACTCCGACTCTTCGGTCGGCTTGGCCGCTTCATAGCGGGCGATCACACCCTGATGGCGGAGTCCGCCGGCGATGCCTTCCAGCGCCTGATGCGTGACCCGGCGAACGGAAATATCGCGTCGGCGCGCATTTTCCTCGATTTCGACGATGCGTGCGTTCTTGCTGCCCGCCTCGACCAGGACTTCGCGCACATGCTCGATGTCATGTTCGAGTGCCGAAGCGACCGCATTGATTCCGGATATCCACTGGCTGGTTTTGCTCATCGGCGTTTCTTCCTTGCTGTTTCGTCCATCGCCTGCTTGCTTCGGTCGGCATCGGCGAATACCGGTTTGAAATCGATACGCTTGTCTTCCACGCTGGCTTTCAACACCAGCACGCGAATCGGATCACCCAGTCTGAAGCTCATGCGCTTACGTTCACCGGTCAAGGTCTTGCGCTGCGGATCGAAGTGCCAGTAATCATGCGGCAGCTGGGTCACATGCACCAGTCCGTTGACTTTGGAATCGGTCAGCTCGACGAACAGTCCGAAACTGGTGACGCCGCTGATGACGCCATCGAACTGGGAGCCCACATGCTGCTCCATCCAGGCACTGCGGTAACGTTCGTCGACTTCCCGTTCAGCCTCGTCGGCGCGGCGCTCGAGCGCGGAACACTGCAGGCAGAGCTTGTCCATCTCCTGCGCGGAATAGCTGAAACCGCCATCGCTGGCCGGCAGAAGGGCTTTCTTCAGCGCGCGGTGCAGCAGAAGATCGGGGTAGCGCCGGATCGGCGAGGTGAAGTGGCTGTAGGCTTCCAATGCCAGACCGAAGTGGCCCTTGTTGTCGGTGCTGTACACCGCAAGGCTCTGCGAACGCAGCAGGACGGTTTCCAGCAAAGCAGCATCCGGGCGCAGCCGGACTTTCTTGAGCAGGTTGGTGAAATCCTTCGGCTGCACTTTGGCGTAACTCGGCATGCTCAGCGCGAATTCCTTGAGGTACTCGAGCAGGTCCGCGTACTTCGATTCCGGCGGCCGGTCATGCACGCGGAACGGCGCATGGGCTTGGTTGGCCAGAACGGCCTTGCCGGCCTCCACATTGGCGGCAATCATGCATTCTTCGATCAGCTTATGGGCATCGTTGCGCGCCAGCAGTCCGCCCTGGATGACCTCGCCCTGGGGATTGAGTTCGAAGTGCACTTCGCTGGATTCGAATTCGATGGCACCGCGGCGGCTCCGGGCTTTCGACAGGATGTCGTAAAGCTGATGCAGACGGGCGATCGCCGGCAACAGATCGCCCATCGCCGCTTTGGCCTCGGCATCGTCCTCGCCGATCACTTTCCAGACCTGGTTGTAGGTCAGGCGCGCATGCGAATGCATGACGGCTTCGTAGAATTTGGACTCGCTGACCAGCCCGTCGAAACCGACCTGCATGTCGCACACGAAACACAGACGGTCGACTTTCGGTTTCAGCGAGCAGATGCCGTTGGACAGGTTCTCCGGCAGCATCGGCACCACGAACCCCGGGAAATACACCGAGGTGCCGCGCAGGATGGCTTCATCGTCCAGAGCCGTGCCCGGCCGCACATAGTGCGAGACATCGGCGATGGCGACCACCAGGCGGAATCCGGCGGCATTGGACTCGCAATACACGGCATCATCGAAGTCCTTGGCATCCTCGCCGTCGATGGTCACCAGCGGCAGATGGCGGATGTCGACGCGCGCGGCGGTTTCGGCGGCGGTGACATCGACCGGAATGGCATTGGCTTCACGCAGGACAGGTTCCGGGAATTCATGCGGCAGGTTATGGCCGTGGATGGCCATCTCGACCACCTTGGTGGCGGTCAGCCGGTCGCCCAGCACCACCAGAACCTTGCCGATCGGCGGACGTCCCGAATCCAGCGGCGAGGTGATCTCGGCGACTACCAGCTGTCCGTCCCTGGCACCGTTCCGGTCATCCGGTCCGATCAGGACTTCATGCTGGAGCCGTTTGTCATCCGGAACGACAGTGGCGATGCCGGCACGGATATTGAACCGGCCGGTCACCCGGGTATGGCGGCGTTCGAGTACTTCGGCGATGGCGACATTGCGCCGGCCTTTGTGATCGATGTTGATGACACTGACCAGAACACGGTCGCCGTGGAAGCATTTACGCAGTTCACTGGGGTTGAGGAAGCCATCATCGCCGCCGGTTTCGAATTTGACGAAACCGAAGCCGTCCGGATGGGCCGTCACGGTGCCCGCAAGCAGATCCAAAGCCGCGGCCGGCGCATAGCCGCCCCGCCGGTTCAGGAGGACCTGGCCGTCGCGCACCATCGCCTGCAGGCGGCGCTGGAGGGCATCCAGGCGTTCGGGGGCGTCCAGTTTCAGGGCCTTGGCCATGTCTTCCAAGGGCATCGGGCCCCCGGCATCACGCAGGAACTGCAGCAGACCCTCCCGGCTGAGAATCGGGTTGTCGTATTTCTGGGCTTCGCGCTGGAAGTGCTGATCGCCGGTACTGCCGTATCGTGGCGCCGATTTGCCCGGCTTCGGCTTGCCCGCTTGGGGTTTTGGCCGCGCCTTGCCGCCCGGTTTGCCCGATCCCGACTGCTTCAGGGTATCCGGCATCCAGGCCGGCAATGCGGACTTATTCTTGTTTTTCGGGGTTTTTTTCATGCCTACATCTTACACGCATCGCTCTTAACCTGCCGTTAAGCTCCTGATTGGACACAACTCAGGCGTAATTGTTTTGACAAAAATCGGGGGGATAGCTAAAATAGCGGTCTGAACGAAACACCTTGCCCAGGTGGCGGAATTGGTAGACGCACTAGTTTCAGGTACTAGCGGGTAAAACCGTGGAGGTTCGAGTCCTCTCTTGGGCACCAACGCTGACCCTCACTCCGGTGAGGGTTTTTTTTGCCTGAAATGCGCGGGCACAGGCTAAAATGCAGGCATGACCGGGAATGATGATGAGTGAAGACAAGCTGCTGACGCTGGCCAGATCCCTCGTCGCATCCGGTGATCTTGCCGGCGCCGAAGACGCATTGGCCGCCCGCGTGAAAATCCATCCGATTCCGTTCGACGCACTGATCCTTCTGACCGAAATCCGCCTGCGTCTGAACAAGGGGAATCAGGCGTTAGCGCCGCTTTTATCCTACGGAGCGCACCGCGACTGTGCGGATTGGCTGCGTGAATACTACATCGGCGAACGCATGAATGCCGAGGCCGTCAGTTGGCTGAACGGTCTGCCGAAATCCGGCAGCGTCGACGACCTGATCGACCAGGCCGCATTGCTTCAGCTGTCCGGCGATGCCCGTTCTGCCGCCGCCCTTTGCCGCCGCGTGCTGAGCCTGCAACCCGGCAACGCCTTCGCCCTGAACCATCTCGGCAGGGCCCTGTTCAACACCGGCATGGCGGCGGATGCTCGGCAGGCCTTCACCGAGGCGACACGCCTGGCTCCCGGCTACTTCCAGGCCTGGCATAACCTCGGCCATGTGCTGCGTGCCATGAATGACTTTCCCGGCGCCGAGAAGGCCTACGGCCAGGCGCTTGCCATAGCGCCGTATTACCGGTCGGCGCTGCTCAATCTTGCTTTGCTGAAAATGGGCCGCGGTGAAAACGAAGTCGCCGCGGAACTGCTCGAATCGCTGCTTGCCGCCGATCCGGAAAATGCCGATGCACTGCTCAATCTGGCAATCTGCCGCCACATCGGGCGCCAGTACGATGCGGCCGAAACGGCTTATCGGCGCGCCATCGCAGCTGAACCCGGAAATCCGCGTGCGCATCGGCATCTGGGCAATCTGTACAAGGAACTCCAGGACGGAAGACGCGCCGTTGATTGCTACCGGAACGCCCTGGCCCTGGCGGGAAAGGACGGCGACACCTGGGCCGAACTGATTTCAGGGCTCGAACAGCTGAATGATCTGGATGCCGCGCAGCTTGCGGCCGAGGAAGGCCTGGCGCGCATTCCGGACAGTCCCGACATCCGTTTCGAATCGGCGAAAATCGCCCGTCGCCGCGGCGATGTGGCCGAAGCCGAACGCATCCTGTCGGCCATCAATCCGAATGCGCTGCATCCACGCCTGGTGCAGGCTTATCACTATGAGTGCGGCACCTTGGCCGACCGGATGGCACGTTACGGGGATGCTTTTGCCGCTTTCAGCAGAGGCAACGCGATGGCCGCGGAAAGCGTGCGCGCCCGCGCCACCGACCGTGCTGCATTGCCGGCCCAGATCGATGCCGTCACGCGCTGGCTCTCGCGCGGGGCACCTTCGGCAAGCGCGACGAAGGGCGATCTCGGCGACGATCTGTGCTTCCTGATCGGATTCCCGAGATCCGGAACCACGCTTCTGGATGTGATGCTCGACGGCCACCCCCAAATTCTTTCGATCGAAGAAAAGCCCACGATCGAACGGGTCGCTTTCCAGCTTGACCGCCTCCCCGGGCACTACCCGTTCGCCATGGAACATCTGGACGACGGCGCACTGGCCGACCTGCGTACGCTTTACCGGAGCCAGCTCTCGGCCCTGCGCGGCCCGGAACATCTGCGGGTCATCGATAAAATGCCGATCCGCACCATCCATGCCCCGTTCGTGCATCGTCTGTTTCCGGAAGCTTCGTTCCTGTTCGCGGAACGCCACCCCTGCGACGTGGTGCTGAGCAATTTCATGCAGCAGTACGCCATTAACGAGGCCATGATCCATTTCACCCATCTGGCCTCCTCGGTTGAAATCTATGACCGCGTGATGCGGCTTTGGCAAACAGCGCAATCAGCGCTGCCGGCAATGCGCGTGCATGCCGTGCGCTACGAATCATTGCTGGAGAATGCCGAAGCGTCGTTGCGCGGTACTTGCGATTTTCTGGGATTGCCCTGGCAGGAAGGCATCCAGGACCACCGGAGCAATCTGGCCGCGAGGACGCAGATCCAGACCAACAGCTACCATCAGGTCGCAGAGCCGGTTTACCAGCGCTCGAAATTCCGGTGGCTGAATTACAGCAGCCATTTCGAACCGTACATGAACGTCCTGCAACCGCATATCGAGCGCATGGGCTACTGAATCGGAGCCCGGGTCTCGGATTCTGAGAGCCTTCCGAACCATCATGGCGATGATCGGATTTTTGGACGCCTTGCCGGTTGTCACGAGCGGAGGTTTCATGGAGTTGCGCAGTCTTTTCATCGATTTCAACGCCTATTTCGCTTCGGTCGAACAACAGGACCGGCCGGAGCTGCGCGGGCGTCCGATTGCCGTCACGCCGGTCATGTCGGCGAACGCCTGCTGTATCGCCGCGAGTTATGAAGCCAAACGGCAGGGCGTCAAGACCGGCACCCTTCTGCATGAAGCCAAAACCCTGTGTCCGGACATCCGCTTCGTGCCGGCGCGTCCGGCGCTGTATGTGACCTACCACCACCGCCTGCTCGCCCTAATCCACGAGTGCATCCCGACCGCATACATCGGCTCCATCGATGAAATGGCCTGTGAGCTGATCGGCCGTGAACGCGAACGCCACCGGGCCGAAGCCATCGCCCATGCCATCAAAGCCAAACTCGCGGAATCCGTGCCTGCCATCACCGCTTCGATCGGCATCGCGCCCAATCATTTCCTGGCCAAAACCGCGACCGACATGCAGAAGCCGGACGGACTGGTGGTGCTGGAAGCGTGCGATCTGCCGCACGCCCTGCACGGCATGCACCTGCGCGATCTCTGCGGCATCGGACGCGCCATGGAAAAGCGTCTTGCCGGCCATGGCATCAGCACCGTGGAACAACTGTGTGCGGCCTCGTCGCTTTCACTGCGTCAGGCCTGGGGTGGTATCGAAGGTGAGCAGCTTTACCGCAAACTGCGCGGTGAATGGATGCCGCACATCCCTTCGCAGGGCCGCGCCAGCATCAGCCATTCGCATGTCCTGGCGCCGCCGATGCGCACGGCCTCCGGGGTGGAATCCGTATTGAAGAAACTGCTGCAGAAGGCCGCCATGCGCCTGCGTTCGGAAAAGCTGGTGGCCGGCCGGCTGGAGGTCAAGATCAAGTATCTGGACCGTGCCAGCTGGAAGGAAGCGGTGTTCTGCAACGATACCGATGACAGCCATGCACTGCTGCTGCAGCTGAGCGAATTGCTGGCGCAGCGGCCCAAAGCCGGCAAGCCCTTGGCGGTGGCCGTGGCGCTTTCCGGTCTGTGCGAGCGGATCGGTACCACCGATGATCTGTTCACCACGGCCGAGGCCAGGGATCACGCACCGCTGAGTGCGCTGATGGACCGCATCAATGAGCGCTTCGGCCCGCAGAAGATCAGTTACGCCTCCAGCCAGGCCGCCGCCAAGGAAGCGCCGATGCGCATCGCCTTCAGCCGCATCCCCGATGTCGCGAACGAGGATGAAAGCTTCCGCCGGAAATGACGAAGCAGGCCGGAGCCTGCCTTGTCAGACCCAACGCAGACCCCGTTAAATCAGGCGAAGGGATCCTGAAGCACGATGTTGGCATCGCGGTCCGGACCGGTCGAGACGATGGCGATCGGGCAGCCGACCAGTTCTTCGAGCGAACGCAGATAGGCGCGTGCAGCCGGTGGCAGTTTGTCCCACTCGGTGATTCCGGCGGTGGACTCGGTCCAGCCCGGGAACTCCAGATAGACCGGTTCGCATTCGTCCCAGCCGGCTTCATCCAGCGGGGAATATTCGGTCTGCTTGCCGTGGTATTTGTAGGCGATGCACATCTTCAGGCTCGGCATGCCGTCAAGGATGTCGAGTTTGGTGATGCACAGGCCGGTGATGCCGTTGATGGCGACGGCGCGCTTGAGCGCGACGATGTCGATCCAGCCGCAGCGGCGCGGACGGCCGGTCGTGGCGCCGTACTCCGCGCCTTTGTCGCGGATCAGCTGGCCGGTTTCATCGTTCAGTTCGGTCGGGAACGGTCCGCCGCCGACGCGGGTGGCATAGGCCTTGGCGATGCCCAGCACGTAATCGATGGCATCGGCGCCGACCCCGGTACCGGCCAAGGCACCGCCGATGGTGGTGTTGCTGGAGGTCACGTACGGATAGGTGCCATGGTCGATGTCGAGCAGCGAGCCCTGGGCGCCTTCGAACAGCACGCGTTTGCCCTGCTTGCGCAGATCGTGCAGGATTCCGGCGACATCGCTGATCATCGGCTTGATGTATTTTCCGAACTCCACGGCTTCATCAAGCGTGCTCTGGAAATCGATCGGCTCGACGCCGAGGTATTGGGTCAGCACGAAGTTGTGGTAATCCAGCGCGGCACGCAGTTTTTCGGCCAGCTGTTCCGGATAGGCCAGATCAGCGACGCGCACGCCGCGGCGCGCGACCTTGTCTTCGTAGGCCGGTCCGATGCCGCGGCCGGTGGTGCCGATAGCCTTGCCGCCGGCGGCCTTTTCACGGGCCTGGTCGAGCGCGATGTGGTACGGCATGATCAGCGGCGTGGCCGGGCTGATGCGCAGGCGCGAACGCACTTCCACGCCATTGCCTTCGAGCTCGGCGATTTCCTTTTTCAGCGCGCCGGGATGCAGCACCACGCCGTTGCCGATCAGGCACAGCGCGTCGTCACGCAGGATGCCGGAGGGAATCAAGTGCAAAACGGTTTTCTTGCCGCCAATAACCAGCGTGTGGCCGGCATTGTGGCCGCCCTGGAAACGGACCACGGCACCGATCTGCTGCGTCAGCAGATCGACGATCTTGCCTTTGCCCTCATCGCCCCATTGTGCTCCCAGTACGACGACCGACTGACCCATGATGCTCGCTCCCGAAATGATTGTTGCAGACGCAGAAAAAGCCGAACGGATGTCGGCTTTGACGTATTATACGCGCTTTGGATTCGGGGCGGAACGCTAGCGTTTACCGCCGCCGAAGTATTTCAGGAACTCGGAATCCGGATCCACGACCATGGTCGATTTGCCGTCCGCGAAGCTGGCTTTGTAGGCTTCCAGGCTGCGGTAAAAGGCGTAAAAATCAGCATCTTGGCTGTAGGCCGCAGCGGAAATTCGGGCCACTTCGGCATCGCCCTCACCGCGCACTTTCTGGGCTTCGCGCTGGGCGTCGGCCAGCAGCACCAGACTCTCGCGCTCGGCCTCGGCGCGGATGCGCTCGGACTCGGCGAAGCCTTCGGCCTTCAGCGCGTTCGCCACCTGCTTGCGCTCGGAGCGCATGCGGTTGAGTACCTCTTCCCGGATTTTGGCGTCTTTGGGGAAGTTGATGCGCTTGATGCGGATATCGACGACTTCGATGCCCAAGGTGGCGGCACCGACGTTGATCGGCTTGAGCAGACGGCGAGCCAGTTCGGTGCGCTCGTCGGACACCAGCTTCTGCAGGGTGAACTGGTTGATGTCGTTGCGCAGGGTGTTTTTGACGATCGGGGTCAGCCGCTGCGCCGCCGCTTCTTCATTGCCGCCACTGGTGGCGCGGTAGTAGGCGGTCACGTCCTTGATGCGCCACTTCACGAAGAAATCGACTTCGACGTCCTTCTTCTCGACCGTCAGATAACGCTCCGGGTTGTCGTCCAGCGTCAGCAAACGGCGGTCGAACTTGCGGACCTGTTCGACGAACGGCACTTTGAAATGCAGGCCGGGCTTGAGATCGGAACGCACCACTTTACCCAGATTGAGCACGATGGCGGTCTGGCTTTCATTGACGATGAATGCCGAGGAAAACAGCAGGATGGCGGCACCGATGCCGGCGAGGAGGTAGGTTGTGGGATTGCGCATGATCAGGTTCCCTCACGGCCCTGGCGGACTTCGCCACGACCCGATGCATCGGCCGGCGGGGCCGGCGGTGTCACCACGGCCGGTGCTGGACGGGTCACCCCGTCTGCAGTCGCGGCCGGCGCGGCGGCGCCCGGTGCCGGCAGATAAAAGACATTGCCCTTGCCGGAAATGATTTTCGGATTGCGGGTCATCACGTCCTGCATGGTTTCCAGATAAAGACGCTTGCGGGTGACTTCCGGCGATTTGCGGTACTCATCGGCCAATTGGCGGAAACGGGACGCATCACCGGTGGCTTTGGCGATACTGGCCTGGCGGTAACCGTCGGCTTCGGCCTTGATGCGTGCCGCGGTACCGCGCGCTTCCGGCACGATCTTGCTGGCATAGGCCTTGGCGGCATTGGTAATCGATTCTTTCTGCTGCTGTGCGCTCAGTGCTTCGTTGAAGGCATCGCTGACTTCGTCCGGGAAGCGGGCATCGGGCAGATTGAACTGCGATACCTTGATACCGGTACGGTACATGTCCAGGGACTTCTGGAGATGGTCCTTGGCGACGATGGACAGCTGGCCGCGCTCGAACAGGGCGGCATCCATGGTGTTGTTACCGACCACTTCGCGGACCGCGCTTTCAGCGGCCTGGCGCACCGTTTCCGAACCCTGCTGGCCACCGGCCGCGACGATGTCATCGCGGTAGCCATAAAGATACAGGCGCGGGTCGCTGATGGTGTACTGGGCATTGAATTTGATGTCGACGATGTTTTCGTCCTTGGTCAGCACATTGACCGTTTCTTCCACGGTCTGCACCTGGGTGGCATTGACCACGGTCACCGACTCGATCGGCCACGGCAGCTTCATGTTGGCGCCGGGAGTCATGATGCGGTCGAATTTCCCGAAACGCAGGACAACGCCGCGCTCGCGCTCGTCGATGAGCTTGAAACAGTTGAAAACGACCAGTACGGCAAGACCGATAAGCACCGGCTTGACCCAAGCCGGACCGTTGCCGGAATCACCGATGCCCAGCTGGGATTTCAGACGGCCGAGGAAATCGTCAACGGGATTGCCGCTGCTTTTCGGTTTCCAGGGCTCCTTGCCGCCGCCCGGTTGGTTCCACGCCATACTGACTCCGTGTTTCTGCTTGGATGCTTATGTTCCGATATGGGGCCGCGCGTGACGGCTTCAAGGCCGGCAGTTATTCGTCGGCATCCGTTTCCGCCGCATCCTCGGCACCGGCCGGACCGATACGGACATTGCGGGCCGGGACGACGGTCGAAATCGCGTGTTTGTAGACCATCTGGCTCACGGTATTGCGCAGCAGAACCACGAATTGGTCGAAGCTCTCGATGGTGCCCTGCAGCTTGATGCCGTTGACGAGGAAAATCGAGACCGGAACGCGTTCGCGGCGCAGCGCGTTCAGGAAGGGGTCTTGAAGGGATTGCGATTTGGTCACAGTGCGACTCCGTTCTTATTCTGGGTATTTATTGTTGGTTTTGAGCAGGGCGCAGAAACTCCCTTACGCAGTAGTCTAGCGTATCTTTTTCGGCCTGTGGGTCAAACCACCGTGAAGACGCGGAACCGCGGAACCAAGTCAGCTGGCGTTTAGCCAACTGGCGTGTGGCGGCAATGGCCTGTTCCCGGAAAGCCGCCGCATCGGTCATTCCGGCGAGGTGCTGCCAGGCCTGACGATAGCCGACGGAGCGCATCGATGGCAGATCCGGATGCAGTCGCGGATCGGCCATCAGCGCTCTGACTTCGTCGAGGAACCCGTCCGCCAGCATCTGATCGAATCGAAGGGCAATCCGGCGGTGCAGCTCGACGCGGTCTTTCGGTGAAAGCACGATGGACAGAAGACGGAACGGAAATACCGGTTTATCGGCCTGCCGCTGCCAATCGGTCCGCGATTTACCGCTGAGCCGATGGATTTCAAGCGCACGCAGGATGCGCTGGGGGTCGTTCGGATGGATCCGGGCCGCACTGTCCGGATCCAGCGCCTGCAATTGATCATGCATTGCCTGCCAGCCTTCGGACGCCGCTTGGGCCTTGAGCTCGGCACGTACGCCGTCATCCGCTGCCGGCATCTGCGAGAGACCCTCGGTCAAGGCCCGGAAATACAGTCCGGTACCGCCGACCAGCAGCGGCACTTTACCCTGCCCCGCCAAGTCCTGAAGATGCGGCATGGCTTCGCGCGCGAAGTCGGCGGCGGAAAACACCTCATGCGGATCGCGGACATCAATCATCCGGTGCGGTGCAATCGCCAGCGTTGCGGCATCCGGTTTGGCGGCACCGATATTCAGGCGACGGTAGACCAGGGCCGAATCGACACTGATGATTTCCGTGCCGAGCTGCCGGCAAAGTTCCGCCGCATACGCCGTTTTGCCGGAGGCTGTCGGCCCCATGATGGCGATGACCGGCGGTCGGGCATCGTGTCCCGGGGCGTTTTGATGGAGACCGGTCATGGTTTAGAGTAAAGACTCGAATTGGACTGCTGTAGCATCCATCATATCCGAGCCCCCGGGAATTCACCAATGAACCGCCTCAAATCCTTGAGCTTCACCATGGTATTCCTGTTGCCGCTGCAGCTGCTGCTCGCCATGTACTGGGGAGCCAGCACCGGCATGCCCGATCTGATGGCCTGGTGGCCGCTGCTGTTTTTCTTCGTATTGCTGCCACCGATCGATTTCGCCATCGGCCGTTACCGTGTGAATGTGGAACCCGGCGAGGAACGGGAGATTTCGGCCAGCCCCGTTCTGAAATGGCTCTGTCTGGCAGTGCTGCCGGTGCAGTTTTGGGTGCTTTACCTGTCCACGCACTGGTTCGTAGCAACCGATCTGCAGCTGATCGGCATCGTCGGCTGGCTGCTCTCACAGGGTATCATCAGCGGCGCTCTGGCCATCAACACCGCCCATGAACTGATCCACAAGAACGACCGGCTCGAACAATGGGCCGGCGCACTGCTGCTGATATCCGTCGGCTATCACGGCTTCAAGATCGAACACCTGCGCGGCCATCATGTGCATGTATCGACACCGGAAGATCCGTCCAGCGCGCCGTTCGGCATGAGCCTCTGGACCTTTCTGCCCCAGGCCCTCCAACGCAATAGCGTCAATGCCTGGAAACTGGAAGCCGAACGCCTCCGTAAAGCGGGGCTTCCGGTCGTCGGCCGGCACAATGAGATGCTGGTGATGACGGGGCTCTGGCTGATGCTTGCTGGCGTCGTTTTCGCCATGGCCGGTGGCACCGGACTGCTGTTCTTCCTGGCCCAAGGCGTACTCGCCGCAGCCACTCTGGAAGTCATCAACTATGTGGAGCATTACGGTCTGGAACGGCGCAAATCCGATGCCGGCTATGAGCGCACCACCCACCTGCACAGCTGGAATTCAAGCTTTGCCCTGTCGAATGCCATGCTGTTCAACCTGCAGCGGCACTCCGACCACCACGCCTATCCGAAACGCCGCTACGGCATCCTTCGGCACTTCGATGACTCGCCCCAGCTGCCGGCCGGCTACCCGACCATGTTCCTGTTGGCCTTGTGCCCGCCGCTTTGGAAGCGGGTGATGGATACACGCGTACAGGCGCACCGGGCCGCGCTTACCGCCTAATCCTCATCCGGCCATTGGATGGATGGCTTGGGTTTTGTGGAATGGTCTTTCCGTTTGGCGGCCTGGACCGCTGCAAGCACCGCCAACGCATCCTTGGTTTCGGCAACATCATGCACGCGAATGATGCCGGCGCCGCTCTGGGCCGCCAACATGGCCGCGGCGGCAGAACCCGATATGCGCGAATCGACATCGCGGCCGGTAATCTGCCCGATCATCGATTTGCGGGAGACGCCGGCCAGCACCGGAACGCCGAGCTCGCAGAAATACGAGAGATTGGCCAGCAACGCCAGATTGTGTTCCAGCAGTTTGCCGAAACCGAAACCCGGATCAATGACCAGATTCTTCTTGGCAATGCCGGCCATTTCGCAGGCGAACATGCGCTCGGTCAGGAACTGGCGGACCTGCACCAATACATCGTCGTAGTTCGTTTCCTTCTGCATGGTGCGCGGATTGCCGGGCATGTGCATCAAACACACCGCTACGCCCAGGGATGCCGCTGCTTCCAGCGCGCCCTCCTGCCTCAGTGCGTATACATCATTGATGAAGCCGGCACCGGCGGCAACCGCGGCGCGCATTACTTCGGGTTTGGAGGTATCGATGCTGATCGGTAAGCTGCAGCGGGCGGAAAGCGCCTCGATGACCGGGATGACGCGATCGAGCTCTTCCTGCAAGGACACCGGTTCGGCGTTCGGACGCGTGCTTTCACCGCCAATGTCGAGCATATCAGCACCCTGCTCGGCCAGTTTCATCGCATGCGATACGGCAGATGCCGTGCTATCCAGACGGCCGCCATCGGAAAAGGAGTCCGGCGTGACGTTGACGATGGCCATTATTCTCGGCACATCCAGCTTGAGCACATGGTGCCCGCATTGCAGGTTGGGAACGGTATCGAACATGGGCTGCTCCTTGTTGAGCCATAGCATAGCGTATGAAAAAGCCGGAACGCGTTCCGGCTTTTTGAGTGACGCCCGAGTGTCTCAAGTCTGCGGCATCGGACCGCCAATCGGGCCGGCACTGGGCTTGTCATCCTTGCTGGTCCTACCGGACTTGGCCCAATCCAGCGGCGGTCCGGGCACGCGCCCTTCCATCACCGCATCGATCTGGCTGACATCGATGGTTTCGTAGGTCAGCAGCGCATCGGCCATCATGTGCAATTTGTCGACGTTATCCTTGAGAATCTGGGTGGTACGCGCATAGGCACGGTCCAGGATCGTGCGCACGACCTCATCGATTTTCTTGGCGGTATCGTCGGAGACATGCTTGGTCTGCGAGACCGAGCGGCCGAGAAAGACCTCGCCCTCATCTTCGGCATAGGCGATCGGGCCCAGCTCGTCGGACAGACCCCACTTGGTGACCATGTTGCGGGCCATCTTGGTGGCGCGTTCGATGTCGTTCGAGGCACCGGTGGTGACCTTGTCGGCACCGAAAATCAGTTCTTCGGCAACACGGCCCCCGTACAGCGAGCACAGCTGCGATTCGATGGCGACCTTGTTGTAGCTGTACTTGTCGCCTTCCGGAAGATACATGGTGACGCCGAGTGCACGGCCGCGCGGGATGATGGTGACTTTGTACACGGGGTCATGTTCGGGAACCATGCGTCCGACAATGGCGTGGCCGGCCTCATGATAGGCGGTCAACTTCTTTTCATCCTCGCTCATCACCATGGAACGCCGCTCGGCACCCATCAGGATCTTGTCGCGCGCCTTGTCGAAATGCTCCATGCGCACTTCCTTGGCATTTTCACGGGCGGCGAACAGGGCGGCCTCGTTGACCAGGTTGGCCAGATCGGCACCGGAAAAACCCGGCGTGCCGCGCGCGATGGTCATCGGCTCGACATCGGCATCCAGCGGTACTTTGCGCATATGGACGCGCAGAATCTGTTCGCGGCCTTTCACATCCGGCAGGCCGACCACAACCTGACGGTCGAAGCGACCCGGGCGCAGCAGCGCCGGATCAAGCACATCGGGGCGGTTGGTGGCAGCGATCACGATCACGCCTTCGCCGCCTTCGAAACCGTCCATTTCAACCAGCAGCTGATTGAGGGTCTGTTCCCGCTCGTCATGGCCGCCGCCCAGGCCGGCACCGCGGTGGCGGCCGACGGCATCGATTTCGTCGATGAAGATGATGCACGGCGCGTGCTTTTTCGCGGTATCGAACATGTCGCGGACACGGGAAGCGCCGACGCCGACGAACATCTCGACGAAATCGGATCCGGAAATGGAGAAGAACGGGACCTTGGCTTCACCGGCAATGGCGCGCGCCAGCAGGGTCTTGCCGGTTCCGGGATTGCCGACCATCAGCACGCCGCGCGGAATACGGCCGCCGAGCTTCTGGAACTTGGAGGGATCGCGCAGGAACTCGACCAGCTCACCCACTTCTTCCTTGGCTTCATCGCAGCCGGCGACATCGGCGAAAGTGACTTTGACTTCGTTCTCGCCCTGCATCTTGGCGCGCGAGCGGCCGAAACTCATGGCGCCCTTGCCGCCGCCCTGCTGCATCTGTTTGATGAAGTAGAACGCGATGCCGAAGAACAGGATGTAGGGCAGGATGTTCAGCACGATCGCCCAGAACGGCGGACCGGCGGCCGGCTTGGCCTGTACGATCTCGACTTTGCGCTTGACCAGCACATTGACCAGATCGCGGTCGTAGGGACCCCAGGTCTGGCCGACGCTGCCGTCGCCGCGGGTATATTTGAGTTCGGTGCGGGCGCTGGAGCTGTCTTCCGAGAACTCGACCTTGGTCACCGTGCCGGTATCGACTTCATCCAGGAATTTCGAATAGGCCACTTCCGGCGTGTTCTTTCCGAACTCCGGGGAAAAGGCATTCATGACCGCCATCAGCAGGAAACCGACGACGACGAATACGATGATGTTCTTGACCAGATCGTTCATGTTGTTCCTTCAGCGCTTGCCGGTAGCCAGCGCGTAAACCTCGTTGGAACGGCGCCGCGAGGCCGCCGGTTTGCGGATGGTCAGTTTCTGATAGCGCGGGCGGAGGTCTTTGACATATGCATCGAAACCTTCGCCATGGAACAGCTTGATCAGAAAATCACCGCCTTTTTTCAGATGGCTATCGGCGAAGTCGCGCGCCAGTTCGGACAGGTACATCGCGCGCGCTTGATCGACGGTATCCACACCTGACATATTGGGGGCCATATCGGATAAAACAAGGTCGACCGGTTTTTCCCCCACCATGGCCTGTAACTGGGACAATACCGATTCTTCCCTGAAGTCGCCGTGAATGAATTCGACCCCGGCGATGGGGGGCATTTCCAGGATGTCGAGGGCGATGACCCGGCCCTTGTCACCCATTACCTTCCGGGCCATCTGCGACCACCCTCCGGGAGCGGCCCCCAGATCGACGATGGTCATGCCCGGTTTGATCAGGCGGTCCCGCTCCAGCAGCTCTTCCAGCTTGTAGGCCGCACGCGAGCGCAGACCCTCGGATTGGGCCTTTTTCACATACGGGTCGGCGAAGTGTTCTTTCAGCCAACGCTGGCTGCTTTTGCTGCGGGTAGCCATAATTGGTGTGGGCGTGGAGGTGGGTTCATGATACCCTTTTATCCCCCACACCGCATCGGGCCAAAGGTCATGACCACCCCCCTCAGCAATCCGCAGAAACGCTATCTCCGCGGGCTCGCGCACGACCTCAAACCCATCATTCTGGTCGGTGCCAAGGGCCCGAGCGAAGCCCTTCTGGCCGAACTGGACGGCGCACTGGAGCGCCACGAACTGCTGAAAGTGAAATTCGCGGCCGACGACCGCGACACCCGGGATGCCTGGATCGCGCATCTGGTCGAACAATCCAAAGCAGACCTGGTCGCCCGCATCGGCAACATCGTGGTGCTGTTCCGCCGCAGTAAAGACAAGCCCTTGATTATCCTGCCCAAGGCCTGATGCAGATTTCGCTGGAAAACCCGGATTATCGTTACATCTGCCGGGGCGTCAGTGCCACCGGAGTACGGGTCAATGACCGGGAAATCAGCACCAGCTTCCTGTTGGGGCCGAATGTTCTGGTGGAAGACTGGCCGCTGAAGGATGTCCTCACGCCCGAAGCGGGCGTTTGGGAGAGCGTTCTGGAACACCGACCGGCGCTGTTCATTCTGGGGACCGGCAGCAACCAGATTTTCCCCGACCCGAAAGACCTGGCCTTCTTCCTGCAACGCGGCATCGGCTTCGAAGTGATGAACAATGCCGCCGCTGCACGCACCTTCAACATTCTCGCTCAGGAAGGACGCAATGTGCTGGCGGGATTCATCCTGCCCGGCTGAACAGCTCCGAAGTCAGACGCTCAGGGTTTCCGCGTAAGCCGGTATCTGCGCATCCACATCGAAACGCATTTTCAGCGCCAGCGCGCAGGCTTTGCGGGCATCGTCCTCGCCATGCACTAAGGCAATGCGCGGGTGGCCCGAGTATGCACCGTACCATTCCAACAGACCGGCCTGATCGGTATGCGCTGAAAGGCCGCCGATGGTGTGCCGGTGCGCCTTGATCTTGATGTCATCGCCGAACAGTTTGACCGAATCGATGCCGTCGACCAGCAACCGGCCGAGGGTGCCGACAGACTGGTAGCCGACGAACAGGATATGGTTCTTGGCGCTGCCCAGGTTGTGTCGCAGATGATGGCGGATGCGTCCGCCGTTGCACATGCCCGAACCGGCGATGATGATGCAGCCGCCGTTGTGTTCGTTGATGGCTTTGGAGTCTTCGACATCGGTGGTGTACTTGAGATTGGGCAGATGGAACGGATGCGGCTTTCCGTGGAACATAACCTTGGCATCGTCGTCGAACAGTTCCTCGTGGCGGTCATAAACCTCGATGACTTTCGAGGCCATCGGACTGTCCATGAAGATCCGCCAACGTCCGAGATTCCAGTCCTCATAGTGTTTCGCGAACCAATACAGCAGCTCCTGGCTGCGCCCGACCGCGAAGGCCGGAATTAGGATGTTGCCGCCGGCTTTCCAGGCGGCATCGAAGATTTCACCCATTTCCTGCACCGTTGCGGCGCGTTCGCGGTGCAGACGACCGCCGTAGGTGGATTCCATCAGCACCAGATCGGCGCTCGGAAACGGATCCGGATCGGCAAGGATGGGCGTGTTCAGCGGCCCGATGTCGCCGGAAAACACCAATGTGCGGGTCTCGCCGGCGTCCTCTGTCACGATCCGGACACTGGCCGAGCCCAGAATATGTCCGGCATCCTGCAGGGTCACCGTGACGCCCGGAAACAGCGTCAACGGCTTGCGGTAATCCAAGCGTTCGAGCTGGCGCACCACCTGTCCCACATCGTGCCGGGTAAATAGCGGCTTGTGGTGGTTGTGGCCGTCCTTGTGGAAGCGGTTGCGTCGCTCGGCGTCCATTTCGGCCAGCGATGCCGCATCTTCCAGCATCACCGGCAGCAGGTCGGCGGTGGCGCGGTGCGTGTAAATCGGTCCATGGTAGCCATACTGCGCCAGTACCGGCAGACGGCCGCAATGATCGATGTGCGCATGGCTGAGGATGACGGCATCAATGGACTTGACGTCAAAATCGAAGGGGAGTGCGTTTTTGGCTTCTTCGACTTTGCTGCCCTGGATCATTCCGCAATCAAGGAGAAGACGTTTGCCGGCGGCTTCCACCAGATGGCAGGATCCGGTAACGGCGCCGGCGGCGCCGAAGACGGTGACTTTCATGCCTTTCTCCTTGCGTGCATGGAACCCATACTAGCAAAAAAGCCGGCTTGCGCCGGCTTTGGTTTATTTGCGGGATTCGTTGATTTCTCGCAGCACATTCGGTGCCGGAAACGCCTTGTCGATGATCCACAGCATATAGCGGGCATCCACCGAAATCATCCGGTTCAGGCTGCCGTCGTAAACCCAGTTGGAGCTGACCGACTCCCAATTGCCGTCGAAGGCCAGACCGACCAGCTCGCCTTTGCCGTTCATGACCGGCGAACCGGAATTGCCACCGGTAATGTCGAGATTGGACAGGAAGTTGACCGGCAGCGTGCCGAGCTTGCTGTCGGCATAGCGCCCGTAATCCCTGGCGGCAACCAGATCCAGTATGCGCTTCGGTGCATTGAACGGCTCGTCCTTGCCGGCTTTGGCCGCCATGCCCTCGGCGGTGGTGAACGGCACATAGACCGCACCGTCCTGGGGTTTGTAGCCGGTGACGTTACCGTAGGTCAGGCGCAGGCTGCTGTTGGCATCCGGGTACACCGCTTCGCCGCGGCTGCGCTTGTAATCGATGACCGCCTGCAGATAGACCGGACGGTATTTGGCGTACTCACCGGCCCGTGCCTTGCCGGTGTTCTCCACGGCCAACAGACTCGGGTACAGGGCAACCGCCAGTTTCACGATGCTGTCCTTGCTGGCTTCGAATTGCCCTTTGTCGGCCTTCAGCCAAGATTCGCGTTCCGCCAACTCGCCGTAACGCGTGCCCGCGTAAAGCGTGTTCACGGCGCGGGCAACCGCCGCCTGGTCATTGCCGCCCAGCATGGCATCCAGTACCGGATTGCGCGAGCCCGCCGGCAGCTGGATGTACTGGCCGAGCCAGTAGGCCATCAGCTGTTTTTCCATGGCGGGGTGGTAGCGGTTCTGCAGTTCCCGAACGCCGCCCTCGATGCGGGCACGGTCGCGTTCCTGATAACCGGGGGTGCGTTCGGCATTCGGCTTGGTGTTTTCCACCGCAAGGCGGTAGAGGCTGCGGGCATTGCCGAGCAGACCGAGATTGGCAATCGAACCGACCACGGTATCCCGTTCCTGGGTGGCCCGGTCCTGCAGGTGCAAGGCCACGAGTTTGTCGTGCGCCTCACGCGCCGCCTTGCCTTTGGCGCCCTGCTTGTCGAGCCAGGCCAGCACGGCTTCTTCTTCGGCACGCTTGATGGCGGCGGCGCCGCTTTTACGGAAGCCCAGCAGCTGGCCGTCATAATTCTTCAGGGTGTTTTCCCAGCCGCGCACGGTGTTGGCGTACTTGATGTCGATGTCCTTATCGGCCTTGCCGGCGGCATGCACGAGATCACGGACGTTTTTCAGATTGCGGCTGATGTAAGGATAGGACCAGTTTTCGGTATTCTCGAATTCGGCGGCGAGCGCATAGCGGTTGGTCCGGCCCGGGTAGCCGGCGACCATGACGAAATCGCCTTCACGCAGCGGATCGGCGGCCACACGCAACCAGTGCTTGTTGCGGTAGGGAATATTGTCCTTCGCGAAGGGCGCCGGCTTGCCGTCCTTGCCGACATAAGCGCGGATCAGGGTGAAATCACCGGTGTGGCGTGGCCACATCCAGTTGTCGACTTCACCGCCGTAGTTGCCGATGCTGCCCGGGGGCGCATACACCAGACGCACGTCGCGGATCTCCATCTGCTTGAACAGGCGGTACTGTACGCCACCGAAGAAGCTGGAGACGGTGCAGCGGAATCCGGCTTCGGCTTCGCACTCGGCCACGATGGCCTTGCTGGCGTTTTCCAGGGCCACCTGGCGCTGCAGGCCATCCATGCCGTCATTGACCGCCGCGTTCATGCGCGCGCTGACATCGGTGATGGAGTCCATCACGAAGATCCGCGAATTCGGGCCGGCATTGACTTCCTCGGCGTTGGTCGCGGCGATGAAGCCGTTGCTGAGCAGGTCGTTCTGCGGGGTCGAATTGAGCTGGATGCCGCCATAGGCGCAATGGTGGTTGGTGGCCACCAGACCGTTCGGGGAGATGAACGAGGCGGTGCACCCGCCCAGACTGACCACGGCGCCCATCGGCTGCCCGGTCAAGTCGGCGAAATCGGACGGATTCAGCGCCAGTCCGGCCTTCTTCAGCGGCCCGGCGATTTCGCCCAGCTGCTGCGGTACCCACATGCCCTCGTCGGCCTGCACCGACGCGCCGGCCAACAGCATCAATGACAACAATTTCATTCGCATACCGCACATCCCTCGCTTTGGATAAACCCCAATTATCCGACAAAACCCGATCAAGATGGCGTCAATCGGCGGGACGGCGCGTATAATGTGCGCCTGAACCGGGAGCCCCCTATGACCGCCATGATGAAAGCCTTAGTCAAACGCCACGCCGAAAAGGGAATCTGGATGGAAGAAGTTCCGGTTCCGGAGGCCGGACCCAATGAGGTCCTGATCAAGCTGGAAAAGACCGCGATCTGCGGTACCGATCTGCATATCTACAAATGGGACGAATGGAGCCAGCGCACCATCAAACCGGGCCTGGTCATCGGCCATGAGTTCGTCGGCCGCATCGTCGCGGTCGGCCCGGGCGTGACCGGTTACCAATTGGGCGACCGGGTCTCGGCCGAAGGGCACATCGTCTGCGGCCATTGCCGCAATTGCCGGGCCGGCCGTCAGCATCTGTGCCCGAATACCGTCGGCATCGGGGTCAACCGCAACGGCGCCTTCGCCGAATACATCGTGATGCCGGCTTCCAATCTCTGGCCGATTCCCGACCAGATTCCCAGCGAACTGGCCGCGTTCTTCGACCCTTACGGCAATGCCGCGCACTGCGCGCTGGAATTCGATGTCATCGGCGAAGACGTGCTGATCACCGGTGCGGGACCGATCGGCATCATCGCCGCCGGCATCTGCAAGCACATCGGCGCCCGCAACGTGGTGGTGACCGACGTCAACGATTACCGCCTGAAACTCGCCGCGGACATGGGTGCAACCCGTGTGGTCAACGTTTCAAAGCAGAGCCTGAAGGACGTGATGGCCGAGCTGCACATGGAAGGCTTCGATGTCGGCCTTGAAATGAGCGGCGTGCCACAGGCCTTCAACGACATGCTCGACTGCATGTACCACGGCGGCAAGGTCGCCCTGCTCGGCATTCTGCCCAAAGGCGCCGGCGTGGATTGGGATCGCATCATCTTCAAAGGCCTGACCGTGCAGGGCATTTATGGCCGCAAGATGTACGAAACCTGGTACAAGATGACCCAGATGGTATTGACCGGTTTTCCGCTGCAGAAGGTGCTGACCCACCAGGTCCACATCGACGATTTCCAGAAGGGCTTCGACCTGATGGAAGCCGGCGTGTGCGGCAAGGTCGTCTGCAGCTGGTAAGTGCCCGCCGCTAAATAATCAGGATAAAAAAAGGGGCGCCGAAGCGCCCCTTTTCATTTGCATCGGCTGAAATTAGCCGCCGATCTTGACGCTCAGCACGACGGAGTCGGAAGCGTTGAAGTTCAGGTTGGTGTCGTAGTAGTTCAGACCGAATTCCAAGGCACCGAAGGTCTTGCTGACGCCGACGTTCCAGTCGTTGTAGTCACCGAAATCGGAGAAGGTACGGCCGAAACCGGCGTTCAGGCTGAAGTCCTTGCCCAGATCCCAGCTGTTGCCGAGGTTCACGTAGGTCACGTTTTCGCCGGTGTTGCTGTAGTCGTTGGTGTAACCAACGGTCAGGGTGGCGACGTCTTTCATGGCGAACTTGGTGATCAGTTCGTTGTAATCGCTGTTGCCGTAGGTGGACTCTGCGCCGTGGTAGGTGTAACGGGTCAGCATGACGTCGAGGTTGAACTTGTCACCCAGATCGGTGTTATAGCCAACGTAGGCGTCGAGTTCGATGTTCGGGCCATCCAAAGCTTGGAAATCAACGTTGGAACCCCAGGCACCGGCGTAGAAGCCGCTGTCACCGAAGGCGTAATCCACGCCGCCTTGGAAAGCGACGTCTTTGTTGGATTGGGAAACGCCACGGAACACGTAGTCGGAAACGATGCCGGCATTCCAGCTGAAGTTCGATTCTGCGGCTTCTTGGGCGAAGGAAACGGCCGGAGCCGCGAGCAGAGCAGCCAGAATGGCGGCTTTCAGATTCTTTTGCATTGAGAAATCTCCAATGATTTTGTTTAACAACAAGGCGGTTAATGCCCCCTGCACACCAGTTTCAAACCAGATAGCTGGCGACGATGTTAACGTATTTTTAGCAATTTGGGTAGCATGTTGTTGTTTATTCAACAGTATTCAAGATCTGTTCAGAATTCAACATCACCTTGGCGACGCCAAGAGTGAATAATATAAATATATATTTCAATATGTTATGGAATTACAACGCCATTCGCCTGTAAAATAGGGCTTCCTTTAACGAGCATCGACCATGAACAAAACCGCCCTCGAAATTTACCAAAATGAACTGGCAGGCATCGAAAGTCAGGGTCTGCTCAAACGGGAGCGCATCATCACCGGCGCCCAATCGGCTGAAATCCAGCTGAGCGATGGCCGGACCGTGCTGAACTTCTGCGCCAACAATTATCTCGGACTGGCCGATAATCCCGATATCATCCAATCGGCGAAAGACGCGCTCGACACCCACGGATTCGGCATGGCTTCGGTGCGCTTCATCTGCGGCACCCAGGACCTTCACAAGACCCTCGAAGCGAAAATCGCCTCGTTCTTCGGAACCGAGGATGCCATTCTTTACGCCGCCTGCTTCGACGCCAATGGCGGCCTGTTCGAGCCGCTGCTCGGGGAAAACGACGCCGTCATCTCCGATGCCCTCAATCATGCCTCGATCATCGACGGCGTGCGCCTGTGCAAGGCCAAACGCTTCCGCTACGACAACTGCGACATGGCCGGCCTTGAAGCCCAGCTGCAGGCCGCCGATGCCGCCGGTTGCCGGATCAAACTGATCACCACCGACGGGGTATTCTCGATGGACGGCTCGGTCGCCCCGCTCGGCGAGCTGACCGCGCTTGCGGAGAAGTACAACGCCCTTGTGCATATCGATGAATGCCACGCGACCGGCTTTCTGGGTGCCACCGGGCGCGGCTCGGCGGAAGTGCACGGAGTTCTGGGCAAAATCGACATCTTCACCGGCACCCTGGGCAAATCGCTCGGCGGCGCCCTGGGCGGCTTCACCACCGGACCGAAAGCGGTCATCGAACTGCTGCGCCAGCGTTCGCGTCCCTACCTTTTTTCGAATTCGCTGCCGCCGCCGGTGGTTGCCGCCGGCATCCGGGTTTTCGACATGCTGGCCGGCGCCGATGCGCTGCGCCACAAGCTTGAGGAAAATACCCGATTCTTCCGTGAAGAAATGACGAATGCGGGCTTCACCATCAAGGCCGGCACGCACCCGATCGTACCGGTCATGCTGTTCGATGCGGTGCTGGCCCAGGAATTCGCACGCCGCCTGCTCGATGAAGGCATCTATGCCGTCGGGTTCTTTTTCCCGGTCGTGGCCAAGGGACAGGCGCGCATCCGGACCCAGATGAGCGCCGCGCACAGCCGGGAACATCTCGAGCGCGCCGTGGCGGCGTTCACCAAGGTCGGCCGCGAACTAGGCGTGATTCAGTAACGCCAGCTCCGCAACGGTCAATGGCCGCCACTGCCCTTTCGGGAGATCGCCCAGCGGCAGGCCGCCGATGGCGGTTCGGATGAGACGCAGCACGCCGATACCGAAGCCCTCGAGCAACCGCCGGATCTGCCGGTTGCGGCCTTCATCCAGAACGATTTCCAGCCAAGCATGCTTTTCGCCGTGGCGCAGCAGATCGATGCGCTTGGCGGACAGAAAACCGGCATCGGTTTCTATGCCGGTACGGAGCCGCTGAAGCAATTCGTCATCGGGAATGCAATCGATCTGCACGTGATAGGTCTTGTCCGGACCTGTGTCGGGGTTGGTGATGCCGGCGGCCCAGACCGGATCGTTGCAGAACAGCAGCAGGCCCTCGCTGGCCTTATCCAGCCGGCCCACCGGGGACAGCCAGGGCATGTCGGCGGGAAGACAATCGTAAACCGTTGCCCGCTGGCGTTCGTCCGAACGTGTTGTCACCAGACCCCGGGGTTTATTCAGCATGAGGGCCATGAACGGTCGGGATTCGGCACGCCCTTCCCCGGTTTCGACCCGGTCCACCCCCATGCATACCGGATGCTCCGGATCCCGGATGATTTTTCCATTGATCCGGACGAGGCCGGCACGAATCTGACGGGTCGCCTCGGCCCGGGAAGCCAGTCCCATTTTCGAGAGCACACGGGCCAAGCCGTAACGTTTGCCGGAGTCGGATGCGTGGGTCATGGGTGTAGAATAAGTCAATCCTCTGGAGGCCGCCATGGCAGAACACACCGCAGAAATCCGCTGGGCAGCTTCTCCGCATCCCGGGCAGCCCGACACCTTCTCCCGCGACCATACGGTGCGCCTTGAGAACGGCCACGAATTGCTGAATTCCTCGGCGCCGGCCTATTTCGGCAATCCGGCCGCGGCCAATCCGGAAACCCTGTTGCTGGCCTCGTGGCGGAATATGCCGATCGCGCCATCGGCGTTCTCGGCAAAAACACCGACGGCCGCATGGCGATTACCCATTGCACCCTGAATCCGAAGGTCCATTTTTCGGGGGATAAGATTCCGGATGCCGAGGAGCTCAAGAAATTCCATGACAGCGCGCACCGCAACTGCTTCATTGCCAACACGCTGAACTGTACCGTGGATATCGCCGAATAAGCCTTCACGGCGGTATCACCGCCCCGCACCCACAATGCCGGCATGATTTCAAAATCCGACCGCACCGCGGCCATCCTCGCCTGGTTCGACAGTGACGCCGAAAAGCCCTCGCAACGCCAGGGAATCGCTTGGTTACGCGTTGTTCCCTTCATCGCCCTGCATGTCGCCTGCCTTGCCGTATTCTGGGTCGGCTTTTCAACTACGGCCCTGATCGCCCTGCTGGCGACCTATGCCCTGCGCATGTTCGCCATCACCGGCTTCTACCACCGGTATTTCTCCCATAAAACCTTCAAAACCCACCCCTGGGTCGAAACCGTGTTCGCGTTCATCGGCGCCAGCAGCTCCCAGCGCGGCGCACTATGGTGGGCCGCGCATCACCGCAAACACCACCGGCATTCCGATACCGAACAGGATCTGCACAGTCCACGGCATGGCTTCTGGCAGAGCCACATGGCCTGGTTTCTCCGGCACGAAGCCTTTGCCACCGACTACAGCGTCATCCAGGACTTCGCGAAACGGCCGGCGCTGCGTTGGCTGAATCGATTCGACATCGTGGCGCCGTTCACCCTGGCCGTTCTGATGTATGGCCTCGGCGCTCTGCTCGAGCGCATTGCGCCAGGACTCGGCACCTCCGGTCCGCAATTGCTGGTCTGGGGTTTCGTGATTTCGACCGTTGTCCTTTTCCATGTCACCGTCAGCATCAATTCCATCGCCCACGTCTGGGGCCGACGCCGTTACGATACCGGCGATGACAGCCGCAACAATGCCCTTCTGGCCCTGCTGACCCTCGGCGAAGGCTGGCACAACAATCACCACCATTACCCGAACAGCGTCCGTCAGGGCTTTTTCTGGTGGGAAGTCGATCTGACCTACCTCGCATTGCGCGCGATGCAGACTGTGGGACTGACATGGGATCTCAAGCCGGTCCCCGCCCACATCAAACGGCAGCCGGCATGAAAATCGCGATCATCGGCAGCGGCATCGCCGGCATCAGCGCGGCGTGGAAACTCTGCAGGCAGCACGAGGTCGTGTTGTTCGAAAAGGAAAGCCGGCTCGGTGGGCACACGCATACCCACGACATCGCGCTCGATGGCAATAACTACCGCATCGATTCGGGCTTCATCGTCCACAATCCGGAAAACTATCCGCTGTTCAGCGGCTTTCTCAAGGACCTCGGAGTTCCGACCAAACCCACTGAGATGAGTTTCGCGGTGCACAACCGCGCCCTCGGCATGTATTACAACGCGCACGATCTGGGCGGCCTGTTCTGCCAGAAACGCAATCTGCTTTCTCCGCCGTTCTGGCGCATGCTTGCTGATATCCGCCGTTTCTATGCCGAATGCCCTGCGCTTCTGGCTTCCGACCAGGAAGGCCCGGCGCTTGGCGATTATCTCGACGCCAACGGCTACAGCCCCTACTTCGTCCACAATCATCTGATTCCCATGGCCAGCGCCTTGTGGTCGTCACCCAGCCAACGCATTCTGGACTTTCCGGCGAAGTATCTGGTGGCTTTCATGGCCAATCACCACATGCTGCAGATCAGCGATCGTCCGCTTTGGCGGGTGCTGGAAAACGGATCGAGCAGTTATATCGAGAAACTTTCCGGAACGTGGCCGGTATCGGTGCGCCTCAATGCCCCCGTCCAGCAAGTGACGCGCACTGAAGAGAATGTCAGCATTACCACGCCGCACGGTACGGAGCATTTCGATCAGGTCATATTCGCCTGCCACAGCGACCAGACCCTGATGATGCTGGGCGATGCCGATGACAACGAGCGGTCCATCCTCGGCGCAATCCGCTACCAGGCCAACGAAACCGTTCTGCACTGCGATGCTTCTGTTCTGCCGCCGGACCGTCGCGCCTGGGCGGCATGGAATGCCGACATCCCTGACGATCCGGCAGCGCCATGCAGCCTGAACCAGCGCAGCCAGATCGATCCGGCGAAAATTTTCGCAATCATGCAGTACCACCATCCGGTCTATGACCATGCCATGGTCCGCGCCCAGTCCCGGCGCCACGAAATCCAGGGCAAGCGCCGGAGCTGGTTCTGCGGGGCCTACTGGGGCTTCGGATTCCACGAGGACGGCTTCCGCAGCGGGCATGAAGCGGCCGAAGGCATTCTCGCGCCATGAGTCTGCCGCAGGCCGATGCGATTTTCGCCGGACATATCGGTCACCGCCGTTTCACTCCCAAAGCACATGCCTTCCGCTATCGGATTTTCCAGCTCTATCTGGACATCAGCCGCATCGAGCGGACACTGAAGCCGTTCTGGTTCTGCTCGACGGAGCGGTTCAACTGGCTCGGCTTCCGGCGCAAGGATTATTTCGGCGATTGCGCCCTGCCGCTGGAGAAGGGCCGATCTTCCTGCTGACCCATTTGCGGGTTTTCGGCTACGTGATCAACCCCGTCAGTTTTTATTACGGTTTTGCCCCGGACGGGACGACCCTTAAGTGGATTCTGGCGGAAATCACCAATACCCCCTGGGGTGAACGCTACAGTTATTTTCTGCCTGTGTCCGCGGCTGACGCTGAAGATCACGCGGGCCGCTGGCAGTTCCCGAAGCAATTCCATGTTTCGCCGTTTCTGCCGATGGACCTCGACTATGACTGGCGGTTCGGTTGTCCCGGACAGCGCCTGGATGTCTACATGCGGGTCGATAAGGCCGGAGTGAAGCAATTTGACGCGACCTTGACCCTGCAACGGCGAGAATTGACTTCACAAAACCTGTTGCGCGAACTCCTTCTGCAGCCCTGGATGAGCGCTACGGTGGCGTTCGGCATTTACTGGAATGCACTCCGGCTCTGGCTCAAGCGCAATCCGTTCCACTCCCACCCCAAGGCAGACCATGATCCGAACTGACTCCAACGGCATCAGCACCGACTCCGGCCTGTCGGGTATCGATGCGCTGGCGCGCAAACAGGTACTTCGCAAGCTCGCCATGCTCAGGCATGGCCATCTGCGGATCCGGGAACACGGCGAGTCGGCGCTTTACGGAAACACGGAGCTTCCCGGATTCGGTACGCTGATCGTGGACGATGGCCGGTTCTTCGGCAAACTCGCATTCGGCGGCTCGGTCGGTGCCGCCGAATCCTATATGGACGGTGACTGGCAGACGGACGATCTGGTCGGCCTGATGCGCCTGCTGATCCGCAACCGGAATCTGCTGGACGCGATGGAGGGCGGCGGCGCCCGTTTCGCAGGATGGCTGATGAAAGCCGCACATGCGTTTCGGCGCAATACCCGCACCGGCAGCCGTAAAAACATCGCCGCCCACTATGATCTGGGCAATGCCCTGTTCGAACTGTTTCTCGATCCGAGCCTGATGTATTCCTCAGCGGTCTTCGACCGTGACGGCATGACGCTGGAACAGGCTTCGCAACGCAAACTGCAGTTGATCTGCGAGAAACTGGCGCTGTCCTCCGATGATCATCTGGTCGAAATCGGTACCGGCTGGGGCGGCATGGCCATTTATGCCGCCAAACACACCGGATGCCGCGTCACCACGACCACGATTTCCCAGGAGCAGTTCGATCTGGCCAAAGCACGGATCGCGGCCGAAGGACTGCAGGACCGCATTACCCTGCTGTTCCGGGATTACCGCGACCTCGAAGGCCAATTCGACAAACTCGTCTCGATTGAAATGATCGAGGCCATCGGACATCAATACCAGGACACCTACTTCACCAAATGCGCCAATCTGCTCAAACCGGGCGGCACGGCGCTGATTCAGGCCATCACCATCGAAGACCACCGTTATGAGCTGGCGCTTTCCAGCGTCGATTTCATCAAACGCTATATCTTCCCGGGCAGTTACATTCCCTGCGTGAGCAGCATGGTCTCTTCCGCGGCGCAGGCCGGACAGCTGCGTCTGCTCGACCTGCAGGACATCGGGGACAGCTACGCCAAGACCATCCATGCCTGGCGCGAGCGTTTCCTGTCCCGCGAAGCCGAGGTTCTGGCGCTGGGCTACGACCGACGCTTCCTGCGCATGTGGGACTTCTACCTCGCCTACTGCGAAGCCGGTTTTCTCGAACAATCCATCAGCGACGTGCATCTGCTGTTCGGCAAAGAACGGTATCCCGCATGAGCCGGGCCAATCTGCCCGACTGGTCATGGACCGTCCTCAACATCATCGGATTTCAGGCGGTCTGGCTGGTCAGCGTAATCGGGGCCGGCCGGGGGTTCTGGTGGCCGGGACTGGCTGTTGCCGCAGTGTTTGCCGCATTTACCCTGGCCTTTTCCCCGCAACGCCATCGGGATCTGCGTACGCTGGGTATTGCGTTGCCGATGGGATTCGTCATGGACAGCATCCTGGTGCAATCCCAGTGTCTGCAGTTTGCCAGCCCTTACCCGCTTCCCGGACTGGCGCCGATCTGGATCATGGCGCTCTGGCTGGGCTTTGCCCTGACACTGAACCACTCGCTGAGCGGCATCTACCGCAAAGCGGTGCCGACCTTCCTGTTCGGACTGTTGGGCGGTCCCATCGCCTATGGCATCGCCACGCTGCGTTTCGAGGCGATGTCCGTGCAGGGCAGCACCGTGCAATGCGCCTTGTGGATCGGTTTGGTCTGGGGCCTTGGACTGAGCACCATCCGCTGGCTTGACGGCCGGAACTTCGGTTTACCCAAAGGACAAAGCGCATGAGCGTTGTAATGACCGTTTCACTCATCTTCGGATTCAGTGCGCTGGCCATGATTTTGGTCTGGCTGCTCGCCTTGAAAATCCGCAATATCGGCATCGTGGATGTGGCCTGGGCAGGCTTGATGGCCATTGCCGGCATTTTCTGCGCTGCTGTGGCGCAGGGAACGGATTTGGCCCGGATCTCGGTCGCCCTGTTTGCCGGGTTCTGGGGCTTGCGTCTTTTTCTTTCGCTGTATGTGCGCGTGCGTCATGAACCCGAAGATGGCCGTTATCAGGCCCTTCGTGCGGCCTGGAACGGCAGTCCGGGCAAACTGTTCGTGTTCTTCCAGGGGCAGGCGATCATCGTGGCCTTGTTCAGCCTGCCGTTCATAGCAGCCGCAAACAATACAAACGTGACGCTTGATTTCTGGTTTTTCACCGCAACAGCTGTTTTTGTCCTCAGTGTTACCGGTGAATCACTGGCGGACCGGCAATTGGCCGCGTTCCGGAACAATCCCGCGAACCGCGGAAAAACCTGCCGGAGTGGCTTGTGGGCCTGGTCGCGTCATCCGAATTACTTTTTCGAATGGCTGCACTGGTTCGCCTATCTGTTCCTGGCCATCGGCAGTTCGCATTTCTGGCTAAGCCTGGTCGGGCCGGTGCTCATGCTGGCTTTCCTTTACCGCGTCAGCGGCATTCCGTGGACCGAAGCCCAGGCCCTTCGCTCGCGCGGTGACGACTACCGGCGCTATCAGAGTGAAGTCAGCGCCTTCTTTCCCCTGCCCCCGAAGTCTTCGGACAATGGAGCTTTATGAGTCTGCTTGATTTAGCCGAACGCGGCCTTCTGCCCGACGCGCTCATCCGTTACGGTATCCGCCGCCTATGCCGTCAACGTCTTCAGGACGAAGGCCTGGCGGACGCCGGATTCGCCGATGCACGCTTCAATGCACTGGTCTCCGAACTGAAATCCAGCCCGATTGCGATCGAAACGCAGGCTGCCAACGAGCAGCACTACGAACTTCCGACCGAGTTTTTCCAGCTCTGCCTCGGCAAACGCCTCAAGTATTCCTCGGCATTCTATCCCGAGGGCAATGAGTCCCTGGATGCGGCCGAAGAACACATGCTGCGCCTCTACGGCGAACGCGCGGAGTTGGCCGACGGACAACGGATTCTGGAGCTCGGCTGCGGCTGGGGGTCGCTGACCCTCTGGATGGCCGAACAGTATCCGAATGCACGCATTACCGTCGTCTCGAATTCGGCAACACAGCGCGCCCACATCGAAGCACGCTGCCAGGAGCGAGGATTCGGCAATGTCACGGTGATCACCTGCGATGTGAATGTCCTTGATTTCGACAGTGACCAGTTCGACCGCTGCGTTTCGGTGGAAATGTTCGAGCATATGCGCAACTACCGCAGTCTGTTGAACGGCATCAGCCGATGGCTGAAACCGGACGGCAAACTGTTCGTGCACATCTTCGTGCACCGCTACCTGATGTACCCGTTCGAAACCGGCGGCGATGACAACTGGATGGGGCGGTACTTCTTCACCGGCGGCCTGATGCCCTCGGCCGACACACTGCTGCATTTCTCCGAGGATCTGTCCGTCGAACAGCGTTGGCTGGTTCCCGGACGCCATTACGCCCGCACCAGCAATCAATGGCTGGAAAACCAGGACCGCAACCGCGCGCGGATCCTGGAAATCCTCTCGGCGGCCTATGGTGCCGATCAAGCTGCTATCTGGTCACAACGCTGGCGCATGTTCTGGATGGCCTGTGCCGAACTGTTCGCCTACAATGACGGCAATGAATGGATGGTGGCGCACTACCGATTCACCAATAAAAAACCCGGCTAAGCCGGGTTTTTTATTTCATTCGCAGAGAACGGTTCAGCCGCCGTCCTTCTTGGCATCGGCCGGCGGTGCTTCCACCGGTTTGGCCGGAACAATCCGGATGCCCTGTGCTTTCATCCAGGCCTCGAAATCCTCCGGCGTCATCTTCTTGCCGTCCTGGGTCATATTAAACCGTACCTCTTTGGGCTTCGGTGCTTCTGCCACGGCCGGCGTTTCCGCAACCGCAGGCTTCGGCGTCAACGGTTTCTTTTCATTGGAGCGCTTGGCCTGCTGCTTGGCGGCGGCCGCTGCTGCCGCCTTGGCTTTGGCATCCGCCGCTTGTTTATCCGCGGCAGCCGGCGTGGCTTTGGCTTTATCCGGTGCTTTCGCCTGTGGCTTGGTGGGAAGCGCCTCAGGCTCGGCTGCCGGAGCCGCGGCAGGCGCTGCAAAAACCAGCGCGGGCTTTGCCGACAGATCGGCAGGCGCCGTATAAATCACCTTGCCGTCCTTGATGGTCTCCATGACACGGATACGGTAAATCTCGGCGGGATCGGCTTTCAGCGGGTTGCTCTCCAGAATGACCATGTCCGCCAATTTACCGACTTCCAGCGTGCCCTTCGACGCCTGCTCGCCATACTGCTCGGCCGCCCATGACGTCATCGTCTTCAGGCCTTCATAGGCACTGATGCGCTGATCGGGACCGATATCCAGACCACTCCGGGATTTCCGGTTGACCGCCGACCACAGCATGAACATCTGATCGAGCGGTGCCACCACGGCATCGGTGTGGTTGCTCGGACGCAGTCCGGCATCGATGGCATCGCGCATCGGGCTGATATACATGGCCTGATCCTTGCCGCGGTTGGCGATATGGGCATCGGCGAAATAGAAGGTGTGCAGCGTGTAGAAGGACGGACGGAATTTATACTGCGCGAATTTGGCCAGCTGGTCCTTGCGGGCGAATTGGGCATGGATGATGGTTACATGGCGGTCCCGGCTAAGATCTCCGGCTGCGACGGTTTCATGCGCATTGAGCAGCATGTCGATGGCGGCATCGCCGTTGGCATGGTAGGTCAGCGGCACATTCAGGTCGTAGACTTTCTTCAGCATCTGCTGCAGGGTTTCCGCCGGGAAGGTCGGCTCGCCGCGCCAATTCTTCTCGCCGCCCGGTCCGCCGGTCAGATAAGGCGTGCTGAAAAACGCGGTGCGGCCCTGCGGGGAACCGTCCGCGGTGATTTTGACACCGCCGACTTTAAGCCGTTTGTCGTACTTTCCCCAGCCCGAAGCCGGATAGGCGGCCAGAATCTTATCGAGATCGACAATGAACGGATAGGCCACGATATCGATGATATTGGCATCGGCGGCACCGGCCCGTTTCATGGTCTGCAGCTGCGCCAGATGGGTCGCGCCTTCCTGCGCCGTGGTGATGCCGGCGGCGGCATACATCAGCTGACCGGCCTTGCTGCCGGCGATTTCCTGTTCGGGCGTCATCGCGGCGGTTTTCTCGAACACCGGAAGGAAAGCGGTTTCCATGATGAGACCGTAAGGTTCATTGGTTCCGGGTTTGCGGACGATGACACCGCCCGGCGGGGTTTTGGTGTTGGCATCGAAACCGTACAGTTTCATGGCCTGGCTGTTCAGCACGGTGCCATGCATCGATACATGATCGACACGGACCGGATTATCCGGAAAGGCGGCATCCAGATCATCGCGGTTCAGAAGACGGCCGCCAGGCATCACGGTGTCGTCATAGCCATAACCGATAATCAGCTCGCCTTTGGGAATCTTGCGCGTGGCAGCGAAGGCCTTCAGGGTCGCGATGATGCTGTCGACATCCTTGCCCGGACCGGCCGGCGGCGCATACAGCATGGCCTGATTGGCCACGGACAGCGAATTGAAGTAATGGGAGTGCCCGTCGATGAATCCCGGCAGCAGCGCTCTGCCCTTGAGGTCAATCTGCAACGTATCCTTTCCGGCCAGCTTATCGGCCTCGGCCTTGCTGCCCACAAAGCTGATTTTTCCGTCCTTGACCGCCAGTGCTTCCGCATAGGCCGGCTGATCTCCGGTCATGGTCAGGATGTCGCCACCCGAATAAACCGCATCGGCGGCATTGTCGGGCTCACGGGCGCAGCCCGCCAGCACCGCAAGGGTGAACAGCAGCGGCATGCGTGAATGCTTCAGGACATTAAGGCATCGGATGGACATGAGTGTTTCCTTGCGTGGCAGGATGAGGCAGTGCGCGTGCAACCACCGGACATGTCAACTATACCGAGTCGCCGGCGCGTAGACAATAAAAAAGCCCGGCATAAGCCGGGCTTTTTCATGACGCTTTGAACCGCTTAGTTCTGAACGTTCAGTTCGGTACGGCGGTTGGTTTCGCTCTTACAAGCCGGCGAGGTTTGCTCGGTGGCTTCCAGCGGACGGCTTTCACCGTAGCCGTTCGGACCGGCCAGACGGCCGGCATCGATGCCCTTGCCGGTCAGGTAGTCATAAACGGTTTGGGCGCGACGCTGCGACAGACCTTGGTTGTAGGTGTCTTTGCCGCAGAGGTCGGTGTGACCGGCGACTTCGACTTTCAGTTCCGGATACTTGGCCAGCACGGCAACGGCTTCGTCAAGGATCACGACTGCGTCAGGACGCAGGGTGGCTTTGTTGAAGTCGAAGTTCACGCCTTTCAGGTCGATGCTGAGCTTGACCGGGCAGCCGTCGGCGCCGATGGTTTGGCCGGCTTCGGAGTTCGGGCACTTGTCGTTGCAGTCGTTGACGCCGTCATTGTCACCGTCGAGGGTGTCGCAGGTCGGGGCGGCAACCACCGGAGCGGCCAGATCACCCAGCTTCACGAGAATCGAGGCAGCGGCATACAGATCGACGAAACCGCCGATGTCGCCGACGATTTGGTCGTTTTCGGTGTGGCTGTCGTAACGGGCACCGGCTTCAACGCGGAAGTCGACGCGCTTACGGCGATCGGTTTCGATACCGGCACCGAGCTTGGCGGCCCAGTCAGTACCATCGTAAAAGCCATCGTCAATATCGTGACGGGTTGCGCCGATACCGCCAACAAGGTACGGATCCCATGCGCGACCGTCTTTGGTGAAGTAGTAACGGGCATTCAGGAAAATAGAATCGAGATCCCAATTAACATCACCATTGATCGGATCAATGTCGATGGTCGGGCTGGCACGATCATAGGTCAGTTCCAGACCGAAGTTTTCGGACAGACGCTTACCGACGCCGACGCCATACAGTTCGGAGTTCGAGGCATCCAGACGGTCGTTGTCGGTACCGAGAACGCCAATGGTGCCGGAAATGTACCAGCGATCATCGAATTCCTGGGCAGCAGCAGCTTGCGAGAAGCCGACGGCGCTGAGAAGAGCAAGGCCAAGTAGATTTTTCTTCATTTTTACATCTCCATTTTTTACATGTGGAAAGTTACTACAAATCGATACAGGCGAGACGCCCGCAGTGGTAACGACCGTAAACCCTGTTCGAATCGTTAACGTCAAAATAACACTTTTGGGAGAAATTGCAAGCCTTTAGCGGAAATAGTTCCCCAAATCCTCACCCCATCTGATTATGAAATCCCCACGCTTGCCGGAAACATACCCCAATGCTGGGGCCAATCCCGCCCCAAGTACAAAGGTGACGCAGTCGACATTTCAGGGGTCCTCACCCGCCCTTCCAGTACTGGCGAGCTACCCAAAGGATGCCTACGGTGATACCCCCTGTTTTTTATCGGTTTTTTGACTATACTTCAGCGTATGGTCAGCGGAATCCTCGCTCACCCCTATATTTAAAAGGTCTCACTGCATGAGTTCCCCTGAATACCCGAATCTGTTCCGCCCGCTCGATCTTGGCTTCTGTACCCTGCCCAATCGCATTCTGATGGGCTCCATGCATACCGGCCTGGAAGACAAACGCGCCGACTACCCCAAACTGGCCGCTTATTTCAGGGAGCGGGCCGAAGGGGGCGCCGGGCTGATGGTCACCGGCGGCATCGCCCCGAACATCCGTGGCTGGCTCAAGCCCTTCGGCGGCAAGCTGAGCTGGCGGCTTGAAGTGGCCCCGCACCGTCAGGTCACTGACGCGGTGCATGGGGCCGGCGGCCGGATCGCCATGCAGATTCTGCATGCCGGACGTTACGGGTACCATCCCCTCTCCGTGTCCTCGATGGCCAAGAAAGCGCCGATCAATCCGTTCACCCCGCAGGCCCTCAGCGCGCGCGGCGTCGATAGAACCATCCGCGATTACGTGCGCAGCGCCGAACTGGCGCGTGAGGCCGGCTATGACGGGGTCGAAGTCATGGGATCCGAAGGCTACCTGATCAATCAGTTCGTATCCCCCCAAGTGAACGCCCGAACTGACGCTTGGGGCGGCGATGCCGAAAAGCGCCGACGTTTTGCAGTCGAGATCGTGTCCCGCATGCGCGAAGCGGTCGGTCCGGATTTCATCATCATTTACCGCCTGTCCATGCTGGAGCTGGTTCCCGAGGGCTTGTCCTGGCCGGAAATCGTGGAACAGGCCAAAGCCATCGAAGCGGCGGGCGCCACCATCATCAACACCGGCATCGGCTGGCACGAAGCCCGTGTCCCGACCATCGCCACTTCGGTGCCGCGCGCGGCGTTCGCCGGGGTGACCGGCAAGCTGAAGCCCCACGTCACACTGCCCGTGGTGGCCACCAACCGCATCAACATGCCCGATGTCGCCGAAAAAATCCTCGCCGACGGCCAAGCCGACATGATTTCGATGGCCCGTCCGCTGTTGGCCGATGCGCAATGGCCGAACAAGGCCAGCGCCGGCAAATCGCATCTGATCAACACCTGCATCGCCTGCAATCAGGCCTGTCTGGATCACGTGTTCGAGAATAAAAAAGCCAGCTGCCTGGTTAATCCACGCGCCTGCCGCGAAACCGAACTCAACTATAGGCCGGCAGCCTTGAAGAAACGCATTGCGGTCGTCGGTGCCGGACCGGCCGGACTGAGTTTCGCCACGGTCGCTGCCGGACGCGGCCATGATGTCACGCTATTTGATGCGGCTTCGGAAATTGGCGGGCAGTTCAACTACGCCAAACGCATTCCCGGCAAAGAGGAGTTCCACGAAACGCTGCGTTATTACGGCAATCTTCTGACCGAAACCGGTGTCAGCCTGAAACTGGGACAAACCGTGGACGCGAGCCAGCTTCAGCAGGGAGGATTCGATGACATCGTCATCGCCACCGGCATCACTCCGCGCGGCCTGCGCCTGCCGGGCAGCGATCATTCGAAAGTGCTCGGCTACCTCGACGTACTGCGCGATGATGCGCCGGTCGGAAAGTCGGTCGCCATCATCGGTGCCGGCGGCATCGGCTTCGATGTGGCCGAGTTCCTTCTGCATACTGAATCAGCCAGTTTGGATGCACAGCGTTGGATGCAGGAATGGGGTGTCGACCCTGCTTTCGAAAGCAAAGGCGGCCTGTGCAAGCCCGAACCGCATGCCCCGGCACGGCAGATCTGGCTGCTGCAACGCAGTGCCGGAAAACCGGGGGCGCGTTTGGGAAAAACCACCGGCTGGATCCACCGCGCGGCGCTCAAGATGGGCGACGTACAGGCCTGGGGCGGCATTGAATACGTGGCCGTTGATGATGCCGGTCTGCACATCAAAAAAGACGGCGAGGCCATGGTATTGCCGGTCGATCATGTCATCGTGTGCGCCGGTCAGGAACCCCAGCGGGCGCTGCATGAGGCATTGCAAGGCCTTGGTCTCAGTTCACACCTGATCGGCGGCGCCGAGCAGGCGGGCGAGCTGGATGCCAAACGCGCCATCGCGCAAGGTGCGGAACTGGCGGCGAGGCTGTAAGCAGCCCTACTTGCGCCAGTAGCGTTCCATCTCCAGATAGGTGAACGAGGCCGACCAGGTGATCAGCACGAAGCCGGTCAAGGACATGGTGCCGGCGATGAAACGGATCGGGCCGACCGGCACCAGATCGCCGAAACCGAGCGTATTGAAGGTCACCGCTGAAAGATAGACCGCATCCAGAAGATGCAGGGGGTTTGCACCTTTGATGAATCCGGTTTCGGGAAAACGCAGCGTCAACCAGAGGGTGATGCCGAAAATCCAGATTTCGGTGACATGCAGCGCCAGCACCGAAAAAATCGAATAAAGCACTTTACGCCGGGAATGCAGTTCACGGCGTTTGGCCAGCCAATTGGAAATCAGCGCCAGACCCTCGTAGTGCACCAGAACGGCAAGACTGACCGCCAGAGTGGTCGCGCAGACCACCACGGTATTGGCTTGCCAGTCCTCGTAAAGGGTAATCATCGGGTTTCGTCCTTGGCGCTGTAACCGTGATCCTGCGGCACCCTCAGCATACCCTCCATCAGTACACGCGCGCTACGGCTCATGATGGCTTTGCGTACCAGCCACCGCCCGTCCTGCTGGACTGCCTCGGCACCCACACGCAATGTACCGCTGGGGTGCCCGAAACGTACGGCTTGACGCGCGCCGCCGCCGGCCGCGCGGTTGACCACCGTGCCGGGAATCGCCGCCGCCGTGGCTATGGCCACGGCACAGGTACCCATCATGGCATGATGCAGTTTCCCCATCGACAAGGCCCGCACCTGCAGATCGATGTCGGCGGCCGCAATGTGCTTTCCGCTGCTGGTGATGTAATCCGCCGGCGGGGCGACGAAAGCCACCTTCGGCGTGTGCTGGCGCTTAACGGCATCCGCCACCGAGTTAATCAATCCCATGCGCACGGCACCCTGGGCGCGGATGCTTTCGAACATGGCCAGCGCTTTGGCATCGCTGTTGATGGCGTCCTGCAGCTCGGTACCGGAATAGCCGATGTCGGCGGCATTGATGAACACGGTCGGGATGCCGGCATTGATCAGGGTCGCTTCAAGAATGCCGATGCCGGGAACGTCCAGCATGTCGGTCAAATTTCCGGTCGGAAACATGGTGTCGCCTTCGCCTTCGCCTTCACCTTCATCGGCCGGATCGATGAACTCGAGCACGATTTCAGCGGCGGGAAAGGTGACGCCATCGAGCTCAAAATCACCCGTTTCCTGGACCTGTCCGCCGCGCACTGGTACATGCGCCAGGATGGTCTTGCCGATATTGGCTTGCCAGATGCGGACGGTACAGAGGCCATCATGTGGCACACGCGACGGGTCGAGCATGCCGTTGGCGATGGCAAACGGTCCGACCGCCGCGGAAAGATTGCCGCAGTTGCCGCTCCAGTCGACGAACGCGCTGTCGATGGCGACTTGACCGTACAGATAGTCGACATCATGACCGGGTACGCTGGCTTCGGAGATGATCACGCATTTGCTGGTGCTGGACGTCGCCCCGCCCATGCCGTCGGTATGCTTGCCGTACGGATCGGGCGATCCGATGACCCGCAGCAGCAGGGCATCGCGGGCCGGGCCGGGCTGCTGTGCGGGCTTGGGCAGATCCTGTAAACGGAAGAACACGCCCTTGGACGTACCGCCACGCATGTAGGTGGCTGGAATGCGGAGCTGAGGCGCAGCGTTCATGTCAGCTTTCCTTGGTCGCGTCGAGGAAGTCCTGCGCGAAACGCTGAAGCACACCGCCGGCTTCGTAGATGGAAACCTCTTCATCCGAATCCAAGCGGCAGATCACGGGCACCTCAACCGCATCACCGTTCCGGCGCCGGATGATCAGTTTCAGACGCGTGCCCGGTTTGCGATCGCCGCGGACATCGAAGGTTTCGCTGCCGTCGATGGCATAGGTAAGCCGGGACTCGCCCGGCAGGAATTCCAGCGGCAGCACGCCCATGCCAATCAGGTTGGTCCGGTGGATGCGCTCGAAGCCCTCGGCCACGATGGCTTCCACACCGGCCAGCCGGACACCTTTGGCCGCCCAGTCGCGTGAGCTGCCTTGGCCGTAATCGGCACCGGCGATGATGATCAGCGGCTGCTTGCGGGCCATGTAGGCTTCGATGGCTTCCCACATGCGGGTCACCTGCCCTTCCGGCTCGATGCGCGCCAGGGAACCCTGCCGCACTTTGCCGTCTGCATCCCGCACCATTTCGTTGAGCAGTTTCGGATTGGCGAAGGTCGCGCGCTGTGCGGTTAGGTGATCGCCGCGGTGCGTGGCGTAGGAGTTGAAATCCTCCTCCGGCACGCCCATATGCGCCAGGTATTCACCGGCGGCACTGTCCAACATAATGGCATTCGACGGCGAGAGATGGTCGGTGGTGATGTTGTCGCCGAGCACTGCCAATGGCCGCATGCCCCGAAGCGTACGTTCACCGGCCAACGCGCCTTCCCAATACGGCGGACGGCGGATGTAGGTGCTCATCGGCCGCCAATCATACAACGGCTCTACCGGATTGCCGCTTTCAATACGCGCCGTGAACATCGGTTCGTACACCCGCCGGAATTGTTCCGGCTTGACGCTGGCTTTGACCACCGCATCGATTTCTTCATCGCTCGGCCAGATATCCCGGAGCAGAACCGGATTGCCCTGAGCATCGATGCCCAGGGGGTCCTTTTCGATGTCGAAGCGCACCGTGCCGGCGATGGCATAGGCAATCACCAGTGGCGGCGAGGCCAGGAACGCCTGCTTGGCATAGGGGTGGATGCGTCCGTCGAAATTGCGGTTACCCGACAGCACGGCGGTGGCATACAGATCACGGTCGATGATTTCCTGCTGGATCGCCGGATCCAGAGCGCCGCTCATGCCGTTGCAGGTGGTGCAGGCGAAGGCCACGATGCCGAAGCCGAGCCGCTCAAGATCACCGAGCAGACCGGCCTCCTTCAGATACAGCTCGACGACTTTGGAACCGGGTGCCAGCGATGACTTCACCCAGGGTTTCCGCAACAGACCCTTGGCATTGGCATTGCGCGCCAGTAGAGCGGCAGCGATGACGTTGCGCGGATTCGAGGTGTTGGTGCAGGAAGTGATGGCCGCGATGATGACCGCGCCGTCCGGCATCAGGCCGCTGGCTTCATCGGACCGGCCCGCTTCCAGCTTGGCGGAATCGGCGATGCCCCGTTCGGCCAAAGCGCGGGTCGGCAGACGTTTGTGCGGATTGGACGGGCCGGCCATGTTGCGCACGACCGTGGACAGATCGAAGTGCAAGGTGCGTTCGTAACGTGCATCCGCCAGCATGTCGGCCCACAGACCGGCTGCTTTCGCATAGGTTTCGACCAAGGCCACCTGCTCATTACTGCGGCCGGTGAGCCGCAAGTAGTCGAGGGTGTTGCTATCGATGAAAAACATCGCGGCGGTCGCGCCGTATTCCGGCGCCATGTTGGAAATCGTGGCGCGGTCGCCGATGGTCAGCGCCGATGCGCCTTCACCGCGGAATTCGAGATAGGCGCCGACGACTTTGGATTGCCGGAGGAACTCGGTCAGCGCCAGTACGACGTCGGTGGCGGTGATGCCTGGCTGCGGCCTTCCCGCCAGTTCAACGCCGATGATTTCGGGCGTGCGCATCCAGGAGGCACGGCCGAGCATGACGCTTTCGGCTTCCAGACCACCCACGCCGACGGCGATGACGCCGAGCGCATCCACGTGTGGGGTATGGCTGTCAGTCCCCACACAGGTATCCGGAAAAGCCACGCCATCCTGCACCTGCACCACCGGCGACATCTTCTCCAGATTGATCTGGTGCATGATGCCGTTACCCGGCGGAATGACGTCGACGTTGTGAAAAGCCTGTTTGGTCCAGTCAATGAAATGGAACCGGTCTTCGTTGCGACGATCTTCGATGGCGCGGTTCTTCGCGAACGCCTCCGGATCGTATCCGCCGCACTCCACCGCGAGCGAGTGGTCAACGATCAGCTGAACCGGCACCACCGGATTGACCTGGGCCGGATCGCCGCCCATGCCGGCAATGGCATCACGCAACCCGGCCAGATCGACCAGGGCGGTCTGGCCGAGAATGTCATGGCACACCACGCGCGCTGGGAACCAGGGAAAATCCAGATCGCGGCGGTTGTCGATCAGCTGGCGGAGAAAGTCATCCCGGCGGGACGGCTCCGCGCGCCGTACGATGTTCTCGGCATGCACGCGCGCGGTGTATGGCATGGCCTTCCAGACGCCGCTGCGGATTGCCTCGACGGCGGCGGCGGCATCGAAGTAGTCCAGTGCCGTGCCGGGCAACGGCTTGCGGTAATCCTGGTTCATCGCTTACCAATCGGTATAAATTCAAGGTTCTCAGGGCCCGTATAGTTGGCACTGGGCCGGATAATCTTGCCATCGATGCGTTGTTCGATGACATGCGCCGACCAACCCGAAGTGCGAGCCATCACGAACAGCGGAGTGAACATGTCGGTGGGGATGCCCATCATGTGATAACTGACGGCCGAGAACCAATCCAGATTCGGGAACATTTTCTTGATATCCCACATCACCGACTCCAGACGCTCGGCAATGTCATACATCTTCATGTTCTGTTGTTCGGCAGAAAGGTCTTTGGCGACCTGCTTGATCACCGCATTGCGCGGATCACCGACGGTGTAAACGGGATGACCGAAACCGATGACCACCTCCCGGCGTTCGACACGGGCCTTGATGTCGGCTTCCGCTTCGTCCGGCGTGTCGTAGCGTTTCTGCACTTCAAATGCAACTTCATTGGCCCCGCCGTGTTTCGGTCCGCGCAGCGCGCCGATGGCGCCGGCCACGCAGGAATACATGTCACTGCCGGTGCCGGCAATCACCCGGCCGGTAAATGTGGATGCATTGAATTCATGTTCTGCGTACAGAATCAGGGAAGTATGCATGGCGCGCACCCAGCTTTCGCGCGGTTTGACGCCGTGCAGCAGATGCAGGAAATGGCCGCCGACGGAATCGTCATCGGTTTCGACCTCGATGCGTCGGCCGTTATAGGCGAAGTGGTACCAGTACAGCAGCATCGAGCCGAGCGAAGCCATCAGCTTGTCGGCGATGTCGCGCGCACCCGGATGGTTGTGATCCTCTTTCTCGGGCTTGATGCAGCCCAGGACGGAAACTCCGGTACGCATCACATCCATCGGATGGCTGGAGGGCGGCAGCTGCTCCAGCGCGGCTTTGACCGCGGCGGGAATGCCGCGCAGCGATTTGAGCTTGGCTTTGTAACCGGCCAGTTCGGCGGCGGTGGGCAGCTTGCCGTGCACCAGAAGATGGGCGATTTCCTCGAACTCGCAGGCGGTCGCCAGGTCCATGATGTCGTAGCCGCGGTAATGCAGATCATTGCCGCTGCGGCCGACGGTGCACAGGGCGGTGTTTCCGGCGGCGGTGCCGCTGAGGGCCACGGATTTTTTCGGCTTGAAGCCAGTTGTTTGGGGGGCATCACTCATAAAGCGCCTCGCATGCGGTTTCAGGATTGTTCGGAAAAACTGTATTCAAAAACATAAAAATGCTCGCCATCCCTGACATCAATGCGCATTTCGCCGTCAAGCCCGAGAAGATCCCCGGTCGCCGAATCCGGCACCACACGGATGGATTGGAAGGGCTGGCCGCGGACCATCTGCGAGGCGTGCTGGAGCAAAAAACTGCCCTGCTTACCGGCGAGCGTACCGCTGACCTTTTCCAGCGCGACATAAGCCATCGATCCATCCACTGCGGTCATCACTGAAAGCATTTCACCGGAGCTGGCGGCCTCGAGATCGCCATGGAAGCTTTTCTCAAGGCTGCGCCGGCCGATGACGGCGGCGTCAGCCTGCGGGGATGCGGGCTGAAGTTCGAGTTTGACGCTGAAGGTTCCGGTCGCCTTGCTGATCATGGTTCATTCCTTGCCTTTTCCGACTGAAAACAAGGCGTCCAGCTTGTCTTCATAGCTGTGGTAATTCAGGAAATCATACAGTTCAGCGCGCGTCTGAAGCGTATCGATGATGTTTTTCTGGGTGCCGTCGCGGCGCACGGTTTCGTAGAAATTGAGCGCGGCCTTGTTCATGGCACGGTAGGCGCCGCAGCAGTACAGGGCGATGTCCACGCCGGCTTCGCGAAGTTCATCCGTGGTATAGAACGGCGTCGAACCGAATTCGGTCAGATTGGCCAGAATCGGAACCTCCACCGCCGCCTTGAATTTTCGGTAATCCGCAAGCGAGGACATGGCCTCGGGGAAAATCATGTCGGCCCCGGCTTCGACGTAAGCCACGGCGCGCTCAATGGCGGCATCCAGCCCTTCAACGGCGGCGGCATCGGTGCGCGCCATCAGCACGAATGACGGATCGGTACGGGCATCGACGGCAGCTTTTACCCGGTCAGTCATTTCCTGCAGGCTGACCACTTCCTTGCCGGGCCTATGGCCGCAGCGCTTCTGGCCGACCTGGTCTTCCATGTGTACGGCCGCCACACCGATGCGCTCGAAACTGCGGATGGTGCGGGCGATGTTGAATGCCCCGCCCCAGCCGGTGTCGATGTCGACCAGCAGCGGCATGCCGGTGGCATCCACGATGCGGCGGGCATCGGTAAGTACGTCTTCCATGGTGCTGATGCCCAGATCGGGCATGCCGAGCGAATTGGCGGCAACGCCGCCGCCGGAAAGATACAGGGCCTTGTAACCCGTGCGTTTGGCCATCAGGCCGGCATAGGCGGTGATGGCGCCCATGACCTGCAAGGGTGATTCTTCGGCGACTGCAAGACGGAATGATTGGCCGGGTGTTTGCATCGAATGCCCCTAAAGTGTGAAAGGCGGCCGAAGCCGCCTTTCGGAATTACAGCAAATCGGCGACGCCGGCGCGTTCCTCTTCCAGTTCGGCCAAGGTCTTGTCCATTGCGGCGCGGCTGAAGGCATCGACCGGCAGGCCATCGATGCGGGTGTATTCGCCGTTGGCACAGGTCACCGGTACGCCGTACATGACACCTTCGGGAATGCCGTAGCTGCCGTCGGACGGGACGCCCATGGTGACCCATTTGCCGTTGGTACCGAGTACCCAGTCACGGATGTGATCGATGGCGGCGTTGGCGGCCGATGCCGCCGATGACAGGCCGCGTGCTTCGATGATGGCGGCGCCGCGCTTGCCCACTTGCGGGATGAAGGTGTTGGCATTCCAATCGGCATCATTGATGCGGTCCTTCAGGGAAACGCCGCCGGCGGTGGCGAAACGGTAATCGGGATACATGGTCGGGCTGTGATTGCCCCAGACCACCATCTTCTCGATATCCCCGACGGCGACGCCGGCTTTGAGTGCCAGCTGGCTGAGCGCGCGATTGTGGTCAAGACGGAGCATTGCGGTGAAGTTCTTGGCCGGCAGATCCGGCGCCGATTTCATTGCGATGTAGGCGTTGGTGTTGGCCGGGTTGCCGACCACCAGCACCTTGACGTTGCGCGAGGCCACGGCATTCAGGGCCTTGCCCTGCACGGTGAAGATCTTGGCGTTTTCCAGCAGCAGATCCTTGCGCTCCATGCCCGGACCGCGCGGACGGGCGCCAACCAGCAAGGCGACGTCGACATCCTTGAAGGCAACCATCGGATCATCGGTACCGACCATGCCGGCCAGCAGCGGGAACGCGCAGTCTTCCAGCTCCATCATCACGCCCTTGAGCGCGGCCTGGGCTTTTTCCATCGGCAACTCGAGCATCTGCAGGATGACCGGCTGGTCTTTGCCCAGCATTTCGCCGGAGGCGATGCGGAACAGCAGGGAATAACCGATTTGGCCGGCGGCGCCGGTTACTGCTACACGGATGGGGGCTTTCATGGGGATCTCTCCGGGATCAGGTCAATTCAGTGAAAAATTCGACGAAACGCTTCAGGCCTTCCGGCAGCTGCGCGCTCGGGCAGGTATAGGAAATACGCAAGGATTTCGGTTCGCCGAAGGCGGAGCCGGGAACGCAGGCCACACCTTTGGCGTCCAGCAGGGCGTTGCAGAAATCGACGTCATTGCCGATGGTTTTGCCGCCATGCGATTTGCCGAAAGCGCAGGAAATATCCGGAAACACGTAGAACGCGCCCTGCGGACGCGGACAGACCAGACCCGGAATCGAATTCATGGCCGTCATCACCATGTCGCGCTTATGCTGGAATTCGGCATTCTTCTCGGTCGGCACGTCCTGCGGACCGGTCAAGGCGGCCACAGCAGCGGCGGTGACCACTTCCGGGATGTTGGTGATGTGGTTCGAGTTTAGCGTGGTGATGGCCTTGGCAACGCTTTCCGGGCCGGCGATGAATCCGACACGCCAACCGGGCATGCCGTAGGTCTTGGACAGCGAATCGACGAAAATCACGCGCTCACGCAATTCCGGCTGGAACTGGATGAAGTTGTGGTAACCCAGACCGTCGAACACCATGCGGTGATAGATGTCATCGGCAATGATCCACGTATCGGGGTACTTGACCAATACCTCGGCCAGCGCCGCGATTTCATCCTTGCTGTAAACCATGCCGGTCGGATTGTTCGGGTTGTTGAACAGGAACACCTTCGGCTTCTGCTGCAACGCGGCATCCAGCTGCGCCGGCGTAATCTTGTAATTCTGACTGGCCGGACATTTCAAATGCAGTGTTTTCGCGTTCAGGATATCGGCGATGTCCTGGTAAGTGGTCCAGTACGGCACTGCGAAAGCAATGGTATCGCCTTCATCGAGCAGGGCTTCGGCCAGATTGTAGAGAATGTGCTTGGCACCGATGCCGGTGGCGATGTTGGCGCGGGTGTAACCGGACAATCCGGCGCGTTCGATGTGCCCCAGGAAAGCATCCAGCAGCGCATCGGCACCGCGATTGGAACCGTACTGGCCGGAATCCTTGGCCAGGGCGTCGGCCGCCGCCGCGTAGATGTGCGGTCCGGGCAGGAAGTTCGGAACCCCGATGGAAAAGCTGATGATGTCGCGGCCGGACGCTTTCAGGGCTTTCGCCTTTTCGGCAACGGCCATGATGGCGGAGGGTTTGGCGCGGCCGATGCGCTGGGCGAGTGCAGGCATGATGCGGTTCCGGAATTTGTTGTGGAAAATCGGTGACATATCATATCATGACGACAGGCCGCACACGGTCCGGCTGCCGCCGCCCGGCGCCTGCCGGCCCGGTCACCACGGGGAATAACATGTTGATTCGCAATAGCGCTGCACGGATGCTGGTGCTGGCTTTTGGTTTAGCCAACGCCGGCCATGCCGATGCCGCGGGCAGTGCCAAGACCGCCGCCGGAACGAACGGCGAGCAGATCCGCATCCAGGGAACCCTGGTCATCATCGAACCGGATATCGAGCTGACCGAAGTCACCGCCGGCGGCCTGCAGGAACCTCGCCGGGAGTGGACCACGGCGGCGCGCGCGAACTACCCCACCGTGGTCAAGCAGTTGCTTGCCGCGGAAAACGGACCGCAGATCAGCGTGTATGACGTCCCTGACGATACCGCGCCCGGTTCGCGTCTCGGTCAGGTGCTGCGGCTGAACCAGGAAGTGGCGATGAGCATCGCCCAGTATTCCGCCACCGGCAGTGTGTTGGCGACAAAAAAAGATCCGCTGACCGGCAAACCGTTGCTCGACTGGCAGCTGGGTCAAGGCGTGCAGGAAATCCGGGAAGCGACCGGTGCCGATTACGCCCTGTTCACCTACGTACGCGACAGCTATGCCAGCTCCGGCCGCACCGCTTTGCGCACCTTTGCCTTGATTGCCGGCGCTGCCATGGGGGCCTATGTCGACATCGGCGGCGGCATGCAGGTGGGCGTGGCCAGCGTCGTCGATCTGCGCACCGGACGCGTGGTCTGGCACAACCTGATGGTCAAGCAGAGCGGTGATCTGCGCGATACCGAAGGTGCGCGGGCCGCGGTCAAACAACTGCTGAAGGACTTACCCTTGTGAGACTCGCCGGCGCCGTGCTCTGTGCCTTGCTGGCAATTGTGCCATCGGCACAAGCCGTGGATCCGCCCGCGCTGAAACCGGGCGAGAAGCCGCAACCCGGAAGTACCGAAGCCGAGCTCTGGTATGGCATGGATCAGGCCGAGCTGCAGATCCGCAATTCACCCCTGCGCGTCACCGATCCCGGGCTCAACCGCTATGTGCAGGATGTGCTGTGCAAGGTTACCGGCGAGTACTGCAAGGACCTGCGGCTGTACATCATCGACGTGCCGGTATTCAACGCCTCCATGGCACCCAATGGCGTGGTGCTGGTGTTCTCAGGCGCGTTGCTGCGCATGCAGGATGAAGCCGAGCTGGCGCTGGTTCTGGGCCATGAGTTCGCCCACTACCGTCAACGGCATAGTCTGCAGAGCTGGGACAAAGCCAAGGACACCACGGCGTTTCTCGCCACTTTCGGTGTGTTGACCTGGGTCGGCGGCGCCGGATTGGCCGGCGGCATCGCTCAGATGGCCGGATTGGCCAATATGATGCAGTTCTCGCGCGACAAGGAGCGCGAGGCCGACGCCATCGGATTCGGCGTCGCCACCGGTCTCGGCTACGACCCACAGGCCGGCGTACGCATCTGGCAACGCATGCAGAACGAAGAAAAAGCCAATATCCGCGCAAAACACAGCCCGGTCTTCGCAAGCCATCCGAAAACCGCGGAACGGCTCGAAGATATGGCGACTGCGGCTTCCGCCTACCACGGCAGCTTCAAAACCAACCAGGAAGCCTTCGATGCCGCGACCGAGCCCTATCTCCAGAAGTGGCTGGAGGCCGAACTCAGCCGCCGGATGTATGACACCAGCATCCAGGTCATCCGCGATCTGCGGACCGGCGCTCGCCCGAAACTGGAGGGGATTTATGACTTCTACCAGGGCGAAGCCCTGCGCCGGCGAAACAAGACCGGCGATCTGGCGCAGGCCGATCTGCTGTATGCGCGGGCGGTCGGCAATTCGAATGCGCCCGCAGAGGCCTGGCGTGAATACGGCTTCGCGCTGAAACGCAGCGGCAAACCCCAGGAAGCCCTGCTCAGCCTGAAAACCTACCTCAACAAGAAACCCGATGCTGGTGACCGCCTGTTCATCGAGCAGGATATCGCGCGGCTGGAGCCGAAACCATGATTGCAAGAAGCATGCGTTACCTTTTACTGGCCGCTGCGGTCGCATTGCTGGCGGCCTGTGCCAGCAGCGGTGGCCGACTTCAGAAAGCGGGAACGGCAGCCGATGTTTACGGCATGGCCATCCATACCGATCTGAACTGGTCACGCATCAAGCTGCCGCGCCAGGAGCTGTGGACCATCGATGGCCCGGGGCTCAACAGCCTCAATATCATTCCGGACACCAAACCCGGTGAGCATGTGTTCCATCTGGCCAAGGAGCGCAAATCAAGGCCGGACGGGCCCTGGTTCCGCGCCGGCATGCGGCCGGACGAGCTGCGTGATGTCATTCTGGATGCCATCCGCGAACAGGGCTGGGCCGATGTCGACAGCAGCAATTTCAGGCCGCACACCTTCTCGGACACCGCGGGAATCCGCTTCGACGTCCGGCAGACCAGTCCGGAGGGTCTGCGCTATCTGGGCAGTGTCGGCGCTTTTGAACGCGGCGGACGTCTGACCGTGCTGTATTGGAAAGCACCGGAGGAATATTATTACGGCCGCGACGCGCAGGCCGTGAACCGGCTGATCGACGCCATCGGATTCATTCCCGAGTAAGCGGGAAATGAAACGGGCGCCGAGGCGCCCGTTTCACAACATCCGGCTACGTGACCACTCATCCGTTCAGAATGGCGTTCCACTGGGCGATGCGGTCGGCCTGTGCGGCCAAAAGCACCGAGGCGTCGCCTTCGACGACCGCCGACTGGATCACATCTCCCTGACGGATGGCATCGACCACCGCCTGGTCGGCATCGGAAACCACTTCACCGAACACCGTATGCTTGCCGTCCAGCCAATCGGTCGCGGTATGCGTAATGAAGAACTGGCTGCCGTTGGTGCCGGGACCGGCGTTGGCCATCGACAGCATGCCGGCTTTCGAATGGCGCGCTTTCGGGCTGCATTCATCTTCGAAACGGTAGCCCGGGCCGCCGTTGCCGATGCCGTTCGGGCAACCGCCTTGGATCATGAAATCCGGAATCACCCGATGGAATTTCAGGCCGTTGTAATAGCCACGCTGGATCAGGTTGACGAAATTGGCCACAGTCAGCGGCGCGATGTCGGCGAACAGCTTCAGGCGGATGGTGCCCTGGTCGGTGGTCAGAATGGCGGTCAAATCGGACATGGAACACTCCGGAATCAATGAATAAGGGTTGAATAGGATGCCATAAATCGCCTTAACATGCCCTGACAGGGTATAATAGTCGGCTTACTTACTTACCGCATATGCCGTCTTCAGGCAGCCCTTCCTTATGTCCATTGAAAACCTCCGCAACATCGCCATCGTCGCCCACGTCGATCACGGCAAGACCACCCTCGTCGATTGCCTGCTCAAACAGTCCGGCACCTTCAGCGAACGCACGGTCACCACCGAGCGGATGATGGACAGCAATGACCAGGAAAAGGAACGCGGCATCACCATCCTGTCCAAGAACACCGCCATCAACTGGAACGGCAACCGGATCAACATCGTCGACACCCCGGGACACGCCGACTTCGGCGGCGAAGTCGAGCGCGTGCTGTCGATGGTGGATTCGGTGCTGATTCTGGTCGACGCCATGGACGGTCCGATGCCGCAGACCCGCTTCGTGACCCAGAAAGCGTTCGCCATGGGCTTCAATCCGATCGTGGTCATCAACAAGATCGACCGCCCGGGCGCCCGCCCGGACTGGGTCATCGACCAAGTGTTCGACCTGTTCGACAAACTCGGCGCCACCAACGAACAGCTGGACTTCCCGATCGTCTACGCCTCGGCCCTGCACGGCTATGCCAGCCTGGACGATTCGGCCCGCGACGGCGACATGACCCCGCTGTACGAGGCGATCATGAAGCACGTTCCCGCCCCCAAAGTCGATCTGGACGGCCCGTTCCAGATGCGCGTCAGCCAGCTCGATTACAACAACTTCGTCGGCCTGATCGGCGTCGGCCGCATCCAGCGCGGCAAGGTCCGCACCAACATGCCGGTCAGCGTAGTCGACCGCCATGGCAAGAAGCGCCAGGGCAAAGTGCTGCAGGTGCTCGGCTTCCTGGGCCTGGAGCGCGTTGAAGTGGCCGAAGCCGAAGCCGGCGACATCGTCGCCATCTCCGGCGTGGCCGATCTCAGCATCTCCGATACCATCTGCGCCCTTGATGTCCCGGAAGCCCTGCCGGCGCTGACCGTCGATGAGCCGACCATCTCGATGACCTTCCAGGTCAACAACTCCCCGTTCGCCGGCAGCAAGGAACACAGCGGCGGCAAATTCATCACCAGCCGGCAGATCCGCGAACGCCTTGAACGCGAAACCCTGCATAACGTCGCGCTGAAGGTCGAGGAAGGCTCGGATCCGGATAAATTCCTGGTCTCCGGCCGCGGCGAACTGCACCTGTCCGTGCTCATCGAAACCATGCGCCGCGAGGGCTTCGAGCTCGCCGTGTCGCGCCCGGAAGTCATCATCAAGGAAATCGACGGCCAGCAGATGGAACCGGTCGAGCAGCTGGTGGTCGACATCGAAGAAGCGCATCAGGGCGGCGTCATGGAAAAGCTCGGCATCCGCAAGGCCCAGCTGAAGAACATGGAGTCCGACGGCAAGGGACGCGTGCGTCTGGATTACATGATTCCGGCCCGCGGCCTGATCGGCTTCCAGAATGAGTTCCGTACCCTGACCCAGGGCTCGGGTCTGCTGTTCCACGTATTCGACCATTACGGTCCGAAAGAACAGGGCGCCATTGCCAAGCGCACCAACGGCGTGATGATCGCCAATGCGGCAGGCGCCACGCCGGCATACTCGCTCGGCCCATTGCAGGAACGCGGTAAGCTGTTCGCCGCCGAAGGCGACAATGTGTACGAAGGCCAACTGATCGGCATCCACTCCAAGGACAACGACCTGACCGTCAACGCCATCAAGGCCAAGCCGCTGACCAACATGCGCGCTTCCGGCAAGGACGATGCCATCAAACTCAGCCCGGCCATCAAATACACCCTGGAGCAGGCGTTGGACTTCATCGAAGACGATGAACTGGTGGAAGTCACCCCCAAGGAAATCCGTCTGCGCAAGAAGCACCTGACCGAAAACGAGCGCAAGCGCGCCAGCCGAAGCTGATCGAAAACCCCGCGCAAGCGGGGTTTTGTTTATGCTGTAACGCGGATTCACCGGAAAATTCCATGGAAATCGATGCCACACTCTGGTTGCTGACCGCCCTCGCCGGCTTTGCTGCCGGCCTGATCGACAGCATTGTCGGTGGCGGCGGACTGGTGCTGACCCCGGCCATGCTCAATCTGCACCCGGGCCTGAATATCCTGCAGGCCATCGGCACCCAGCGTACCAGTTCGATCATGGGCACTTCGGTCGCGGCCTGGAATTACCTGCGGAAAATCCACGTCGAACGCCGCATCATCCTCCCGGCTTGTGCCGCCGCGATGGCCGCGTCTGCGATCGGCGTGCAGTTCGCCAAGCGCCTCGATCCGGACCTGCTGAAATGGACGGTACTTGCCATATGCGTGATTCTTGCCCTCTACACGGCGTTCCGGAAGGACCTCGGACTGAAGGAAGAACGCCGTTTCCATCCGAAGCATGAATCCGTGGCGGCGCTGTCAATCGGGGCGGCCACGGGTTTCTACAACGGCCTGATCGGTCCGGGTACCGGCACCATCATGGTGTTCGCCTTCGTCAGCTTCCTTGGCCTGGATTTCCTGAAATCCTCGGCGGTATCCAAAGCGGCCAATGTCTCGGCCGACATCAGCTCCTGGACGGTCCTGTTATTGAGTGGTTTCGTCTTATGGGTTCTGGCGCTGCCCTTGGTGATCGGCAATATGCTCGGCAGCTATATCGGCAGCCATATGGCTATCCGCAAGGGCCAGGCCTTCGTCCGCGCGGTGTTTCTGGTGATCGTTCTGGCACTGATTGCCCGTCAGGCCTGGCAGCTGGCAGCACCATGATCCTGACTACGTATGCAGGGACTTGTGCGGCAATGCCGTCATGCCTAAATTAGAGACTTCCCACGGCACTCTGGACTTCCGATGGCACGCCTGTTTGCATTCACGCTGATTCTCCTGTTTTCCGGCCTGAGCGAGGCCAAACTCTCGGTCGGTGATCCGGCTCCGTTCCGGCTTGGCAAGAACGCCAAGGGCGGCGAGGAAATCATCCTGCAGGACTACACTGGCAAGATCACCGTGGTGCACTTCTGGGCAAGCTGGTGCGATTACTGCTTCAAGTCGTTGCCGGCCATGGAATACATGCAGGAGCAGCTTGGACTGGCCAATCTGCAGGTGATTTCAATTGCCGTGAAGGACGAGCCCAAGACCGTCAACAAAATCACCGCCGAACTCAAAGATCTGTCGATGGTGTCCGGCGTCGACAAGGCCGGCAAGGTCATGGAAAGCTTTGGCGATGATTACATGCCGAATGTGTGGATCATCGGCCGTGATGGCCGGATATCCGCACAGACCCAGGTCAAGAACGATGACGATCTGAAAAAGGCCATCAAACTGGTCGAGGCCGCCATCCGGGCGAAGTAAGTGCCGGCCTTAAAGACCGGCCAGCCACTCGTCATCCGAACCTTCATTGACGCCCTCGAACAGGAAGGTGCTCAGATAGCGCTCGCCGGTATCCGGCAGCATGGCCAGAATGACCGAACCGTCCGGCGCGGATTCCGCCACCTTCAGGGCCGCTGCAAAAGTGGCGCCCGCCGAAATACCGACGAACAGTCCCTCCTCGGCCGCCAGGCGTCGTGCGGTATCGCGTGCGGTGACATCATCCACGGGAATGTTGTCATCGGGTACGGACCGGTTAAGCACGGCCGGTACGAAGTCCGGTGTCCAGCCCTGGATCTTGTGCGGCTGCCATTCCTTGCCGGCCAGCAGCGAAGCGCCGGCAGGCTCGGTGGTGACGATTCGCACTTCGGGCCGGGCCACTTTCAGCACTTCGCCGACCCCGGTCAGGGTGCCGCCGGTGCCCCAGCCGCTGACGAAGTAATCGAGGCGTTCGCCGGCGAAATCGCGCAGGATCTCGGCCGCGGTCGTGTTGCGGTGGTAGGCGGGGTTGGCCGGGTTCTCGAATTGGCGGGCCAGGAACCAACCGTGCTTTTCGGCAAGCTCCTGTGCCCTGCGCACCATGCCGCTGCCGCGCTCGGCGGCTGGGGTCAGAATGACTTTGCCGCCGTAGGCACGGATCAGCTTGCGCCGCTCCATCGAAAAGGTTTCGCTCATCACCGCCACGAACGGGTAACCGCGTGCGGCACAGACCATGGCCAGGGCGACACCGGTATTTCCTGAAGTCGCTTCGATGACGGTCTGGCCCGGCTTCAGGGTCCCGCGTTTTTCGGCATCGACAATGATGGCGTAGGCCAGCCGGTCCTTGACCGAGCCGGCGGGGTTGAAGAATTCAACTTTGGCCAGCATGTGTACATGGGGCGGCGCGATGCGCCCGAGGCGGACAACGGGCGTGCGTCCGATGGTAGCGAGGATCGAGTCGTAGATCATGGCGGCGACCTTATCTGTCTGGGGAGATGTTGAATCTAGCCCCATTCAGGCCATCTGTAAAATAACAATCACTGAGCCGCTTATAAGCACTTGTTATATATGCATGATGCAGGGACGCTAATACAGCCTGCCGTGCTTGTGGACGATCGACATGGCGATTTCAAGCGACTGTTCGTAGTTCAGGCGCGGGTCGACCGAGGACAGGTAGGCTCTCTCGAGATCGGCCTCGATCAGATCGCGTGCGCCGCCAAGACACTCGGTCACGTTTTCGCCGGTCAGCTCCAGATGCACACCGCCCAGATGCGAGCCTTCGGCCGCATGCACATCGAAACTGCGCTCGAGCTCGGCCTTTATGTTGTCGAAGCGCCGGGTTTTGTAACCGTTGGAGGTGGATTCGGTATTGCCATGCATCGGATCACAGACCCACAGAACGCGCGCACCGGAAGACTTAACGGCACGGATCAATCGCGGCAGTTCTTTTTCGACGTTGCCGGCACCAAGCCGGTGGATCAGCGTCAGCCGTCCGGGTTCGTTTTCCGGATTGAGCGTTTCGCACAGGCCGGCGATCTGCGCATCGGTGACGCCGGCCGAAATCTTGACGCCGACCGGATTGGCGATGCCGCGGAAATAGGCGACGTGAGCGCCGTCCAGCTGCGCGGTGCGCATGCCGATCCACGGGAAATGCGTTGATAGATTGAACCAACCGTCCTGACGCGGCACCTGGCGGGTGAGCGCCTCCTCGTAGGGCAGCAGCAGTGCTTCATGCGAAGTATAGAAATCGGTGCGGTTGACGTTGTGTGCCGGCTCGCCGGAAATGGTTTCCATGAAGCGGATGGCATCGCCGACGGACTGCACCAGCTTGTTGTACTGTTCCGCCTGCGGCGATTGCGTGACCCATCCGAGATTCCAGTACTCCGGGTGATGAAGATCGGCGAATCCGCCGTCAATCAGGGCGCGCACGAAGTTCATGGTCATCGCCGAACGCGCATGCCCTTTGACCATCCGGCGCGGATCCGGCAAACGGGCGGACTCGGTGAATTCGGGCGCGTTGATGAAGTCGCCACGGTAACTCGGCAGGGTAATGCCGTCTTTGCTTTCGAGATCGGCCGAACGCGGCTTGGCGTATTGGCCGGCGAAGCGTCCGACACGCACCACCGGCTTGCGAAGGCCATGCACCAGGACCAGACTCATCTGCAGCAGGACTTTCAGGCGGTTGGAAATGAGCCCTGATTCGCAATCGGCAAAACTCTCGGCACAGTCGCCGCCCTGAAGCAGGAAACTGCGTCCTTCCTGGGCGTCGGCGATGCGCTGCTTGAGCGAAAGGATCTCCGCGGAGGTCACCAACGGCGGCAGCTGCGAGAGCTCGGCCTGCACCGCGGCGAGTGCGCCTGCATCGGGATAGTTCGGCTGCTGCAGCGCGGTGAAATTCCGCCAGCTGGCCGGGCGCCAGGCACTATTGTTCGGCATTTCAGTTCTCAGGATTTACGGATGGCGGGATAAACGGCAAGGGCGATGACACCGACATACAACACAAGCGTCCACATCGGCATGCTGAATCCGAGGAAGGTCCAATCGATCTTGGCGCATTCGCCCGAACCCTTCAGGACCGTCGTCAACACATCGCGCAGGGGCATCGCATCGAGCATATAGTTCAGATCCATGCCGCTGCAGAATGCAGTGGCATCGGACGGGGCCAGCTGGATGGCGACATGGCGTCCGGCGATCAACAACCCGCCCAGCGCGCACAATGACACGAGTGCAGCGTGCAAGCGACGCCAGGCGCGTGATTTAGGGGCATGCAGTGCTCCGATGAGGAAGAACACGCCGGCGGCGGCGAAAGCCACACGCTGCAGGATGCACAGCGGACACGGCTGCATCAGCATGTGGTATTGCACGTACAGGGCATAACCGATGGCGCCGAAACAGGCGATGGCGCCGAGGAAGTAAAGGGTGCGGTAGGACCAGTTCAGGGGGTTCATCGGGGAATTCATTTCAGCGGATTTCTCCATTTACACTACCGTTTTTAACCGTGCTTGGCAAAGACTTTTGCAAAAAAAAGCCCCGGAATCCGGGGCTTTTCCTGAAGCAATTTCGGCTTATTCAGCGGCTGCAGCGGAAGCTTGCGGACGATCGACCAGTTCGACATACGCCATCGGGGCGTTGTCACCGGGGCGGAAGCCGCATTTCATGATGCGCAGGTAACCGCCCGGACGCTCTTTGTAGCGCGGACCGAGTTCGACGAACAGCTTACCGACGGCTTCCTTGTCGCGCAGACGCGACATGGCCAGACGGCGGTTGGCGACGCCATCGATCTTGCCGATGGTGATCAGCGGTTCGGCCACGCGGCGGAGTTCCTTGGCTTTCGGCAAGGTGGTACGGATCAGTTCGTGCTTGAACAGGGAAGCCGCCATGTTGACGAACATCGCTTCGCGGTGGGCACTGGTGCGGCTGAATTTACGGCCGGATTTTTGGTGACGCATGGTCGTGATTCCTAATCGGAGCGCGGACGGCGGTCCGCGCTGTGTTTAATTAACCCAACATTCCCAGCTGATGGCTGGCCGGCGGCCAGTTTTCCAGCTTCTGACCGAGGGTGAAGCCGCGTTGGGCCAGCACATCCTTGATCTCGGTGAGGGATTTCTTGCCCAGATTCGGGGCCTTCAGCAGTTCGACTTCCGTGCGCTGGACCAGATCACCGATGTAATAGATGTTTTCGGCTTTCAGGCAGTTGGCGGAGCGGACGGTCAGTTCCAGATCATCGATCGGACGCAACAGGACCGGATCGACACCCGGGCCAGCCGGTTTCTTGTCCTGGTCGGCGCGTTTGGTGAAATCTCCGAACACCGACAGCTGATCGGTCAGGATGTCGGCCGCAGTGCGGATGGCATCTTCAGCATCGATGGTACCGTTGGTTTCGATATCGAGAACCAGCTTGTCCAGATCGGTGCGCTGTTCAACACGGGCAGCAACGACTTCGTAGGCCACGCGACGGACCGGCGAGAAGCTGGCGTCGAGCACGAGGCGGCCGATAGTACGGGTTTCATCATCCGGACGACGACGGGCCGAGGCCGGCTGGTAGCCGAAACCGCGCTCGACTTTCAGACGCATGGTGATGCTTGCGTCCTTGGTCAGGGTGCAGATCACGTGCTCCGGGTTCAGGATTTCGACCGTATGGTCGGCCTTGATGTCGCCGGCGGTCACTTCCCCTGCGCCCGATTTGCTCAGGGTGAGGCTGGTGTGGTCGACGCCGTTGAGGCGCAGCGCGACATCCTTGAGGTTGAGCAGGACTTCAAGCACGTCTTCCTGCAGGCCTTCAATGGTGCTGTATTCATGCAGCACGCCGTCGATTTCGACTTCCGTGATGGCAAAGCCGGGGATCGACGACAGCAGAACGCGGCGGAGCGCGTTGCCGAGGGTGTGGCCGTAGCCGCGTTCCAACGGCTCGATCACGACTTTCGCGCGGTGGGCACTACTACGTTCAATGACTGGGCCGCGCGGACGCAGCACTTGGTGGGCAGTTACCGTCATGGGTGATGACACTCCTGAAGAATATTACTTCGAGTACAGTTCGACGATCAGCGCTTCATTGATGTCCGAAGGCAGATCCGCGCGGTCCGGAATCGCTTTGAACACGCCGGAGAATTTGTTGCTGTCCACTTCACACCAGCTCGGAACGAGATCCATCTGCTGGGCAAGGTTCAGCGCTTCCTGCACGTTCAGGTGCTTTTTCGCGCGTTCGGTCAGTTCGATGCTGTCGCCGGCTTTGACCTGATAGGACGGCAGATTGACGCTCTTGCCGTTGACCAGGATGGCCTTGTGGGACACCAGCTGACGGGCGGCCGGACGGGTGACTGCGAAGCCCATGCGGTAAACCACGTTGTCGAGACGGGTTTCCAGGATCTGCAGAAGCATCTCGCCGGTGTTGCCTTTGCGGCGGGCAGCTTTCGCGTAGTAACCGCGGAACTGACGTTCCAGCAGGCCGTAGATACGCTTGACCTTCTGCTTTTCACGCAGCTGGGTGGCGTAGTCCGACAGCTTGCCTTTCTTGGCGGCACCGTGCTGACCGGGTTTCTGTTCGAGTTTGCACTTCGAATCGAGGGCACGGGCGGGGCTTTTCAGACTGAGGTCTGCGCCTTCGCGACGTGACAGTTTGCATTTTGGACCAATATAACGAGCCATGACTTATTGTTCTCCTTCCCTTAGACGCGGCGCTTTTTAGGCGGACGGCACCCGTTGTGCGGGATTGGGGTCACGTCGATGATGTTCATGATTTTGTATCCGCAGGCATTCAACGCGCGGACGGCGGATTCACGGCCCGGACCCGGACCTTTGATGCGGACTTCCAGGGTTTTCACGCCGTAATCCAGGGCGGTTTTGCCGGCCTTTTCCGAAGCGACCTGAGCGGCGAACGGAGTGGATTTGCGCGAACCGCGGAAACCGGCACCACCGGAGGTGGCCCAGCTCAGGGCATTGCCCTGACGGTCGGTGATCGTGATGATCGTATTGTTGAAGGAAGCATGGACGTGGGCGACGCCGTCGGTGACGACGCGCTTGATCTTCTTCTTCGCTTTGGTGGCAGCTGCAGCTTTGCTCATGTGCGTACTTCCTTACTTCTTGATGGCTTTACGCGGACCCTTACGGGTACGGGCGTTGGTACGCGTGCGCTGGCCACGCAGCGGCAGGCCGCGGCGGTGACGCAGGCCACGGTAGCAACCGAGGTCCATCAGACGTTTAATCGAGATGCCGACTTCGCGACGCAAGTCGCCTTCGACCGTGAATTTGGCCACTTCCAGACGGAGTTTTTCAACTTCCGGCTCGGACAGGTCCCGGATCTTGGTGGACGGATTGACACCCGCCGACTCGCAGACCGATTTGGAACGGGTGCGACCAATACCATAAATGCTTTGCAGGCCAACCCAGACATGCTTCTGAGCAGGCAAATTGACACCAGCTATGCGCGCCATCAGGCGTTCTCCGTAAAAGATTCACCGCGAGGGGAATCGAAAATTATAACAGGGCTTCGGGTTAATTAAAAGTCCCGGCGGTTAATACCGCCTGAACCTGGCATAGGGAGTGTGCCTATGCTCCAGCGACAAGACCGTGGTGGATGCCTAACCGGCCACCCGCCCCGCGCTACTCCAGCGCAGGGCATCCATGGGCTTACCCGCGCGCGAAGCTGCCGCGCGAGCCGCTCTTCAAATTGGCCTTCTTCATCAGGCCTTCGTACTGATGGGAAACCAGGTGCGCTTGAACCTGCGCCGTGAAGTCCATCACCACAACCACCACGATGAGAAGCGACGTTCCGCCGAAAGCGAACGGGACGTTAAACCCGGCGCGCATCAGCTCCGGGGTCAAACAGACCAGCACCAGATACAGGCCGCCGATCAGGGTTAAACGGGTGAGCACGCCGTCGATGTAATCGGCCGTAGCCTTACCTGGACGGATGCCCGGAATCAAGGCGCCGGACTTCTTCAGGTTATCCGCGGTTTCCTGGGAGTTGAACACCAGGGCGGTATAGAAGAAGGCAAAGCCGAGAATCAGAGCGCCGTATAATAGCATATGCAGCGGTTCATTGGGGGCCAAAGCCTGCGCAACGGACTGCAGACCGCGGAACAGGGTCCCACGCCAGCCTTCTGCTTGGGCCGCGTCCGTGCTCATCCAGGTCGAAATGGTGGCTGGGAACAGGATCAGGCTGGAGGCGAAAATGGCCGGAATGACGCCGGACATGTTCAGTTTCAGCGGCAGGTGCGAACTTTGGTTCATGTAGGCTTGGCGACCGCCCTGGCGACGGGCGTAGTTCACGGTAATGCGGCGCTGGCCGCGCTCCATGAACACCACGAAATAGGTGACGCCGAGCACCAGGGCGATGATCACGAAAATCGCGAACACGCTGATGTCGCCGCTGGAAACCTGCTGCAGGGTGGTGATCATCGCAGACGGGAGTCCCGCCACGATGCCCGCGAAGATGATCAAGGACACACCGTTGCCGATGCCGCGTTCGGTAATCTGCTCGCCCAGCCACATCAGGAACATGGTGCCCGCAGTCAGCGAAACCACGGCAGTGACCATGAAGCCCATGCCTGGCGAATAGACGGCACCCGGCTGCGCCTGCAGCCAGCTGACGATTCCGAAGCTCTGGAAGATGGCCAACGGGATCGCGCCGAGACGGGAGTACTGGGTCAGCTTGCGACGACCGGCCTCGCCTTCCTTCTTCAGCGCTTTCCAGGGCTCATACATTTGGCCCATCAGCTGTACGATGATGGACGCGGAGATATAGGGAACCACGTTAAGCGCCAACAGGCTGAAGCGATGCAGGGCACCGCCGGAGAACATGTTGAACATGTCCACGATGGTACCCTTCTGGCTTTCCATGAGCTGCAGCATGACTTCCGGATTGACGCCCGGCACCGGAATGTAGCTGCCGATGCGGTAGACGATCAGAGCCAGAACCACGAACATGAGGCGCTGGCGGAGCTCGGTGAATTTACCGAGCTGGCCGAACAGGGATGTCGCTGAGCTTGCTTGAGACAAGGGATTACTCCGTTACCGAACCGCCGGCGGCTTCAATGGCGGCTTTGGCACCTGCGGTGGCCAAAACGCCCTTCAGCACGAACTTCTTGGTGATTTCGCCTTTCTTGACGATTTTGGCCTGCTTGGCTTTGGCCGGAACCAGCTTGGCGGCACGCAGAGCGGCAAAATCGATTTCAGCGATATCCAGCTTTTCCAGCTGATACAGCAGCACTTCGGCAGTGTCGTTCTTCAGCTTGGAGCGGAAGCCGACTTTCGGCAGGCGCTTTTTGAGCGGCATCTGACCGCCTTCGAAGCCCGGCTTGATCTTGCCTTTACCGGTACGGGCGAACGAACCTTTATGGCCGCGGCCGGCGGTTTTGCCGAGACCCGAACCGATACCGCGACCGACACGGACGCGCTCTTTGCGGGCGCCGGGTGCGGGAGACAGGGTATTTAATTGCATGTGATTTCTCCTAAGCCCGATTACGATTCAACGCGAACCAGGTAGTGCAGCTGATTGATCAGACCGCGCACCGAAGGGGAATCCTTCAATTCACGGACATCGTTGATTTTATTCAGACCCAGAGCCTTGACGGACAGGCGGTGGCGCTGTTGGCAGCCACGCAGGCCTTTGACCAGGCGGACCTTGACGGTTTTCTCGGACATTAGACGATCTCCTCAACTTTCTTGCCGCGTTTGGCGGCAATGCGCGACGGCGACTGCATGACAGTCAGACCTTTGACGGTCGCACGCACCAGATTGATCGGGTTGCGCGAACCGATGGCCTTGGCCAGCACGTTCTTGACACCCACGGCTTCGAACACGGCGCGCATGGCACCGCCGGCGATCACGCCGGTACCTTCGGAGGCCGGCTGCATGTAAACACGGGCTGCGCCGTGGCCGGATTTGACCGGGTGCCACAGGGTGCCTTCGTTCAGATCGACGCTGATCATGGTCTTGCGGGCCTGGTCCATCGACTTCTGGATGGCGACCGGGACTTCGCGGGCTTTGCCGTAGCCGAAGCCGATTTTGCCGGAACCATCGCCGACAACGGTCAGCGCGGTGAAGGTGAATTGACGACCGCCTTTGACGGTTTTGGATACACGGTTCACGGCGACCAGCTTCTCGATGAAGCCGTCTTCGCTTTCCGCGTTGCGGTTACGTTCGCGTTCGTTGCTGCTCATATGAGCTCCTAATCAGTTTGTAAATTGTACGGCTTGGCCGCTTATGGTTGTATGGAACTGGGCGGAAACCGGAGTTTCCGCCGGGCACTGCTTCGGGTAAATCTTAGAACTGCAGACCGCCTTCGCGTGCCGCCTCGGCCAAAGCCTTGATGCGGCCGTGGTAGCGGTAACCGGAACGGTCGAATGCGACGCGCTCGATGCCGGCAGCACGGGCTTTCTCGGCGATGGCGCGACCGACCTTGGCGGCGGCATCGACGTTCTTGCAGTTGGCAAGACCGTTTTTGACGTCGGCCTGGACGGTCGAAGCGGATGCCAGGACTTTCGAGCCGTCGGCGGTGAACACCTGGGCGTAAATGTGCTGGCCGGAACGCAGAACCGACAGACGGGCCACACCCAGATCACGGATGTGCGAACGGGTGGTTTTGGCGCGGCGGAGACGGGCAATATTCTTTTTCATGGTAGGGACCTCGAGGATGCCGAAAACCTTAATTAGGCTTTCTTAGCTTCCTTCATAATGATTTTCTCGCCGGCGTAACGGATGCCCTTGCCCTTGTAAGGCTCGGGTTTGCGGTAAGCACGGATCTTGGCTGCGACTTCACCGATCAACTGCTTGTCGGCGCCCGAAATCAGGATTTCGGTCTGCGTCGGCGTGGTGATGGTGATGCCGGCAGGCGCGGTGAACACGACCGGATGCGAGAAGCCCAGGCTCAGGTTCAGATTGCTGCCTTCGACGGCGGCGCGGTAACCCACGCCGACCAGTTCCAGCTTGCGGGTGAAGCCTTCCGAGACGCCGGTGACCATGTTGGCCAGAATGGCGCGCAGGGTACCGGTCAAGGCGATGCTTTCATCGTTGGCGGGAGTCAGCAGGATCTGCCCGTTATCGACGGCGACGTCGACATTGGACGGCTTGGCGATGTTCAGGGTGCCTTTCGGACCCTTGACTTCGATGTTGCCGTCGACGGACTTCAGTTCAACGCCCTTGGCGAGCGCGATTGGCTTTTTGGCGACGCGTGACATGGTGCGTTCTCCTTAGGCCACGAGGCAGATGACTTCGCCGCCGACACCCGCAGAGCGGGCCTGGCGATCGGTCATCAGACCTTTCGAGGTGGAAATGATGGCTACGCCGAGACCGCCGAGCACGCTCGGGATGCCGTCTTTGCCGCGGTACTGGCGCAGGCCGGAACGAGAAACGCGTTCCAGACGCTCGATGACCGGACGGCCTTCGTAGTATTTCAGGGCGATTTCGAGTTTAGCGGCGGCTTTCTCGCCGATAACGCGGAAGTCGCCGATATAGCCTTCGGCTTTCAGCACGTCGGCGATGGCGAGCTTCATTTTCGAAGCCGGCATCGAAACCTGGGGCTTGCCGACGGCGAGTGCGTTCTTGATGCGCACCAGCATATCGGCGATTGGATCAGTCATGCTCATTGGAAATATCCTTGTTGATTAAAGCATCGATATCCGCGATCTTTCGATTGCGATTACCAGCTGGCCTTGCGAAGGCCGGGAACGTCGCCACGCATGGTGGCTTCGCGCAGTTTGTTGCGGCCGAGACCGAACTTGCTGTACACGCCGCGTGAGCGGCCGGTGAGTTCGCAGCGGTTGCGGACGCGGGCCGGCGAGGAATCGCGCGGCAGCTTCTGCAGTTTGATGACGGCTGCTTCCTTTTCTTCGTACGAGGCGGTGGTGCTGGCGATGATCTTCTTCAGATCGGCGCGCTTGCCGGCGTACTTCTGGACCAGTTTCTTCCGCTTGATGTCGCGGTTTACCATTGACGTCTTAGCCATATGTGCCTCGGATCAGTTACGGAAGGGAAAACCGAAGGCTTCGAGCAGTGCCTTGGCTTCTTCGTTGGTTTTGGCGGTGGTGGTCACGGCGATATCCATGCCGCGCATCGCGTCGACGGCGTCGAAGTCGATTTCCGGGAAGATGATCTGTTCCTTGATGCCCATGTTGTAGTTGCCGCGGCCGTCGAACGAGCGGCCGTTCACGCCACGGAAGTCGCGCACGCGCGGCAGCGAGATATTGATGAAGCGGTCCAGGAATTCGAACATCTTGTCGCGGCGCAGGGTCACCTTGCAGCCGATCGGCCAGCCGTCACGGATCTTGAAGCTGGCCACCGAAACGCGGGCGTTGGTGACGATCGGCTTCTGACCGGAAATCTTGGCCATGTCGGCCACGGCGTTTTCCAGGATCTTCTTGTTGCCGACGGCTTCGCCGACACCCATGTTCAGGGTGATCTTGCTCAGGCGCGGCACTTCCATGACGTTCTTGTAGCCGAACTTCTCGATCATTTTCGGCACAACGACGTCTTTATACATTTTTTCCAAACGGGTATTGCTCATGTCATCATTCCTCAGGCGTCAATCGCCTCGCCGCTCGAGCGGAACACACGCAGTTTGCGTCCATCCTCGAGCACTTTAAAACCAACCTTCTCGCCCTTGCCCGAAACCGGGTTCAGCAGCATGACGTTGGACACGTGAATGGGAGCCTCGCGCTCGATGATGCCGCCGGCCTGGCCGGTCTGCGGGTTGGCTTTGGTATGGCGTTTGATGATGTTGATGTTCTGCACGACGACCTTGTCGCCGGCGATACGCACAACTTCACCTTTTTTGCCTTTGTCGGAACCGGCGATCACGATCACCTGGTCGCCTTTACGGATACGGTTCATAGTTCTTCCTTCGCTCAGAGCACTTCAGGGGCCAGCGAAACAATCTTCATGAACTTCTCGGTGCGCAGCTCGCGGGTTACTGGCCCGAAGATGCGGGTACCGATCGGTTCCTGCTTGTTGTTCAGCAGAACGGCGGCATTGCCGTCAAAGCGGATCAGCGAACCGTCACCGCGGCGCACGCCCGAACGGGTGCGGACCACGACGGCGTCATACACTTCGCCTTTCTTGACCTTGCCGCGCGGAATGGCATCCTTGACGGTCACTTTGATGATGTCGCCGATGTGGGCGTAACGGCGTTTGGAGCCGCCCAGCACCTTGATGCACATCATTTCCTTGGCGCCGGAATTGTCGGCGGCTTCGAGGTAGCTTTGTACCTGGATCATACTCGGTCTCCTCGTTATTCGGCGGCTGCGCGGGTGATCACTTCGACCACCTGCCAGTTTTTGGTTTTGGACATCGGGCGGCACTCGGCCACGCGCACCAGATCGCCTTCATTGCAGGCATTGGTTTCGTCGTGGGCATGCAGCTTGGTCGAGCGGCGCAGGTACTTGCCGTACAGGGCATGCTTGACCTGGCGTTCGACGAGTACCGTTACCGTTTTATTCATTTTGTTGCTGACAACACGTCCTTCGACGGTGCGCAACTGCTTAGTCTTCTCGGTCATGGTAAAGGCCCTGATTACTTGGAGTTCGCCAGCAGCATGTTGACGCGCGCGATTTCGCGGCGGACACGGCTGATGTCGTGGGTTTTGGCTAATTGGCCCGTGGCTTTCTGCATGCGGAGCGAGAATTGCTCCTTGTGCAGGTCCAACAGGTGGGCCTTCAGATCAGCCGGATTTTTCTGACGCAGTTCTTTGAGTTCCATTAGCGCACCGTCCGGACCACGAAAGTGGTCTGTACTGAGAGTTTAGCGGCAGCCAGACGGAACGCTTCACGCGCCGTGGCTTCCGGAATGCCTTCGATTTCATAAAGCATGCGGCCGGGCTGGATCGGGGCGACCCAGTACTCGACGTTGCCCTTACCGGCGCCCATGCGGACCTCGATCGGCTTCTTGGTGATCGGCTTGTCCGGGAACACGCGGATCCAGAGCTTGCCGCCGCGCTTGACATAGCGGCTCACCGTACGGCGGGCAGCTTCAATCTGGCGGGCGGTCAGGGCACCGTGGGTGGTGGCCTTCAGGCCGTATTCGCCGAAGCTCACGGCCGAGGCGTTCCAGCTCAGGCCGTCGTTGCGGCCCTTGAACTGTTTGCGGTATTTGGTACGTTTCGGTTGCAACATTTCAATTACCTCGCTTCACGGGCAGGACGCGAAGAACGCTGGGGAGCGGCATCTTCCACTTTTTCCTGGCCAACTTGGCTGAAGTCGAACACTTCGCCTTTGTAGATCCACACCTTGACGCCGATGATGCCGTAGGTGGTGGACGCTTCGGCGGTGCCGTAGTCGATGTCGGCACGCAGGGTATGCAGCGGCACGCGGCCTTCGCGGTACCATTCCGAGCGGGCGATTTCAGCACCGTTCAGTCGGCCACCGACGTTGACCTTGATGCCCAGAGCGCCGAGGCGCATGGCATTGCCGACAGCGCGTTTCATGGCGCGGCGGAACATGATGCGGCGTTCCAGCTGCTGGGCGATCGATTCGGCGACCAGTTGGGCGTCGAGTTCAGGCTTGCGGACTTCCGCGACGTTGATGTGCGCCGGAACGCCCATGACATCGGAAACTTCCTTCTTCAGCTTCTCGATGTCCTCGCCGCGCTTGCCGATCACCACGCCCGGACGGGCGGTGTGGATGGTCACGCGCGCCGTCTTGGCCGGACGCTCGATGGTGATTTTGGAGATGCCGGCCTGGGCCAGCTTCTTGCGCAGCATGGCGCGGACTTTCAGATCCGCAACCAGGAACTGGCCGTATTCGCCCTTTTTGGCGAACCATTTGGAGTTCCAGTCTTTGGAGATGCCAAGACGGATACCGGTAGGATGTACTTTATGACCCATGACTGCCCTTAACCTTTTTTACCGGAACCCACCACCACGGTGATGTGGCTGGTGCGTTTGGAAATGCGAGTGCCGCGGCCTTTGGCGCGGGCCATGAAACGTTTCAGAATCGGACCTTCGTCGACCATGATGGTGGCGACTTTCAGTTCATCGACGTCCGCGCCGTTGTTGTTTTCGGCGTTGGCGGTGGCGGACCACAGCACCTTGTAGATGATGTGAGCGGCTTTCTTGTCGCTGAACTTCAGCAGGTCCAGGGCGCGCGAAACCGGCAGACCGCGGACCTGGTCGGCGACCAGACGGGCTTTCTGCGGCGAGATGCGGCTGGAACGGAGGATAGCTTTTGCATTCATGACCTATACCCCTTATTTACCGGACTTCTTGTCGCCGCCGTGACCTTTGAAGGTACGGGTCAGCGCGAATTCGCCCAGTTTGTGACCAACCATGTTTTCGTTCACGAGGACCGGAACATGCACCTTGCCGTTATGCACGGCAATGGTGAATCCGACCATTTCGGGAAGAACCATGGAACGACGCGACCAAGTCTTGATCGGCTTTTTGCTGGTGCCCGCTGCTTCCACTTTTTTAATCAAGTGGTGATCAACGAACGGACCTTTCTTTAATGAACGTGCCATTGCCTATCAACCTCTGCGATCGCGCACGATGAACTTCTGGGTGCGCTTGTTCTTACGAGTTTTGTAACCCTTGGCCGGAGTGCCCCATGGGGAGACCGGATGCGGATTACCCTGACCTGCTTTCGCCTCACCACCGCCGTGCGGATGGTCGACCGGGTTCATGGCCGCGCCGCGGACGGTCGGCTTGATGCCGCGCCAACGCTTGGCACCGGCTTTACCCAGTTTTTCGAGGCTGTGTTCGACGTTGCCGACTTCACCGATGGTGGCGTAGCAATCGACCGGTACTTTGCGCATTTCGCCCGAACGCAGACGCAGCGTGGCGTAGCCGCCTTCACGGGTAATCAGCTGGGCACCGGCACCTGCGGCACGGGCCATCTGGGCACCCTTGCCCGGCTTCATTTCGATGCAATGCACGGTCGAACCGATCGGCATGTTGCGCAGCGGCAGGGCGTTACCGGCCTTGATCGGCGCTTCCTTGCCGGCAATCAGCTGATCGCCGACCTGCAGGCCTTTCGGCGCGATGATGTAACGGCGCTCGCCGTCGGCGTAGCACAGCAGTGCGATATGGGCAGTGCGGTTCGGATCGTATTCAATGCGTTCAACGCGGGCAGGAATGCCCTCTTTGTTGCGCTTGAAGTCGATGATCCGGTAGGCCTGCTTGTGACCGCCGCCGATGTGACGGGTGGTAATGCGGCCGTGGTTGTTACGGCCACCGGTTTTGGATTTCTTCTCAGTCAGCGCTTCCAGCGGACCGCCCTTGTGCAGGCCGGCGGTGGAAACACGGACCATGGCGCGACGGCCAGGCGAAGTGGGTTTAAATGTCATCAATGCCATGGGTTCTGCCTCAGGCCTTTGCCATTACGTCGATCGACTGGCCTTCGGCCAGACGAACGTAAGCTTTACGCCAGTCACCGCGACGGCCGGCGCGATTACGGAAGGACTTGTTCTTGCCCTTCACGTTCAACACGTTGACCGATTCGACTTTCACGCTGAACAGGGACTCAACGGCGGACTTGACGTCGGCCTTGGTCGCGTTCTGGGCTACTTCGAACACGTACTGGTTGTCTTCTTGGATCCGGGCGGTCTTTTCGGACACACGCGGGGCGCGGATTACTTGGAGCAGTTTTGCGGTGCTCATGCCAGCCACTCCTCTACTTTCTTGACGGCTTCAGCGGTCATGACCACGTGCTGGGCACCGACCAGGGCGGCCGGATCCAGACCTTGGACGTCGCGGATCTGCACGTACGGGATGTTGCGGGCGGCCAGATACAGGTTTTCCGAGCCGCTTTCGGTGACGATCAGCGGGCTGCCGACCTTCATTTCAGCGAGCTTGGCGACCAGAGCCTTGGTTTTCGGTTCGGCAACGTCGAGGCTGTCGACCACGGTCAGGCGCGACTGGCGGTTCAGTTCCGACAGGATCACGCTGATGGCGGCGCGGTACATCTTCTTGTTGACCTTCTGCTCGAAGCTGCGCGGCTTGGCAGCAAACGTCACGCCGCCGCCGATGAAGATCGGAGCGCGGTAATCGCCGTGACGTGCACCGCCGCCCTTCTGCTTCTTGAATTTCTTGGTGGTACCCGAGACTTCGGCGCGGGACAGCTGTGCCTTGGTACCGGCACGACCGGCGTTGCGGAAAGCAACGACGACCTGATGCACCAGATCACGATTGAATTCGCGACCGAAGACCGCGTCGGAAACCGACAGGGCTTGGGCGCTACCTACTACTGAGAGTTCCATGCTTTGACTCCTCAACCCTTGGTGCCGGGACGGACGATGACATCGCCGCCGGGGGCGCCCGGAACGGCGCCGCGAACCGCAATCAGACCGCGTTCGGCATCAACTTTGATGACTTCGAGGTTCTGCGTGCTTTGGTTCACTGCACCCATGTGGCCGGACATTTTCTTGCCCGGGAAAACGCGACCTGGGGTTTGGCGCTGGCCGATCGAACCCGGGGAACGATGCGACAGCGAGTTACCGTGAGTGGCATCGCCCATTTTGAAGTTGTAACGCTTGATCGTGCCCTGGAAGCCCTTACCCTTGGTCACGCCCTGGACGTCGACGATCTGGCCAACCGAGAAGATGTCGGCTTTGATTTCGCCGCCCACTTCGAAGTTGCCGAGATCCTTGGCATCCACGCGGAATTCCCAAAGGCCGCGGCCCGATTCCACTTTCGCCTTGGCGTAGTGGCCGGTCAGCGGCTTGCTGACCAGGGAGGCACGCTTGGCACCGGCAGTAACCTGCACGGCGGAGTAACCGTCGGTTTCAGCGGTTTTGATTTGTGTGATGCGGTTCGGGGTGGCTTCAATCAACGTAACCGGCACGGACTGGCCGTCTTCGGTGAAGACGCGGGTCATGCCGGCCTTGCGGCCCACCAAACCTAATTGATATTTAACGGTCATGTCCTACCTCAGCTCAGCTTGATCTGGACATCGACGCCAGCGGCGAGCTCGAGTTTCATGAGCGCGTCGACGGTCTTGTCGTTCGGGTCAACGATATCCAGCACGCGCTTGTGCGTACGGGTTTCGTATTGGTCGCGCGCGTCCTTGTCGACGTGCGGCGAGACGAGAATGGTGTAACGTTCGATCTTGGTCGGCAGCGGAATCGGACCGCGCACTTGGGCGCCGGTACGTTTCGCGGTTTCGACAATCTCGCTGGCTGAGCGATCAATGAGACGATGATCGTACGCTTTCAGCCGGATTCGGATTTTTTGATCCGCCATGGCGAATTCCTTCAGTTATAAAGAGCGACAGAATCGGGAACACAGACGGTCCCGACCCCCTAAAAAAGCTCAGCGGATCGATACCTGATCCACTGAGCCGGTAATTGTAATACGCGCGAGAGCTGTCTGTCAACAGCGCGAACCCGTATCTTTACCCGTCCTGGGTGCGAACTCGAGGTACATCCTTGTCCTCATTTCGCTTGTGTTCAGCCGGCCGAAGCCGGCTGAGGGCAAATCAGTTACTTGATGACTTTGGCCACCACGCCGGCGCCGACGGTACGGCCGCCTTCGCGGATCGCGAAACGCAGGCCTTCGGTCATGGCGATCGGGGCGATCAGGCTCACCACCATCTTCACGTTGTCACCCGGCATCACCATTTCCACGCCTTCCGGCAACTGGCAGGCGCCGGTCACGTCGGTGGTGCGGAAGTAGAACTGCGGACGGTAG
>NZ_JAPDUI010000022.1 GCF_025980345.1 Arenimonas sp. GDDSR-1 | reverse complement strand
CAAAGCGACCCCCCTGGCTTTGGCCACCGCCCTGGCACTGAGCGGTTCGCCGGCTTTCGCCGTCGATCTGGTCCAGTCCTACACCCAGGCCCGTCAAGGCGATCCGACGCTGGCCATCAGTGAATCGCAGAACGCCATCTCCAAAGAGGGCGTGGTGCAGTCGCGCTCCAGTCTGCTGCCGCAGATCAACGGCCGCATGAGCCTGAACAAGAACGATACCGACGGCACCCTGAACAACAACACCACCTTCAGCAGCTCGAGCACCCAGCAGCAGAACAGCGCCAGCCTGAGCCAGAGCATTTACAACTACGGCAACTATGCCCGGCTTTCGGGCAGCAAAGCCCGCGCCCTGCAATCGGATTCGGAACTGGATTCGGCCAACGACAGCCTGATCATCCGCGTCTCGGAAGCCTACTTCAACGTGCTCACCGCCATCGACAGTCTGGCCGCATCGCGTGCCGAAGAGCGCGCGGTCAAACGTCAGCTCGATCAGGCCGAGAAGCGCCTGGAAGTCGGTCTGGCACCGATTACCGACGTGCATGAAGCCCGTGCCCGTTACGATTCCTCGCGTGCCAATACCATTCTGGCCGGCAATGCGCTGATCGATGCCCGCGAAGCCCTGCTCGAAATCACCGGCCCGCTGCCGGAGTCGCGCATCAAAGGCCTGCCGAATGATTTCCAGCCGGTCGGCGAAGCCCGCAAACCGACCGAAGAACTGGTCAATGATGCCCTGACCAACAATCCGAACGTGATTGCCCGCGAAAGCGCGCTGAAAGCGGCCGAAGACGATGTCCGTCTGGCCCGTTCCGGCCACCTGCCGTATCTGGATGCCAGCGCCAGCTGGAGCGACAGCACCCTGAAAGACGGCAACACCGGTCCGTTCTCGGCCAAGGATTCGACCTCGACCGGCGTCAACGTGGCCTTGGTCGTGCCGATTTTCGCCGGCGGCGCCACCCAGTCCCGCGTGCGCCAAGCCGTTTCCACCCGCGACATCGCCGCCGAGCAGCTGGAACAGACCAAGCGCCAGATCGCGCGTCAGGTCCGCAATGCCGATCGCAACCTGGAATCCGGTCTGGCCGAAGTCGAGGCCCGTCGTCTGGCGGTGGTTTCCGCGAAATCCGCGCTGGAAGCCGGCGAAGTCGGTCTGGAAGTCGGCACGCGCACCATCGTCGACGTATTGCTGGCACAGCAGCAGCTGTTCACCGCTGCCCGTGAATACTCGCGTGCGCGCCACAACTATCTGGTCAACACCCTGCGCCTGAAGCAGGCTGCCGGTACGCTGGAAGTGAGCGATGTCGAAGCGGTCAACCGCTTCCTGACCGAAGACGCCGAAGCCAAACTGCAGTAATTCCGGTCAATCAACCGGCCGAGCCAAGGCACGGGGAAACCCGTGCCTTTGTTTTTTCCAGCGCTCCGCGGTTGGCCATCACGCAACTGATGTTGGCCGAGGCCATGGCCGTGCGCCGGGCGGCATCGTCGAGCAGTGCCGTCACGCACTGTCGCAGGTCATCGGCATCGGCCACCTGAAGCAGACCGCCGGCATCGGCAAGCGCCGCCACGCTGTCGGCGAAATGCGCCGTATGCGGACCGACCAGCACCGGCACGCCGGCCGCCGCCGGCTCCAGCACATTGTGACCGCCGATGGCCTGCAAACTGCCGCCGACGAAAACCAGATCCATGCCGGGCATGAAGCTGCGCAGCTCGCCGAGCGTATCGATCACGAACACCTGCGCTTGCGCGGAAGGTTCCGGCTGACGGCTGCGTCGCCGCACGCGGAGGCCCCGGGACTCGGCCAGCGCTGCCGCCGCGGCAAAGCGCTCGGGATGCCGCGGCGCCCAGATCAACAAGGCCGAGGGCCACTGTTCCAGCACCGCGGCATGCGCCGCCAGCACCGCGGCTTCTTCCTCCGGGTGGGTACTGGCGGCCATCCAGACCGGCGTTTGCGTCCAGGCCGCACGACGGCGAAGGCCGGAGGTCTGCGTTTCAGCATCCCCTGCCAGATCCCATTTCAGATTTCCGGTGACCGACACGGCATCGGCAGCGGCACCGGCGGCAACAAACCGCGCGGCATCGGCAGCGCTTTGGCACAGAATGGCCTCGGGGATCGACAAGGCACCCCGGAACACACCGCCGAACCGGCGGTAACGGCGCAACGAACGCTCGGTCATGCGGGCGTTGACCATCATCACGGGAATGCCGGCGCGCTGCGCGGCCTGAAAAAGATTCGGCCAGATTTCGGTTTCCACGATCAAGGCGGCGCGCGGACGGAAATGGGCGAGAAACCGGCGCGTGAGCCAACGCAGATCGATCGGCAGATACACCGTGCTGCAGGCCGCGAGCTTGAGCGCCTGCGCGGCCTGTCGGCCGGCCGGGGTTTGGCAGGTGATCAACAGCGGCAGGTCCGGGAAATCGGCACGCAGGGCCAAGAGCAGGGGTTTCAGGGCATGCACCTCGCCCAGGGAAGCGGCATGGCACCACAGCGGCGCCGCGGCAGAAGCGGACGGATACACGGCGAACCGTTCGGACAGATGGCGCCGGTAGCCCGGTTGCGCCAGACTGCGGAAAAGCAGCAGCAGGATGACGGCCGGAAGCGCCAACAGCCACAGGGCGGCGTACATCAGGCGCGGAAGGATGGGATAAGATACGGAAGCCATTTGGATAAGCATAACCTAGGACACTGCACGTGCCGCAGCCCTCGCCCCGCCCCGCCCTGTTTGCGCACCTGCCGTCCTGGATCGGCATCGGCTGCGGCTGGCTGATCGCGCACCTGCCCTGGGCCTGTTACCGTCCGCTGGCCTGGCTGCTGGCGCGGCTGATGCGCCTGCTGATGCGCGAACGCGGGCATATCGCGCGAACCAACATCCGGCTGTGCTTTCCCGGGCTGGACGAAACCGCACAGGAAAAACTCTGGCGGGACAGCTTCGACTCCATGGCCTTCTCGCTGTTTGAATTCGCGCGCGGCTGGTGGGGAAATCTTCGTCCGGCCGATGCGGCGACGCCGATTCAGGGTCTGCAGCATCTGCAGGCCGCCCAGGCCCGCGGCAAAGGCGTGCTGTTGGTCTCGGCGCATCTGATGACTCTGGAATACTGCGTCAAGATCCTTGCCCGGCATGCGGCCATCGGCGGCATGTACCGTCCTTTCGATTCGCCCGCTTTCGAGTGGAGCGTCAGCGAAGGGCGGCGTGCCTACACCGCCGCCATGTATACCCGTGATGAATTGCGGGCCGTGCTGCGCCATCTGAAATCGGGCGGCATTCTCTGGTTCGCCCCCGATCAGGAAACCCGCCGCGGCGACAGCGTGTTCGTTCCCTTCTTCGGCAACCCGGCCTGGAGTTTGACCTCGACCCATCAGCTGGCGAAATTGAGCGGCGCCGCAGTGGTACCGTTTTTCCACCGACGCATGCCGGATGGCGGCTACGAAATTGAAATCGGCAATATCCTCGAGGACTTCCCGGGCGACGATGCGGTCGCCGACACCGCACGCGTCATGGCCCTTTTCGAAGCGATGATCCGCCGTTGTCCGGAACAGTATCTGTGGCTGCATGCGCGTTTCAAGCGCCAGCCGGACGGGCGCAGCCCGTACTGAATCAATCGGCCAGACGGTAGGCCGCGCCGCAGTAAGGGCATTTGGCGCTGCCGGTGGCCTCGATCGGAATGACCACTTTCGGATGCTGGTTCCACAGCGCCATGTCCGGCGTCGGGCAGGTCAGCGGCAGCTGCGCGCGCGTCACTTCAATCACGGTTTCTTTCGGTGTATTGGCGGCGTTGGCGGTCATGCGGCGGACTCCTGTGTGAGCGGCCATTTTACCCGTTCAGGCGGCAATCGGCAAAACAAAACCCGCCGCAGCGGGTTTTGTCGCGACAGGCGGCAACGGGGCCTTACTTGGCCTCGGTGGCTTCCAGCGTGATGTTGATGCGGACCTCGTCGCTGACCGCCGGCACATAGGCGCCGACGCCGAAATCGGAACGCTTGATCACGGTGCTGGCATCGAAGCCGGCGGCCGGAATCTTCTTCATCGGATGGTTGCCGATGCCATTGACCTTGACGGTCAAGGTGGCCGGCTTGGTGACGCCATGGATGGTCAGGTCGCCGCTGACATGCAGTTCCTTGGCACTGGCCACATGCACCGATTTGCTCTTGAAGCTGGCGGTCGGGTATTTGGCGGCATCGAAGAAATCGGCGCTCTGCAGGTGCTGGTCGAGCTTGCTGACGCCGGTGGAAATGGAGGCGATCGGAATTTCCACGGAAATTTTCGACTTGGCCAGATCGGCGGTATCCAGATCGAATTCACCGCTGATCTGGTCGAAGCGGCCGGTGATGTTGGAAAAGCCGAAGTGGTTGTAGGAGAACTGGACCTGGGTATGGCCGGGATCGATGGCGTATTTGGCGGCATCGGCGGTGCCGGCGAAAGCAAAGGCGGCCAGGGCGAGCAGGGCGTATTTTTTCATGGGAATTCCTCGGTTGGGTGGCGGAAAGGGGGATTGCAGTCAGAGTATGCGGCAGGCTTCGTCGAATTCAAGGCGGGGCGAGCGCGGGAACAGCTTGCTGTCGTCGCCGTAGCCGAGATTGATCAGGAAGTTGGATTTCCAGGGGGTGCCGGCGAAGAAGGCTTCGTCGACCATGGCATTGTTGAAGCCCGACATCGGACCGCAATCCAGGCCCATGGCACGCGCGGCGAGCATGAAATAGGCGCCCTGCAGATTGCCGTTGCGTACCGCAGCGGTCTGGATCAGGGCATCATTGCCGGCGAACCAGCTGCGCGCATCGACATGCGGAAACAGCTTGGGCAGCTGCTCGTAAAACGCGAAGTCGATGGCGACGATGACATTGACCGGGGCCTGCAGGGTCTTGGCGCGGTTGCCTTCATCGAGTGCCGGTGCCAGCTTGGCTTTGGCTTCGGCCGATTTCACGAACACGAAACGCGCCGGACAGCTATTGGCGGCGGTCGGGCCCCATTTGGTCTGTTCATAGATGGCCTGCAGCTGCGCATCCGACACCGGCGTATCCTGCCAGACGTTGTGGGTGCGGGCGTTGCCGAACAGCTGATCGAGCGCGGCAGGGTTGAGGGCGGTTCTCATGGGTTCTCCGGGGCGATGGATGCGGCATGCCGGACAACGGAATGCCTGCGAGGGAAATTCATGGTACGGGAAATCCGGCGGAGCAGTAAGCGCAACAAATCAAAAGATTGTTCCGATTATGGGATTATTGCGGTTCTGCGAAATCGAAGCCGTGACGCGCCAGAATGGCGCCGACCTGCCGACGCACATCGCGGACGGCGGCGTCCGCCGCCACAACGCGCGGTTGCAGGGCCAGATGGCAACGCAGGCTCACAGCCTGCAGCGTTTCGACCGCGGCCGCCAGTTGCGCGGCCTCGTCGGCACCGATCCGGCCGCAATCGGCCAGAGCCCGCGCAAGCGCGATGCTGTCACGGTGAGCGACCAGCTCCGGACAGGCCGCGGCGTGCATCAGCACCTGAGCCTGCAGGAAAAACTCGATATCGGTCAGACCGCCGGATCCGTGCTTGAGATCGAAGCGGTCGTCACGACTGCGATCCAATTCCGTGCGCATGCGATGCCGCATGGCGGTGATTTCGGCATGGAGGTGCGCGTGCTCACGCGCCGAACAAAGGATCTGCGCACGCAGTCCTTCGAACGCCGCGCATAGAGTGGCGTCGCCGGCCACCGCGCGGGCACGGACCAGCGCCTGCAGCTCCCAGATCCAGGCGCGTTGCTTCTGGTAGGCCGCGAAACTGTCGAGCGTACTGACCAGCAGACCCTTGGCACCATCCGGACGCAGCCGGATGTCGGCTTCATACAGGCTTCCTGCCGAAGTGGTCAGATCCAGCAATGCGATCAATTTCTGCGCCTGCCTCAGGAAATAGCGCGAAGCATCCAGACTGCGGGCGCCGTCGCTGGCCTGTACCGGTCCGACCCGGTTGAGAAACACCAGATCGAGATCCGAATTGAAGGACAGGCCGGACGCGCCGAGACTGCCGTAGCCGATGACCGCAAATGCCGAATCCGGAACCGTGCCGTGCTGGCGGCGGATTTCGGCGGCGGCAATGCGGTTGCAATGGCCGAGCATCTGCTCAGCCAGCTGGGTCAGCAGCCGGCTGGCCTCGGTGGCGGCCATGCCGTGGAACAGGACGTGGTAGGCGATCTTGAATGCCAGACTGAGCCTGGACTCGTTCAAGGCCAGCAGCGCGGCCTCGGCATCGTCCGCATGGCCGGCCAGGCGGGCCTCGATCTGCGTCGGCAGCGTCTGGGCATCGAAACCGCGGGCGATGATGCGGCTGTCCAGCAATTCATCCAGCAACAGCGGATAGTCGATCAGCTGCTGCGCCATCCATGGGCTTTCATCGAAAACATCGACCACGCGTCGGAGCGCATTCGGCTGTTCGTCGAGCAGGGCGATGTAACTGCTGCGTTTGAGCGTGGCCTGCAGGAAGCTGATGGCATGGGCAAGGCAGTCATCCGGGCGGCGCGCGCTGCTGCAGGCTTGCGTCAGTGCCGTGGCCACGCGTTGCAGCCGCTGTTTCGAACGGTCGGCCAGGGCCTGCGCCGCTGCACTCTCGAACAGCGCCGCCAGCCGCTCGGCATGGCGACCTGCGTCGGCAAAACCCAGCGACGGCAGATCACTGCCGGACGCCGATTCCGCAGCGGGCCCGGCCGGCCCGCCGAGCAATCCGGCGAAAAGCTGCTCGACCGTTGCGCGGTGACGCTCCAGATCGACCCGCAGTGCCGGCATGTCGGGGTAAGCCAGCCCCCGGGCGAGCCGTTGCTGCAATGCGGGTGCGTCGGGGAGCCGGTGTACCTGCGCGTCCGCCATCATCTGCACGCGGTTTTCAAGACGCCGGAGGAACACATAGGCGGAACGCAGGCTTTCCGCCGCGTCCGGCGCGATCAGGCCGGCCTCGCGCAGCCGCAGCAATCCTTCCAGCAGTCCCTTGACCTGCAATTCCGGATGGCGGCCGCCGTAGATGATCTGCAGGGCCTGTACGTAGAATTCGATTTCGCGGATGCCGCCCGGCCCGAGCTTGAGATCGTCATGCTTGTCGCGGCGCTGCACTTCCGCTTCGATCTTCGCCTTCATCTCGCGCAGACCGTCGATCGCGGTGAAGTCGAGATAACGCCGGAATACGAACGGACGCAGCATGTCGAGCAGACGCCAGCCGGTGGCGGCATCGCCCGCCACGGGGCGCGCCTTCAGCCAGGCGTAGCGTTCCCAATCACGCCCGGCGCTCTGGAAGTACTGCTCCATGGCGTTGAACGACAGCAACAGGCGGCCGCTGGCACCGAACGGGCGCAGCCGCAGGTCGACCCGGTGGCAGAAGCCTTCGGCCGTCACCTCATCGAGCAGATTGGCCAGACGCTGGCCGAGCCGGGTGAAATACGCTTCCGCCGCGATCGGGCGTTCGCCGTCGCTGATGCCATGGCCGCTGAAGGCATAGACCAGATCGACATCCGACGAGAAGTTCAACTCACCGCCGCCGAGCTTGCCGAGGGCGAGCACGGTCATGTGCTGTTCAACGCCCTCGCCGTCACGGACCGTGCCGTGACTGCGCCGCATCCGGGCATCGATGGCCGCGAATCCGGCCTGCAGGGCCTGTTCGGCGATCCAGGTGCTGCCGGCAAGGGTCTGCTCCACCGTATCGGTGCCGCAGACATCCCGCCAGATCAATTTCAGCGATTGCGCACGCCGCCAGCGGCGGATGCGCACCGGCCACTCGGACTCCACGTCCTCAGGAAGGTGAAGGGGCTGCAGCGGTTCATCGAGTCCGGCCAGCAGCCCGGGCTGCTGGACCAGGACCTCAACGGCGAAATCGGACACCTCGGCAAGTCGCGCGAGCGCCTCGGGCGGCGGAGCATTGCGGGGATGATCGGCCAGCAGTGCGGCCAGAACCGGCGGCAAGGCCTTATAGGACAAACGCCACCGCCATCCACAGGAACAGGCCGAGGCTGATCATGTCGGAAAGCCCGGACAGCACCAGATTGGCGGCCATGGCCGGATTGACCCCGAGCTTGCGCAGCAGCAAGGGCATGGCGGCGCCGAGCAGGCCGGCGCTCATGCAGCTCAGCGCCATCGCCGATGCCACCAACAGGGCCAGTTGGCCCGCATCACCCTGCTCGGGGTGACGCGAGGCGATGATGAACATGCCCAGCCCGGCCAGCAGACCGGTGAGAATGCCGTTGAGCAGACCGAGCCAGGTTTCCTTGATGACCTGGCGTTTCACCGGCCGCGCCGGATTCGACAGGCTCAGGCCGCGCAGCGTGCAGGCCAGCGATTGCGCGCCGATTGTCCGGCACAGGCCGGCCAGCACCGGCAGGAACACGGCGAGCAGGGTGGCCTTGGCGATGTTGATCTGGAAGTGGCTGACGATGGCACCGACCACGAACAGCATGAACAGGTGGATCTGCAGCCAGGGCTGGCGGAACTGGAACTTGCGCCACCAGGGCGAAGCCCACTGCTCGTCATGATCGACGCCGACCAGATAACCGGGTTGCCCCGATAATTCGAAGGCCTGCTGCTGGTGCAGCCGGTGCGTGTGCACCTGGCCGAGCAGCACGTTGTCGTCGTCGCAGACCGGATAGGTCAGCGGCGGCTGCAGGGACAGCCGTGACAGGGCCTCATTGAGCGGCCACTCGGGCCGCAGACTGCAGGGTTCGCGCTGCATGATCTGGTCCAGCGACTGTCCACGCTCGGCAAACAGCAGTTCGCGGAAGGCCACGATGCCGAGCAGGCGGTTGTCGGGATCGACCACGTAGACCTGGTTCAATTCGCGCTGCGGCATCAATTCGCGCAGAAGATCGACCGCCATGGCCACCGAGGTGCCTTTGCGGAATGCCGCGACCGGCTCTTCCAGCTGATTGCCGACGGTGCCGGGCGCGTAGCGTTCGGCACGCAGCCAGGCCGCGCCGGTATGGCTGGCGGCCATGATCGATTCACGCACATCCTCCGGCAGGGCCAGCAGAATGGCCATGGCCCGCGCCGGCGGCAGATCACCGAGTTGTTGCGCGGCCAGATTCGGGTGCTCGAGATCGAGCAAGCCGGCGGCCGTACGCGCATCCAGCGCCATCAGGCGGGAACTGAACAGTTCGTCTTGGCGGACCACGGCGCTTCCTTGGAGGGTTTGCCATAGATTAACGCAGATGTCCGGCAATGCCTACGGCACGTACACCGGCTCGGTGATGATATAGCCGCGGGCCTTCAGGCGCTCGAGCAAACCACCGGGTTTAATCAGTTCGCTGATATTGACCACCGCGACAGTGGAGCGGTTCTTCGCCGCCGCCGCATCCACCGCCTGCAGCCAGGCGGTGAGGGCGCGTTGCTGCACATCGCCCAAACCGGCGCTTTGTCCGATGCCGGAGCCGACCAGGGCATCGATGCAGGCGCCGGAAAAATCGGTCTGCGCGATGCGCCGGTAGCCGGCGATGTCACCGACCGCCCAGAGCCGGCCGCGTTCGGCCATGAACTGCACATCGCGCTCAATGCTGTCCAGGGTCTTCTCGAAGCAGGCAACGTCGCTGAGCGCACGCTTGTTGAACTCCTTGATGAATTTTTTCGGATCGCCGATATCCACGGTGATCTCCGGGCGCGTCACCGGCACATCGGCTTCCTTGGCCAGATCCTTGGCTTCCGGCCAGACGATGCCGTCGTTGCTCAGCCCGGCTTTGCGGATGGCCTTTTCATACAATTCCTGCGCGGCGAAAATCGGACGCCAGCTTTCGATATCCTTGTCGTTGCCGATGTATTTCTGCTTCATCACCTGCCAGCGCCGGTAGGTCTCCGGCGGCAGAATCTCCTGCAGCGTCCGGCCGAGTTTACTGTCGAGTTTCACCGACGGGCCGCCGATCAAGGCCTGCGATTCGGCCAGACGGCGCTCAAGCTTGATGGTTTCCCATTCCATGCCCTTGGGCACCGGCCTGATCGAGGCCAGAATCCACACGGTGTTGCCGCCTTTGCTGGCCTGCCAGAATCCGGGCCCGGGCAGAATGCCTTTGACCTCGACGGTATTGGCGACCGCCACCGGCGGCGCAGCCGGAACGTCCTGTGACAGGACCGGGGCGGCGCTGATGGACAGCAACAGGGTAAGCGTTAGGCGCATGGCGATTCCGGAAAGCGATGATGCATTCTATGACAGGTTGATGTGAAGAATGTTGCAATGAAAAACCCCGCTCGAAAGCGGGGTTTTCCGTAGGTGTGCGACAAGGGAACGGAATCAGAAATCCATCCCGCCCATGCCGCCCATGCCACCCTGCGGCATCATCGGCTCGTCTTTCTTCGGCGCTTCGGCCACCATCGCTTCGGTGGTGATCATCAGGCCGGCGATCGAACTGGCGTTCTGCAGTGCGGTACGGGTGACTTTGGTCGGATCCAGGATGCCCATGGCCACCATGTCGCCGTACTCGCCGCTGGCGGCGTTGTAACCGAAGTTACCGGTGCCTTCCTTGACCTTGTTCAGCACCACCGACGGCTCTTCGCCGCAGTTGGTGACGATTTCGCGCAGCGGGGCTTCCATGGCACGCAGGGCCAGGGCGATACCGACGTTCTGGTCGTCATTGGCGCCTTTCAGGGTGCCGATGGTGGTCAACGCGCGGATCAGCGCGACGCCGCCGCCCGGAACGATGCCCTCTTCGACCGCAGCACGGGTGGCGTGCAGGGCGTCTTCGACACGGGCTTTCTTTTCCTTCATTTCCACTTCGGTCGCGGCACCGACTTTGATCACCGCCACGCCGCCGGCCAGCTTGGCCACGCGTTCCTGCAGTTTTTCACGGTCGTAATCGGACGAGGTTTCCTCGACCTGGGCCTTGATCTGCTTGACGCGGGCCTGGATGCCTTCGGCTTCACCGGCACCGTCGATGATGGTGGTGTTTTCCTTGGAGACCTGGATTTTCTTGGCGCGGCCCAGATCCTTGATGGTGGCCTTGTCGAGCGACAGACCGACTTCTTCGGAAATCACGGTACCACCGGTCAGGATGGCCATGTCTTCCAGCATCGCCTTGCGGCGATCGCCGAAGCCCGGAGCTTTGACGGCGCAGACCTTGACGATGCCGCGGATGGTGTTGACCACCAGCGTGGCAAGGGCTTCGCCTTCCACTTCTTCGGCCACGATCAGCAGCGGCTTGCCGGCTTTGGCAACGGCTTCCAGCACCGGCAGCAGATCGCGCACGTTGGAGATTTTCTTGTCGTACAGCAGGATGAACGGGTCATCCAGTTCGGCCGACATCGACTGCTGGTTGTTGACGAAATACGGCGACAGGTAACCGCGGTCGAACTGCATGCCCTCGACCACGTCGAGTTCGTTTTCCAGACCGGAACCCTCTTCCACGGTGATCACGCCTTCCTTGCCGACCTTGTCCATGGCCTTGGCGATCAGCTCGCCGATGTTCTGGTCGGAGTTGGCCGAGATCGAACCGACCTGGGCGATTTCCTTGCTGGTGGCGCAGGGCTTGCTGAGTTTCTTCAGCTCGTCCACGGCGGCGCCGACGGCTTTGTCCATGCCGCGCTTGAGGTCCATCGGGTTCATGCCCGCGGCCACGGCTTTCATGCCTTCGCGGATCATCGCCTGGGCCAGCACGGTCGCGGTGGTGGTGCCGTCACCGGCGATGTCGGCGGTCTTGGTGGCGACTTCCTTCACCATCTGCGCGCCCATGTTCTCGAACTTGTCGGCCAATTCGATTTCCTTGGCCACGGACACGCCGTCCTTGGTGATGGTCGGGGCGCCGAAGCTCTTGTCGAGCACGACGTTGCGGCCTTTCGGACCAAGCGTGGCCTTGACGGCGTTGGCGAGAACGTTGACGCCTTTGACCATACGCGCACGCGCGTCTTCGCCGAAGCGGATATCTTTTGCTGCCATGATTGTGTTCCTCAGTAATTCGTGAATTCGGGATTAGGCCAGGATGGCCAGGATGTCGTCTTCTTTGACGACCAGGATTTCGACGCCGTCGTGTTTGATTTCGGTGCCGGCGTATTTGCCGAACAGGACCTTGTCGCCCACTTTGACTTTCGGCGCGCGCACGCTGCCGTTATCCAGCGGCTTGCCTTCACCCACCGCCAACACTTCACCTTTCACCGGTTTTTCGGTGGCCGAATCCGGAATGACGATGCCGCCGGCGGACAGTTTTTCTTCTTCCATGCGTTTGATGACAACGCGATCGTGCAGAGGCTTGATGTTCATAAATTACCTTTGTGTTTAAAATCAATACGTTGGATAAATCCCGAACCGGCGGATTAGCACTCGGGAGAGGAGAGTGCCAAATTCTACGCGAAAACCCCCGGCTCGGGGTGTACCCACTAGTGGGGGTGGCCCCGCCGGCTTTCAAGGGGTCGGCAAAGCCGCGGCTTTGGGCTACCCTAGAAAGCCGTTGAAACCGCCCGCCCGGAACGCCCGTGAATCGTCCTGCCTTCAGCTTCACCCTGATCTTCTCCCTGTTGGCCCTGTTGACCGCCCCCGCACGGGCCGTTTCCGAAGCCGACTTGCTGCCGGTGGATCAGGCCTACCCGGTGTCCATCGAGGCGGTCAGTGTCGACAGCGTGCGCATCCGCTGGGGCATTGCCGAGGGCTACTATCTTTACAAGCACCGCACCGCCGTTGAAAGCGACAGCCCCGGGGTGACGCTGGAGCCGCTGCAGCTTCCGGCCGGCAAAGCCTACCGCGATGAATTCTTCGGCGATGTGGAAACCTACCGCAAGGAACTGGCGACTACGGTGCGCTTCACGGCCCCGCCCGGCACCAACCATGTGCTGCTGCGCCTGAAATACCAAGGCTGTGCCGATATCGGCATCTGCTATCCGCCGCAGAACAAGCGCCTGCGGATTCCGCTGAACACCGCCGCGGCGGCGGATGGCCAAGCCCTGCTCGGATTGAACGGCGCGGCCGCCGATGCGGCGCTGCCTGAAGACCAGGCTTTCCGCATCGAGGCCATCGTCGGCGACGCCGGCTCCCTGCTGCTGAAACTGACGCCGGCCCAGGGCTATTACCTGTACCGCGACAAACTCGCGTTCGGTACGTCCGCAGATGCCATCGCCACACCGGGCAAAGCGAAACTGCCGGAGGCGGTCTGGTACCCCGATCCCGAATTCGGCACCGTGCCGGTGTATTTCGAACCGGCGGAAATCACCCTGCCCCTGCAACGCCGCGATACCGCCGCCGGGCCACTGTCCTTGACCGTGGACTATCAGGGCTGCAAGGAAAACGGCATCTGCTACCCGCCGATGAAAAAAACGCTGACCCTGGCCTTGCCGGCCGGCGGCGCGGCTGACGCGCCGGACGCCGCCGCACCCAGTGCCCTGCTGCAATGGCTGCCGGCACTGTTACTGGCGCTGCTCGGCGGTTTGATCCTCAACCTGATGCCCTGCGTGCTTCCGGTGCTTTCCTTCAAGGCGATGGCACTGGCCAAAGCCAACACGCCCGGCCATGCGCGCAGCCATGCGCTGTGGTACACCGCCGGCGTGATGAGCAGTTTCGCCGCGCTCGGCATCGGCGTGCTGGCCCTGCGCGGCGCCGGTCAGGCGCTGGGCTGGGGCTTCCAGCTGCAGCAACCGGTCATCGTCGGCGGCCTTGCCCTGCTGATGTTCGGCATCGGTTTGATGATGTCGGGCCTGTTCAACTGGGGTTCCGGTTTCGCCGGCATGGGTCAATCGCTCACCGAAAAATCCGGCCCGGCCGGCGACTTCTTCACCGGCGTGCTGGCGGTGGTGGTGGCCAGTCCCTGCACGGCGCCATTCATGGGCAGCGCACTGGCTTTTGCCTTCACCGCCCACTGGCTGTTGGCGCTCTCGGTCTTTCTGGCGCTGGGTCTGGGCTTGGCGCTGCCGTTCCTTCTGATTGGCTTCCTGCCCGGCCTTGCCGGCAAACTGCCGAAACCCGGCGCGTGGATGGACACGCTCAAGCATTGGCTGGCTTATCCGATGTACCTGACCGCGGTCTGGTTGGCGTGGGTGTTCGGCAACCAGAAAGGCGTGAACGGTCTGGCGCTGCTGTTGATCGCCGCCACCGCACTGACCGCCGCGCTGTGGTGGTTCGAACGGCAGAAAATGTCGCCCAGCCTGCGCGCCAAAGGCATTGCATTGCTACTCGGTGTGCTGGCCGCCGCCAGTTTCGGCGTCGCTTTGCAGCAGGCGCAACCGGGCGCGCCCGTGAGCACACAAGGCAAGAATTACGAGGCTTTCACTCCGCAGCGTCTGGCCGAACTGCGCGCGCAGGGCACGCCGGTTTTCGTCGACATGACCGCCGACTGGTGCATCACCTGCAAAGTGAATGAAAAAGCGGTGCTGCACACGGAGGCGTTCACCCGGCTGCTGAAGGACACCGGCACCGTGTATCTGGTCGGCGACTGGACCAACCAGGACCCGGACATCAGCGCGTATCTGGACCAATACGACACGCCGGGCGTGCCGCTGTATGTGGTGTATCCCGAAGGCCCGGGCGCCGGAAAAAAACTGCCGCAGCTGCTGACCCTCGACCTCATGCGCGAGGCGCTGACGCAGTGAAGCCGCTGAAGGTGCTGGTGCTGGCCGTGCTGGCGGCTCTGCTCGGCTTGGCCGCCGGCATGTTCATTGCCGGGCCCGGCATCCTGCTGCGCACCGACCTGGGCCAAGCATTGTTTGAACGCGTTGTGCCGCCGAAATATCCGGCGCCGGGCGGCGCCACCGCCATCGGCGAAACGGTTCGGCCATTCACCGTCACCGGATTCGATGGCCAGGCGCGTTCACTGCCGGCTCCCGGACGCTGGCAGCTCATCAACTACTGGGCCAGCTGGTGCGGCCCCTGTCGTGTGGAAATGCCCTGGTTGGATGCGCTGCACGCCGACCGCCAAGGCCACGTTGACATCATCGGCATCGCCCTGGAAACGCCGGAAAGCGCACAAACCCTGCTGAGTGACATCCCGGTGCGTTTCGCCCAGCACCACGAACCGCCCGGCGCGTCCGACAGCTCGGTGCTGCTGGGCAATGCCTGGGGCGTGCTTCCGTTCACGGTGCTGATCGACCCGCAGGGCCGTCTGGTCAAACGCCATATCGGCGTGTTCGCCGGCGAAGCGCAGCTGCGCGACTGGTTGGTCGACGGCATGGCGGATAATCGGCGTTAACAAAAATCAAACAGCATTCATTTTCAGGGAAATTCCCTCATTTTCTAGACAAAACCCCCTAAGTTTGCGAAACTGGCCGTTCGCTTGGGGAGGGTGCTGTGGCGTATTTTCTGGTGTTGAACGGTCCGAATCTGAATCTGCTGGGGCAGCGCGAGCCGGGAATCTACGGCACGCAGACCCTGGCGCAGATCAATGACGCCCTGAAAATCCAGGCCGAAAGCGCCGGGCACCGCATCGCCTTCCTGCAGAGCAATGCCGAACACGAACTGGTCGATGCGGTTCAACAGGCACCCGCCCAGGGCGTGGATGCCATCCTGATCAATCCGGCGGCGTTCACCCACACTTCGGTCGCCTTGCGCGACGCCTTCGCGGCGGTCGGCCTGCCCTTCATCGAGGCGCACCTGTCGAATCCGCACAGCCGCGAACCGTTCCGGCAGCACTCCTATTTTTCCGATCTGGCCAAAGCCGTCATCTGCGGTTTCGGACCGGACAGTTACCGCTTTGCCCTGGCCCAGCTGATGCAATGGTTCCCCGCATCCGCCGCCGACACCCCCTGAACCCCATCCCCGAGGTCACTATGGACTTACGCAAAATCAAAGCCCTGATCGAACTGCTGGAGAAATCCAGCCTGTCCGAACTGGAAATCAAGGAAGGCGAGGAAACCGTGCGCCTGGCCCGCCACAGCGGCATGGTCGCAGCGGCCCCAGTCATCCATCATGTTCCCGCGCCGGCAGCTCCGGCCGAAGCCCCGGTACGTGCCCCGGCCGCCAGCCCCGGCCCGTCGGCCGAAGCGGTCGGCAAATCGGCCAAAACGGTGCCGGACGGACACACCGTGCGCTCGCCGATGGTCGGCACCTTCTATGCCTCGCCGAGCCCGGAGGCCGCACCCTACGTGCGCGTCGGACAGAGCGTGAAAGCCGGCGACACCATCGGCATCATCGAAGCGATGAAGATGTTCAATCCGATCGAAGCCGATGTGTCCGGCACCGTGACCGCCGTTCTGGTCCAGCCGGGCCAGGCCATCGAATTCGACGAAGCGATGTTCATCATCTCCTGAGCAGGTTGAAGCCATGTTGAAAAAAGTCGTCATCGCCAACCGCGGCGAAATCGCGTTGCGCATCCTGCGCGCCTGCCGCGCGCTCGGCATCAAGACCGTGGCCGTGCATTCCACCGTCGACCGCAACCTCAAGCACGTGGCCATGGCCGACGAATCGGTGTGCATCGGTCCAGCGCCGTCGATTGAAAGCTATCTGAACGTTCCGGCCATCATCGCCGCCGCGGAAGTGACCGACGCCGACGCCATCCATCCGGGTTACGGCTTCCTGTCCGAGAACGCCACCTTCTGCGAACGCGCCGAAGGTTCCGGCTTCATCTTCATCGGCCCCACCGCCGACGTGATCCGCATGATGGGCGACAAGGTCGAAGCCATCCGCGCCATGAAGGATGCCGGCGTGCCCTGCGTGCCCGGCTCGGGCGGACCGCTCGGCGACGACGCCATGGCCAACCTGAAAATGGCCGAAGAGATCGGTTATCCGGTCATCATCAAGGCCGCCGGCGGCGGCGGCGGACGCGGCATGCGCGTGGTGCGCGAAGCCGACAGCCTGATCACCTCGATCACCACCACGCAACAGGAAGCCAAGGCCGCGTTCAACAACGACATGGTCTACATGGAGAAATTCCTGGAGAACCCGCGCCACATCGAAATCCAGGTGCTGTCCGACGGCCAGGGCAACGCCATCCATCTGGGCGAACGCGACTGCTCGATGCAGCGCCGTCACCAGAAAGTGGTGGAAGAAGCCCCCGCGCCGGGCATCACGCCCGAGCAGCGCGCCGAGATCGGCCGCATCTGTACCGAAGCCTGCGTGCGCATCGGTTACCGCGGCGCCGGCACCTTCGAATTCCTGTACGAGAACGGCCGCTTCTACTTCATCGAAATGAACACCCGCATCCAGGTCGAACATCCGGTCACCGAGATGATCACCGGCGTCGATCTGGTGCGCGAACAGCTGCTGATCGCCTCCGGCCAGAAACTGAGCCTGACCCAGGACGACATCGTCATCCGCGGCCACGCCATCGAATGCCGCATCAATGCCGAAGACCCGGACAGCTTCCTGCCGAGCCCGGGCCTGATCAAGCATTTCCATTCGCCGGGCGGCCCGGGCGTGCGCGTCGATTCGCACATCTACGAAGGCTACAAAGTGCCGCCGAATTACGATTCGATGATCGGCAAGCTGATCGTGCACGGCAACACGCGCGAACAGGCCATTTACCGCATGCGCTGCGCGCTGTCGGAAATGATCGTGGACGGCATCAAGACCAATGTGCCGCTACAGCAGCGCATTCTGGCCGATGCCGGCTTCTTCCAGGGCGGCACCAACATCCATTACCTGGAAAAACGCCTGGCCGAACGCAAGGACAAAGGCCTCGGCCTGACCTGATGCCCTTTCTCGAGCTGTCGATCGCCTGCAAGGCCAGCGAAGAAGCGCGGGTGGAAACCGCGCTGAACGAACTCGGTGCGCTCAGCGTGTCGCTGCTGGACGCGGCCGATGCCGAAAACGAAAAAGCCATTCTCGAACCCGGCGTTGGCGAAACCCCGCTGTGGAACGACATCGTGCTGCTGGCGCTGTTCGATGCCGGCACCCACGAAGGCCTGCTGCTGCACGCCCTGGATGCCTACGACAGCGGCATCGATTGGTCCACCGCCACGTTCCGCACGGTGGAAGACCAGGACTGGGAACGGGCCTGGCTGGATCAATTCGAGCCGATGCGTTTCGGAACCCGCACCTGGATCATTCCGTGGCACCGCGAGGCGCCGCCGGAAGCGGCCGGGAGTGTCATCATCCGCCTGGATCCGGGCCTGGCCTTCGGTTCCGGCACGCACCCGACCACCGCGCTGTGCCTGCACTGGCTGGATGGTCTGGATCTGCACGGCAAGGATGTGCTCGATTTCGGCTGCGGCTCCGGCATTCTGGCGCTGGCCGCCTTGAAACTGGGCGCGGCCTCGGCCACCGGCGTCGACAACGATCCGCAGGCCCTGATCGCCACGCACGACAATGCCGAACGCAACGGTGTCGGCCGCGCGCTGCAGGTGTATCTGCCGGACGCCGAACCGCTGCGCCAGTATCCCGTGGTCGTCGCCAACATCCTGGCCTCGGCACTCATCGCCCTGCACGACACCTTGGCGGCACGCACGCAGTCCGGTGGGGTCATCGCACTGTCCGGCATCCTGAAAGGCCAGGAACACGAGGTGTTGGCGGCCTTCGCCCCGCATTTCGACGCGCTGACGGTGACCCAGCAGGATGACTGGATCCGCATCGATGGCCGCAAACGCTGATCAGCACCGCAGGCTGCTGGCCGGCACCGGCCTGTTGATGCTGGCATTGGGCCTGCAGATCATTCTGGCCAAACGCGATGAACTGGCTGAAAACCCGGCCTGGCGTCCGCTGGTCAGCCGCCTGTGTCTGCTGGCGTCCTGCCAGCTCGAGGCCTGGCGCCAACCCGAAGCTTTCGTGCCCGTGCAGCAGGCGGTCGCCGCCGACCCCGATCAGGCCGGCGTGCTGGTGGTCCAGCTGAGTTTCCGCAATGCCGCGCAGTGGCCACAGCCCTGGCCGCAGATCGAAATCCGGCTGACCGATGTCACCGGACAGGCCATCGCCATGCGCCGCTTCCGTCCGCGCGAGTACCTCAATGCCGCGCAGGACGGTGACATCAAGCCCGGGCAGACGGTGTCGGTGGAAATCGCGCTGCAGGAAACCTCCGGCAAGGCCGCCGGTTTCGCCTTCGATTTCCACTGAAGCGTTCAGGCAAGCGCGCGCGAATCGGGCTACACTACACGGCCGGAAAAATGGTCAGCACGAGCCGTAAGTGAACACCCTGCATCTCATCCACAGCACCGCCCCCGAAACCAAAACCCAACCCTGCCTGAAAGATGTCGTGGCCCGCGTGGTGCGCCGCTATCTTCAGGACATGGGCCATGCCCAGAGCAACGATCTGTATGACACCGTGCTGGCCGAAGTCGAGCCGGGACTGCTGCAGGAAGTGATGATCCATTGCCGGGGCAATCAAAGCCGCGCCGCCGAAATCCTCGGCATGAACCGCGCCACCCTGCGCAAGAAACTCAAGCAATACGCCGTTTCCGAGGGCTGATCCGGCCCCAATGCGTCACCCCGAGGGTTTATAATTAAGCCCCTTTCGGAGTGATTTATGCCCGCCATCCGCCATCCCGTCCGCCGCGCCCTGCTGTCGGTGTCCGATAAATCCGGCCTGCTGCCGCTGGCCGAAGCCCTGATCGCGCATGGCGTGCAGCTGCTGTCCACCGGCGGCACCGCCAAAGCCCTGCGCGATGCCGGCCTCGCCGTCACCGATGTCAGCCACGTGACCGGCTTTCCGGAAATCATGGACGGCCGGGTCAAAACCCTGCACCCGAAAATCCACGGCGGTCTGCTGTCGCGCGCCGGCATCGATGATGCGGTCAGCGCCGAACACGGCATCGAGGCCATCGATCTGCTGGTGGTGAACCTCTACCCGTTCGCGGCCACCGTGGCCAAGCCCGACTGCACGTACGACGACGCCATCGAGAACATCGACATCGGCGGTCCGGCCATGCTGCGCGCCGCCGCCAAGAATCACGCGCGCGTCGCGGTACTGACCGATCCGGCCGATTACGCCGGCTTCATCGCGGCGCTGGCCGAAGGCGGCAGCACCGAGGCGCAACGACGCCACTGGGCCGCAAAAACCTACGCACACACCAGCGCCTACGATGGCCAGATCACCGAATGGCTGTCCAAGCGCGCCGACAGCCCCGAAGCGCCGAAAGCCTGGCCGGCCAGTCTGCATCCGGCCTTCGCACTCGGCAGCGCCCTGCGTTATGGCGAGAATCCGCATCAGGCCGGCGCCTTGTTCGTCGAAGCCGCCGCCGGCAGCGGCATCGTCGCCACCGCCCGTTTCATCCAGGGCAAGGAACTGTCGTTCAACAACATCGCCGATGCCGACGCCGCGCTGGAATGCGTGAAAGCCTTCAGTGCCCCGGCCTGCGTCATCGTCAAGCATGCCAACCCCTGCGGTGTGGCGGTGGCCGCCAACATCGGCGATGCCTATGACCGCGCCTTCGGCACCGATCCGACCTCGGCCTTCGGCGGCATCATCGCCTTCAACCGCATGCTCGACGGCAAAACCGCAAGCACCATCGCCGAACGCCAGTTCGTCGAAGTGGTCATCGCGCCCGGCATCAGCCCGGAAGCGCAGGCCGCGTTCGCACGCAAGCCGAACGTGCGCGTGCTCGACTGCGGCGCGCTCGATGGCCATCACGGCGCGTGGGATTACAAACGCGTGGCCGGCGGCCTGCTGGTGCAGAACACCGACAGCGACACGCTGGGCATCAAGGATCTGAAAACGGTCAGCGACACCCAGCCGAGTCTGGAACAGCTGGAAGACCTGTTGTTCGCCTGGAAAGTGGCGATGTTCGTGAAATCGAACGCCATCGTGTTCGCGCGCGACCAGCGCACCATCGGCATCGGCGCCGGCCAGATGAGCCGGGTGATCAGCGCCAAGATCGCCGGCATCAAAGCCGACGACGCCGGCCTTTCCGTGCCCGGCGCGGTGATGGCGTCCGATGCGTTCTTCCCGTTCCGCGACGGCATCGACACCGCCGCCGCGGCCGGCATCCGTGCCGTCATCCAGCCCGGCGGCTCGATGCGCGACAATGAAGTCATCGACGCGGCCAATGAACACGGCATCGCCATGGTGTTCACCGGCCGCCGCCACTTCAAACACTGAGGAACCTCCATGAAAATTCTCGTGATCGGATCCGGCGGGCGCGAACACGCGCTGGCCTGGCGTTTGGCGCAGTCGCCGCGGGTCACGGAAATCCTGGTGGCGCCGGGCAATGCCGGCACCGCCCGCGAGGACAAATGCCGCAACGTCGCGGTGTCGGTCACCGACATCGACGGCCTGCTGGCCCTGGCACGCGCCGAGAACGTGGCCTTCACTCTGGTCGGCCCGGAAGCGCCGCTGGTGCTGGGCGTGGTCGATCTGTTCCAGGCCCACGGCCTGCGCATCTTCGGGCCGCGTCAGGCCGCCGCGCAGCTGGAAGGCAGCAAGGCCTTCGCCAAGGATTTTCTGGCGCGGCACGGCATTCCGACCGCGCATTACGCGGTGTTCGACAGCGAAACCGAAGCCCTGGCGCACGTCGATCACGTCGGCGCGCCGATCGTGATCAAGGCTGACGGACTGGCCGCCGGCAAAGGCGTGGTGGTGGCGATGACGCTGGAGGAAGCCAAAGCCGCGATCACCGACATGCTCGGCAACAACCAGTTCGGCGAGGCCGGCGCACGCGTGGTCATCGAGGAATTCCTGGCCGGCGAAGAAGCCAGCTTCATTTCCATGGTCGATGGCCGCACCGCCTTGCCGATGGCCACCAGTCAGGACCACAAACGCGTCGGCGACGGCGACACCGGCCCGAACACCGGCGGCATGGGTGCGTATTCGCCGGCCCCGGTGGTCACGCCGGAAGTGCATGCGCGCGTCATGCGCGAGGTCGTCGAACCGACCGTGCGCGGCATGATCAGTGACGGCATGCCGTTCACCGGATTCCTGTACGCCGGTCTGATGATCGATGCGGCCGGCGCGCCGAAAGTGATCGAATTCAATGTGCGCTTCGGCGATCCGGAAACCCAGCCGGTGATGCTGCGCCTGCAGTCCGATCTGAGCACATTGATTGAAGCCGCCATCGACGGCCGCCTGCACGCCACCCAGGCGCAGTGGGATCCGCGCCCGGCACTGGGCGTGGTGATGGCCGCCGAACACTACCCGGGCACGCCGCGCACCGGCGACGTCATCCACGGCCTCGACATCGACGCGCCGCCCGGCAGCAAGCTGTTCCATGCCGGCACCCGGCTGGAAGACGGGCAGGTACTGACCAGCGGTGGCCGCGTGCTGTGCGCCACCGCGCTCGGCAGCAGCGTGGCCGAAGCGCAGAATGCCGCCTATACCCTGGCTGATCAGATCAGCTGGCTGGGCGAGTTCCACCGCAACGACATCGGCTGGCGCGCCATCGAACGCGAGCACGGCTGAGTCGGCTATAGTGGGCCTTGGTCACCGAATCCGCGCACCATGGCCCACTCGCAATTTGAACTGCTGAAACAACGCCGCTTCCTGCCGTTCTTCCTGACGCAGGCGCTGGGCGCATTCAACGACAACGTGTTCCGCAACGCCATGCTGGCGCTGATGGTGTACCAGATGGGCCTGAGCACCGAGCAATCGACGCTTTACGCCAACCTGGCACCGGCCCTGTTCATCCTGCCCTACTTCCTGTTTTCCGCCACCGCCGGGCAGATCGCCGAGAAGGTCGAGAAGGCGCGCCTGATCCGCATCACCACCGCGATGGAAATTGCGATCATGAGTCTGGCGGCCTTCGGCTTCATCTATAGCCTGCCCGCGCTGCTGCTGTTCTGCCTGTTTCTGACCGGCGTGCAGTCCACCCTGTTCGGTCCGGTCAAATACGCCATCCTGCCGCAGGTGCTGGCGCCGGAAGAACTCACCGGCGGCAACGGCCTGGTGGAAATGGGCACCTCCATTTCGATCCTGATCGGCATGATCGCCGGCATGTCGCTGCTGATGATTCCCGGATACGGACCGCAGGCCGCGGCCGCGGCGATGATCGGTCTGGCGGTGACCGGGCATCTGGTCAGCCGCGCGATTCCGATGGCGCCGGCCATCGCGCCCGAGCTGAAAATCAATCCGAATCTCCTGGCCGAATCGCTGCACGTGCTCGGCATGGTCCGCCACCACCCGGTGGTGCGCCGCGCGGTGTTCGGCGTGTCCTGGTTCTGGTTCGTCGGCACCCTGCTCAGCGCGCAGCTGCCGAATTACGCCAAGCTGCATCTGGGCGGTTCGGAATCCCTGAACCTGATGGCGCTGGCGCTGTTCTCGATCGGCACCGGTCTGGGTTCGCTGTGGTGCGAAAAGCTCTCGCAGCGCACGGTGGAAATCGGTCTGGTGCCGTTCGGCGCGCTCGGCATGAGCGTATTCTGCGCCGATCTGTATTTCGCGAGGCCCGGACTCGCGCCGGAAACCGGCATCACTCTCGCGCAGTTCTGGCAGCAGGCCGGCAGCTTCCGGATCATGGCCGACCTGACCCTGATCGGTCTGTTCGCGGGCTTCTTCATCGTGCCGCTGTTCGCGCTGATCCAGAGCCGCACCGAGAAACACCATCTGTCGCGCGTCATCGCCGGCATGAACATCCAGAACGCGGTGTTCATCGTGTCGGCGGCGGCCACCGGCATCGTGCTGCAGCGCTATCTCGGTTTCAACATTCCGGAAGTGTTCCTGCTGCTGTCGGTGCTGAATCTGGCCGTGCTGGTGTACCTGATGCTGCTGGTGCCGGAATTCTTCCTGCGCTTTCTGGCCTGGATCTACATCCGCATCCTGTACCGGATCGAGGTGCACGGCATCGAGAAAAACGTACCGGATGAGGGCCCGGCCCTGCTGGTGTGCAATCACGTCAGTTACATGGATGCCCTGCTGCTGAGCAGCGCGGTGCCGCGTCCGATCCGCTTCGTGATGTATTACAAAATCTTCAATACGCCCGGCGCGCGCTGGGCGTTCAAAGCCGCCAACGCCATTCCGATTGCCGGCCGCAGCGAAGATCCGGAACTGATGGAGCGCGCCTTCGCGGAAGTCGACAAAGCGCTGGCCGACGGCGAGTTGGTCTGCATTTTTCCCGAGGGCCGCCTGACCCCGGACGGCGAGATCGGCCCGTTCAAGCCCGGCATGGAACGCATTCTGGCCGCGCGTCCGGTGCCGGTGGTGCCGATGGCGATCCGCGGCATGTGGGCCAGCATCTTCAGCCGCAGCGGCGTGATCAACACCCTGCGCCTGCCCAGCCGCATCCGCGCACATGTGACCGTGTTGGCCGAAGCGCCGGTGGACGGCGCCAGCGCGACGGCGGCGGACCTTGAGGAAAAAGTGAAAGCCATGCGCGGCGAGTGGGCCTAGCCGTTCATCGCAGCGTGTTAAGCTGAGTGCACAAGGGTAAGGGGAATCCTGATGGCGGAACCGACGATTCAAGATCATTTGGCCATGGCCACCGCCATCGTGGGTTTCATCACCCTGCTCGGCGGTACCTGGGCACGGCTGGCGGCGTGGACCGAGCAGCGCAGCATCAAAGCCAAATTCCAGGACGAAATCGGTCTGGCCGAGCGCCGCATCGCCTTTCTCGGCACCTGGGTCAAAGCCCAGGAAGCGGTCTGCACGCCGGAGCGCTTCGCCGAGGTCAAGCAGGAGTCCGCGCGCGAACTCGACGAGCTGCGGCGCAAACTGACCGAATTCATGCAGCAGGCCGATGCGCGCAAAGACAAGGTCAGTGCCGGGAAATCGGTACGCCGCATGTTCCTGCTGTTCCTGCCGCACAACCTGGGCGGCTGGATCTGCCATCTGCTGTTTTACGGGCTGGTGCTGTTCGTGCTGCTGTTCACGCTGCAGCCGCCGGGCATTGACATCGAAACCGGCCAGATGGAAACCTGGGGCCAGTGGCTGGAACTCCAGCTGGTGGTGAACATCGTGTTCGCGATTCCGATTCTGGTGGTGCGCAGCCTGGCGATCCGCTTCTACCGCAAGCGCGACTGAACCGCGTCAGTTGACCAGACCGGCCAGCACGAACACGGCCAGCACCGCCAGCCACAGCAGCAGCATGCGCCAGGCCAGACTCATGGCATCGCGCAGTTCCAGCAGCGCCGGAGCCGAGGACGGACCGTCGTCGGCATCGGCCGCTTCCTCGGCCAGCTCCGAGGCCACGCTGGCATGCGCCGCGGCGGACAGAAACGAATAATCCAGACGCGGGCCGCCATCGGCGTACCAATCACGCCAGACCTGCACGACTTTGTCGAAATTGGCGGCCAGCGCCATGGCCAGGGTCATCAGATGCGCCGGCAGACAGTGCGCGGCATTGAGGGTTTTTCCGGCGGCTTCGCGCAGCCCCTCCGGCAGGGCACGGTCATGTTTGTGATGCACCAGCAGATACAGCAGGCGGTAGGCCAGCGCGCCGCCCGGGCCGAGCAGCAGGAACCAGAACAGCACCGCGAACCAGCGCGTCAGCGCGTTTTCGAACACCGCCGCGACCGCCACCGGACCTTCCAGAGACACCGGCTGACCTTCTTCATACAGCGCGGCGGCGGCGCGTTCTTTCGCCTCCAGACCTTCGGCATCTATGATCGCCTGCACATCCAGATCGAGATCGCGCGGACCCCAGGTGTACAGCATGGCGGCCAGCGCCACCAGAAAGGCGAAGATGCCGTCCAGCCAGCCGACCAGCAGCGCAACCACCAGGGCCGGCAGGCCGACGCACAGAAACACCCCGGCATAGGCGTGCCACGGCGAGGGCCCGGATTCTGCACGGCAGGCGATGTCCAGCCAGCGCTCGAACCAGGTGAAATCGCGCCAGCGGCTGACCTGCGGCAGGACATGGCCGATCAACAATGCTGCCACTACCGCCATTACCGTCCAGGTCATGCGCGCCCCCTTGTCAGGCTGTAGTATGCCAAAATTCGGCCAGCGCGGAATCGGCCTGCAGCCAGCGCATGATCAGATACCGCGAAATCGACAGCGGGTCGGGCAAACTCAGTTCACCGGCGGCGACCAGGGCGTTCAGTTCGTCCCTGCTGAACCAGCGCGCGGCCTGCAGTTCATCGCTGATGTGGATGGCCTGCATCGGCGCGTAGGCATCGTAGCCGATCATCAGCGCCATCGGCATCGGCCAGGGCTGCGAGGCGACATAACGCACGCGTTCGACACGCACGCCGGATTCTTCCCAAACCTCGCGCACCACGGTCTGCTCGGGCGTTTCGCCGGGCTCGACGAAACCGGCCAGCAACGACCAGCGTTTCTCCGGCCAGGCCGCCTGCCGGCCGAGCAGAAGATGCTCGCCGTCGCTGACGCACATGATGGTGGCCGGATGCGTCTGCGGATAACTGGCCAGACCACAGCTGCCGCAAACCGCGCTGTAGCCGGCGGTTTTCAGATCAAGCAGGCCGCCGCAGCGGCCACAGAATTTACTCTGGGTCTGCCAATGCAAAATGGCTTTGGCCTGGGCGAAGATGGCGGCATCCTTTTCCGGCCATTCCACGGCGGCGGCGCGGATGCCGATCACTTCCTGCGGCGCATGCGCGACCGCGTCCAGCGGCAACGCGAAATACGACTGACCGGCATCGAAACCCAGCAGGGTGGCCGATTCCGGACGGCGCAAAGAAACCCGGGTGGCGGGATAGTAAATTTCAGAAGCGCTGTAACAGCAGGCTTCGCCTTTTTCGTTCAGCACCAACAGACGCGCGTCCGCCCAAGCCGCATCCAGCTCGGCCGGATGCGTGCGCATCGGTTCGGCGCGGTCCAGGCCGGTGTGACGGAAGGCGAAATCGGGAAGGGGCATCAGGCCGAGAAACTGCTGCCGCAACCGCAGGTGGTCTTGGCGTTGGGATTGCGGATGACGAACTGCGAGCCCTGCAGGCTTTCGCGGTAATCCACTTCGGCGCCCATCAGGTACTGCAGGCTGAGCGGATCGACGATCAGGGTCACGCCATCGCGCTGCACCGCCAGATCATCGGCCTCGGCCTGTTCGTCGAAACTGAAGCCGTACTGGAAGCCGGAGCAGCCGCCCCCGCTGATGTACACGCGCAGTTTCAGTTCCGGATTGGCTTCCTCGGCGATCAGGCTGGCGACCTTGGCCGCAGCCGAAGCGGTCAGGCTCAGCGGGGTGGCAACGGTTTGGTAGGTCGGTTCGCTCATGGGCTTCGCCTTGTAAGGATTAATCGGCCGGCTGCTGGTGGATCAACTGGCCGCTGACGGTGGCGCCGGCGGTGATTTCAATCAACCGGTAATGGATATTGCCCTGGATATGGGCGGTTTCGGTCAATTCAATGCGCTCGCGGCTGTGGATGTCGCCGGTCAGCCGGCCGGAAATGACCGCCTTCGGCGCGCTGATGCTGCCCTCGATGACGCCGCCCTGGGCCAGGGTCAGCAGCGAATCGGCGCCGTCTTCGGCGATCACCTTGCCGAGCACTTTGCCCTCGATGTACAGCCCGCCCGAGAACAGCAGATCGCCCTGGATCACCACGTGGCGGCCGATCAGGGTTTCCACATTGTCCGATCCGTTCGCGGACAGTTTTGTTTTTTTACTTCCCAACATGCTTTTGACGCTCCATCACGAGATTGAATGAAAAATTAAATTTCCGGCGCTGCGGCCGGACGGCTGACCGTCCAGTCGAAACGCTGTTCCTGTTTGCCGAAGCCGCCGCTGACGCTGACCCGGACCCGCTGCGGGGTGAAGCCGGCCGGCAGCATCACATCGCCCTCGATCTGCTGGAAATAGCGGAAGGAAAAGGCCTGCGCCGGCGCCTCCGGTTTCTGCAGCAGCTGCGGCCACTCCACGCTCTTGAGTTTGCCGCCGGACACGCCGTCCACCGCGAAGCGCATCTGGCCCGAGGTCATGCCGCCGCGGTTGATGTTCTGGGTCAGGGTGATGGTGTAGTGCCAGGCATTGCCGGCGCCGGGCGTGAACTCGGCGTTATGCACGCTCAGCCCGTGCCGGCGGCCGCCGGAGCCGACCAGGCGCTCGTAGAAATCCATATCGGCCTTGAGCCCGGCGATCTGCTCGTCCTTCTCGGCCAGCGATTCCTGGATCTGGGTGTTGGCGCTGCGGGTGATGAACTCGGCGCGCTTGGCGTTGGTCAGTTCCTGCTTCAGGCGCGTCTCGCTGTCTTTCAGCGCTTCGGCCTGGCGCACGGCCGCATCGCGCTGCGCGCGCAACTGGCCGGCATCGGTGTGCAGGCCGCGCCAGAACAGTCCGATCCAGGCCACGGCCATCACCAGCCAGAGCCCGCCCAGCACGAGACCCAGCCCCTTGAAACGGGGCGATTGGCTGACAATGGAAAACCGCGGCAGATCTTTGTTTTGCACCGCCATGGCGGCGACTCCCGGCGCAGACGACGAGCTGTATTATAGCGGTTCCCACACCGCCCGGCCGGGAATGCCGGAGCGGCTGACAGGCGCTTGATTTTGCGTGCATAATAGCCTGTGATGGCGCGTTTGACGGCCGGTCACTCAGACCGCCGCGGAATGCGCGCAAACGGACAACGGCACGCCGCAGATGATCGATCTCCAAAACCCTGCTCCCGCAGCAACGCTCGGCCTTCCGGCACGGATCGCCGCGTATCGGGCTTCGCGCTGGGATCTGAACGCGCTCTGGCAGCTGCGCGAAGACGTGCGCACCCGGCTGCGGGTCGGCGCCCATGCCGATGCCGCGCCCCTGCAGGGCCTCGACGGCCTGCTCAGCGCCTGTCTGGCGGCCGGCACCCTGCCCTCGGATGAACAGGCCGCGCAACTGCAGGCATTCGGCGATGCCGCCGCGCCGGCGGCGGTCAAAGCCGTGGCAAAGGCGCCGGCGCTGGCCGAATGGCAGGCCCCGGTGCCGCTCAGCACCAGTGCCGAAAGCCGCTTCGAAACCCCGCCGATCGCCTATTGGCGGCAATGGTCGGAAGGCGCCGAAGCGCCGGTTCCGGTCAGCACCGATTCTCCCAAACCCCCTCCCGCAGCCGATGCTGCGGCCCCTGCTAGGATGGCTCCCATGAACGACACCTCGAAACCCGCGGCCGAGACCAGCTTCCGCAACCAGCGCATCTACCACCTCACCAAGCACGGCACCCTGGCGCAGGAGATCCACCTGCAGCTGGAGCAGGCCGGCGTCGATCTGGAGCTGCTGGACAGCGCGGAAGAACTCTCTGAACTGCTGCAGGCGCTGCCGGCCGATCTGCTGCTGATCGATGCCGAATTCGCCGACGACGTGCTGCGCCTCGGCGGCATGATCGGCGATTACCGGCGCCAGCATCCGAAGTACCTGACCGCCGTGCAGCTGCTGCCGGCCGACAGCGAAGCCGATGCCGGCGACGAGCGCTTCGCGATGATGGACGCGGTGATCAGCGGCAATGCCGACGCGCGCGGCGTGGTCGCGCGCATCGACCAGATCCTGCGCTTCGGCAAGACCGAGCGCTACCGGGTGATGATCGTCGAAGACGACCGCTCGCAGGCGATGTTCGCCGAAGGCATCCTGCGCAATGCCGAAATCAGCACCAAGGTGCTGCTGGAAGCCGACAACCTGATCGGCCACATCGAATCGTTCAAACCCGATCTGATCCTGATGGATCTGAACATGCCGAAAGCCAGCGGCATCGAACTGACCGAAATCATCCGGCAGTCCGAACAGTTCCAGAACATCCCGATCGTGTTCCTGTCCGGCGAATCCGATGAAGAGCGCCAGATGGACGCGCTGGAAGCCGGCGGCGACGACTTCCTGAGCAAGCCGATCCGTCCGCGCCGGCTGATCGCGGCGGTGCAGAACCGCATCAAACGCCACCGTGCCCTGCGCGGCGACGCCGGCGCTGCGGCGAAAGACACCGGCCTGATCCGGCGCACCGACATGCTGAACCTGCTCGAGCAGCGCATCGAACGCGACGGCCAGGCCCTGTTCTTCATCGAACTCAACGGCATCAATCTGCTCAAGGACCGCCTCGGCCTGAGCGCCCTCGAGAACCTGCTGCGCGAATTCTCCGCGTTCCTGGCCGGCATCGGCCAGCCGGCACCGGTGGCGCGCTTCGGCGACGGCGCCTTCGCGCTGCTGTACCAGGGCGACACCGGCGAAGCCGCGATGACGGCGCAGGCGGCCAAGCTGCGCGAACGCATCATGGCGCAGAAGTTCGAAATCCAGGGCCAGGGGGTCGAGTTCCGCGCCCACATCGGCGTCTGCGCGTTCGAACACGGCAAAGGCAGCACCGACATCCTGATCAACGCCGCCGAACGCACCGCCCGCGCCGCGCGCAGCGCACCCGGCGGCGTGGTGGTGTACCGGCCGCAGTCGAGTGCGGAAGTGGAGCGCGAGGAAGCCATCATCGCGCTGCTGGCCAACGCCGACAGCAACGGCTGCCTGTCGCATCTGTACCAGCCGATCGTGGCCGTGGCCGGCGGCGCGGAAAAGCAGTTCCAGTCCCTGCTGCGCCTGACCGACGGCAACGGCGCCATCGTGCCGGCCACCGAGTTCATCCACATCGCCGAGAAAAGCAATCTGATCATCGCGCTCGACCGCTGGTCGATGACCAAAGCGGTGGCCACCATCAGCGAACGCGCCGCCGCCGGCGACCAGATCAAGCTGTTCGTCAACCAGTCCAACATCACCCTGCTCGATGAAAGCCAGCCGGTCTGGCTGCGCAACCTGCTGAAAGCCTACGGCATCCCGGAAAACAGCCTGGTCATCGAAATCAACCACAACGACGCCCTGCTCAACCAGCAGTCGATCAAGGACCTGTGCCAGGGCCTGAGCGCCGACGGCGTGCAGTTCTGCCTGAGCCGCTACAACCCGCGCAACGACGAACCCGATCTGCTCGGCAGCCTGCCGATCAGTTACGTCAAGCTGGCCAACCGGCTGACCGCCGAGCTCGGCAACCAGGACGCGCGCGACCAGGTCAAAGCGCTGGCCGACAACGCGCACCGGCGCGGCGTGGAAGTCATCGGCCACTGCGTGGAAGACGCGCAGAGCGCGGCCGCGCTGTGGATGAGCGGCATCGATTTCATCCAGGGCAATCTGGTGCATTCGGCCGACAGCAGCCTCGAGTTCGGTTTCGACCAGTCGGTGCTGTAGATGAACGATCAGGACGAGCGCCCGCAACAGTCCACCCTGATCCGCTGGCTGGCCCTGGCGTCGGCGGCCGGCGCGGCGATTTCCTCGGGCATCAGCCTGTGGCTGAACGATTCGGTCTGGCTCAACGTCTCGGTCATTTCCTCGCTGCTGACCGTGTCGTTCGTGGCCGCGCTCTGGCACCGCATCGAAAGCCACCACAGCCGCATCGCGCAGACCGAAATCAACACCGAGCAGCACCTGCAGGAAGTGACCGGGCTGCGCACCGAACTGGAAAAGCAGCGCAGTCTGGAATTCGAGCTGAAGAAATCCAAGCTGGCGGCCGAAGCCGCGGCCATGGCCAAGAGCGAATTCCTGGCCACCATGAGCCATGAAATCCGCACGCCGCTGAACGGCATCATCCCGATGCTCGATCTGCTGTCGACCACGCCGCTGGAAAAGGACCAATCCGACATCCTGAGCACCGCGCGCAGTTCGGCCGGGCAGATGAAGCGCATCGTCGACGACATCCTCGACTACTCGAAACTGGAAGCCAACAAGCTGCAGCTGGAAACCACCGGCATGAACCTGCGCGATGTGGTCAATTCCGTGGTGCGCATGTTCCAGAACCAGGCCGACGCCAAGCATCTGGCCATCCAGGTCCATCTGGATCCTTCGCTGCGTCTGGCCGTGCGCGGCGATCCGGTGCGCCTGCGCCAGGTGCTGAGCAATCTGCTCAGCAACGCCATCAAATTCACCGACAAGGGCACGCTGACCCTCTCGGTCAAGGCCAAATCGGAAACCCGCCAGCACCACATCCTGCGTTTCGAAGTGAAGGACACCGGCATCGGCATCTCGCCGGAGAACGCCGGCAGCCTGTTCAAGCCGTTCAGCCAGGCCGATGCCTCGACCACCCGGCTGTACGGCGGCACCGGCCTCGGGCTGGTGATCTGCAAACGCATCATTGATCTGATGGCCGGCCAGATCGGCGTCGATTCCCAGCCCGGCGCCGGCTCGACGTTCTGGTTCGAGATTCCGATGCTCAAAGCGGTCGGCGACAGCCACGGCCTGGCCACCGAACTGAAGAACGCCAACGTGCTGCTGTTCTCCAGCGATCCGATCCTGACCGGCAAGATCGAGAAAGCCAACATCAATGCCGGCGCGCAGCTCAATGTGGCCGGCACCGTGTTCGAAGCGCAGCGCATCCTCAAGGAATCGGTCGCGGTCGGCAGCACGTCCGATCTCGATCTGCTGGTCATCGACGTCAGCTCCGGCCGGCAGAGCGCATTGCAGCTGCAGAAGAGCCTGCTGGCCGATTCCGAATTCGCTCGCCTGCGCATCGCCATGCTGCAGTCGGTGGAAGGCCCGGCGCTGGAACTGGACAAAACCCCGCGCCGGCGGGTGATCGCGCGCAACACCGACATGTCGACCCTGTTCGCCGAACTGAACCGCCTGCTGGCCAGCACCGCCAGCGAACTGCAGCCGCCCGGCCCGCACGAGCAGAAACCGGCGGTCAACATCCTGCCGGCCGATCTGCTGTTCGTGCCCGGCCAATCGCGCGGCCTGGTGCTGCTGGTGGAAGACAACCCGGTCAACCTGCTGGTGGCGCAGCGCCTGATCCAGATCTGCAACTTCGACTGCCTGAGCGCCGAGAACGGCGAGATCGCCATCGACATGCTGCAGCAGAATCCCGATTTCGACCTGGTGCTGATGGACTGCCAGATGCCGGTGATGGACGGCTACCGGGCCACCCAGACCTGGCGCCGGATTGAAGCGGAAAAATCGCTGCCGCGCCTGCCGATCATCGCGATGACCGCCAACGCCATGGCCGAAGACCGCCAGCGCTGCCTGGATGCCGGCATGGACGATTACCTGTCGAAACCGGTCGACCGCAAACTGCTGGAGCAGGTGATGATGAAATGGATGACGCGGCACAGCGAAGCGCCGCCGGTGGAAAGCAAAGCACCGGCACCGGCCGCGCCCGAAGCAGCGCCGCCAGCGGCCGCCGCTCAGAGTCCGGCCCTGGACATGGAAATCGTCGAAGACCTGCAGGAAATGATGGGCAGCGATTACCAGAGCCTGATCCGCATCTATCTGGAAGACAGCCCGAAACTGATCGGGCAGATCCAGAGCGCGCTCGACAACCGCGATTGCACCGCGCTGGTGGCGCCGGCGCATACGCTGAAATCATCCAGCGCCAATCTGGGCGCCATGGCCCTGTCCGATATCGCCAAGACCATCGAGAAAAGCGCGCGCAGCGGCGACATCGACACCCCGCTGCAGGCCGGCGCCGGCATTGCCGCGGAATTCGAACGGGTGCGGGCGGCCTTGGCCGCCATCATCGCCTGATCAGGCCGGCTTGCGCGCCTGGCGTTCGGCCCGGCCGCGGGCATCGCGTGCGATTTTCCGGGTGCGCAGGTTTTCCAGCAGACGATCGCCAACCTGACGCGGCACGCCGGCCTCGCCGGCCAGTTCGCGCGCCAAGGGCGACAGCAACTGCAGAGCCTGCACGTACACTTCGCGCTTGAAGTGCACCACGTTCTCGCCCGGATACCAGAAATCGACCCAGCGCCAGTCATCGAACTCGGGCGTGTCGGTCGCGTCCAGGCGCACCTGCGATTCATCGGCATTGAGCTTGAGCAGGAACCAGACCTGCTTCTGGCCGATGCACACCGGCTTGGTGTGGTTGCGGATGCTGCGCCGCGGCAGGCGGTAACGCAGCCAACCGGGCGTGGCGCCGAGCACATCGACATGATGCGACTGCAGGCCGGTTTCTTCTTCCAGCTCGCGGTACATGGCTTCCAGCGGGGTTTCGTCGGTGTTCATGCCGCCCTGCGGGAATTGCCAACCATCCCGGTTGACCCTGCGGGCCCAGAACACCATGCCGTCGGCACGCATCAGGATGATGCCGACATTGGGGCGGTAACCGTCCGGATCTATCACGGCCGGAACTCCAGAAAATTCTACTGCCTGTAAGACTGCCACAGCGCGTGGCAATCCACAAGCGCGGCGCTTACTGGCCGCTGTTGGCCAGCACCTCGGCGGCGGCGCCGACGATCAGCGGATCGGGCGCGCAGGCCACGGCCGGATCCTTGCCCGGATACGGCAGCGTGCTCAGGAAGTGGCGCATGCAGTTGATGCGGGCGCGCTTCTTGTCGTCCGACTTGACCACCACCCAGGGCGCATCGGCGGTGTCGGTGTGGAAGAACATCGCTTCCTTGGCTTCGGTGTAGGCATCCCATTTGTCGAGCGACTGGATGTCGATCGGCGACAGCTTCCAGTGCTTGAGCGGATCGCTGCGGCGCGAATTGAAGCGGCGCATCTGTTCGTCGCGGCTGACCGAGAACCAGTATTTGTACAGGCGGATGCCGCTGCGCACCAGCATGCGCTCGAACTCCGGCGCCTCGCGCAGGAATTCCAGATAATCGGCCGGGCTGCAGAAATCCATGACCCGCTCCACGCCGGCGCGGTTGTACCAGCTGCGGTCGAAGAACACCAGCTCGCCGTAGGTCGGCAGATGCCGGGTGTAGCGCTGCAGATACCACTGGCCGACCTCTTCCTGGTTCGGTTTTTCCAGCGCCACCACGCGCGCGCCACGCGGGTTCAGGTGTTCGGTGAAGCGCTTGATGGTGCCGCCCTTGCCGGCCGCGTCGCGGCCTTCGAACAGCAGCACGATGCGCTGGCCGGTGTCTTTCACCCAGTTCTGCACTTTCAGCAGCTCGATCTGCAGCTTCTTCTTTTCCGCCTCGTATTCCTTGCGCTGGATGCGGTGGCGGTACGGGTAGCTGTCCGGCAGCGGCGCGTTACTGCTGTCTTCCCCGCTGTCCGGCAGGCGCTGCATGCGTTTGGCCGCATCCGGCGAGATGCCCAGGCCTTCGGCGGAAATGCCCAGCGGCGGCACCGCCGGTTTCGGATGCGCCTGCGCCCACTTCACCGCTTCGGCCTGCGCCATGGCGGCGGCCACCGCGGTGTTCACATCGAACGGGCCTTTGCCATTGGGTTTGCGGCGATCCACCGATTGCGCCACCGCCGCTTTGCGGCTCGCGGCTTTCCTGGCCGGGGCGGCTTTTTTCACCGGCGCGGTTTTGGCGGTTTTCTTGGCGGCCGGTTTGCGGGCGGCGGATACGGAACGGGAACGCTTCACGGCCATGGCTTGCCTCATTCTATGGGTACCCCGCCAGTCTGCACCGGAATGGCGGCCCGTGTCTTGATTCACCTCAAGCCCTGCGCCGCGCCTTGCTTTGGCCGGGGTTCAGCCAAATCA
>NZ_JAPDUI010000064.1 GCF_025980345.1 Arenimonas sp. GDDSR-1 | reverse complement strand
GAATTGCGCAATTGGGATCTGCTGGCCAGCCTCAATGTGCGCCGCGAACGATTCGATGAAGCCATTCCCGACATCGACCAGTCGCTCGGCGATGTCCTGTACACCGCTGTGGCCTACCCCGAGTTCAATGCGGTCTGGCGCCGGAGCGACGATCCGCTGTATCCGACCAGCGGCTCGGCCTGGCATTACCAGGCGCGCACCGGTTACGAATTCGAAGCCTCGCAGGCGCCGTTCGTGCAGGTCACGGTCAAGAACAAGCGGATAGTCGGGCTCAATGACCGCAGCCGCCTGCTGATGCGCGCCGAAGTCGGCGCGACCTGGTCCGGCAATTATCCGTACTTCCCGCCGTCGCTGCGTTTCTATGCCGGCGGCGATCAGAGCGTGCGCGGCTACGGCTACAAGGAAATCGGCGAATACTACGGCAAGTACAACCTCGGGGGCCGCTACATGGCGGTCGGCAGCATGGAATACGAATACCGTCTGAATCCGGAATGGGCGGTGGCCGGTTTCGTGGATGTCGGCGATGCCTTCGACCGCAAGCCGAACGCCAACTTCGGCGTGGGCGGCGGCGCGCGCTGGCGATCACCGATCGGCCCGGTCCGTTTCGATCTCGCCTACGGCTTCAACGGTCCCGATCCGGGCTTCGGCATCCACTTCACCATCGGATCCGACCTGTGAGCCTGTCCAAGAAATCGCGGTTCGCACTGCTGCTTCTGGCGCTCATGGCCGGGGCGGTTGCTTTCGGCGCGTGGCTGCTGCACAGCACGGCCGGCCGCGATTTCGTGTTGGCACAGGCGCAGGGACAACTGCCCAAGGAAGCGCGCCTGCAGTGGCAAAAGGTCGATGGTGTGCTGGCCGGGGAATTGCGTTTCGAGAAACTGTCCTATGCCGATCCCGACCAGCGCTATGAAGCCGGGTTGCTGGAAATTGAAGCCGGCATCCTGCCCTTGCTGTTTCGGCATCTGAACATCGTGCATCTGCGCGCCGAGCGCGTGCGTCTGCATCTGAAAAAAGACGACACGCCTTTCGAGTTCCCGCGCTGGCCGGAAAGTCTGCCGGCGCTCGATCTGCCGCTGCGCATCCGTGCCGGCGATGTCCACGTTTCCGATCTGCAGTTGTTCGAGCAGGACCGGCTTCTGTATGCGGTCACCGACCTGCGTGGCGGTCTTGAACTGGCCCCGGGCGCATTGACCCTCAACGACCTGCAGGCCGAATCCGCGCACGGCTGGATCCGCGTCAATGGCGATTACCGGCCGAACCGTGCTTACGCCACGCGGCTGGACGGCACGGTGCGGCTCAAAACCGAAGCTGCCGGCGCACCGCCGGCACTGCGACTGCATGCCGAAGGCGATGCCGAACGCTTCCTGTTCGATGTTGAGGGCGCATTGCCCGAACCGGTCCGCATCCACTGGGAATTGAGCACCCGTGACGGAAGGCCATTCTGGGTCTTGGGGGCCAGCAGCGAGCGCTTCGAGCCCGCCATGCTCGGGTTGGTCGATGCGCATGCCTACCGCGTGCAACTCGGCGCCTCCGGCGATGACCGGCGCACCCAGATTACCGGTGAGCTGAGTCGGGACGGCAAGACGCTGATCATCGCGCCGTCACGATTCGCCTTGGATGGCAGCCGTATTGTCCTGGAAGACGTTCACCTGCAATACGCCGGCGCACGGCTTTCGGCGCAGGGCAGCGTGAACACGGAAGGCGAGCTCAGCAGCGATGCCTTGGTGCTGCAACTCTCCGATTTTATTCTGCCCGTACCGGAAAATAATTCCGCCAAAAAGACGGTTAAGCAGTTGCCGGTCGTGCTCAGTACACGCATCGAAGCCAGCGGCAAACTCAGCGCGTGGCAGCTCAAGGCCACGGGCACTCTGCTGCGCGGAAAGGAGCGTGCCGGGTTCGATGTGGCCGGCAGCGGCACCGACGGTGCAATCGATCTGCCTAGAATGAAAGTGAATATGGCGCGGGGCGGCCTGGATGGCCGACTGCGTCTGCGTTGGCAGCCGGCCATGGACATCGCCTTTGACGGCAAATTGGCGAATTTCGATCCCGGTTATTTCTTCGCCGAGTACCCGGGAGCAGTCAATGCCGATCTGCACATCGCCGTGCGGCAGCCGGTCGGCAAGGACTGGCAGGGTACGGTAAAAGTGCAGAATCTCGGCGGTCAATTGCGCGGCCGCCGTCTTTCCGGAAAAGCGGATCTGCGTTTCGCGGGACTTGCCGTAGCCGGTGATGCCGATCTGCATGCCGGCGCATCGCATGTCACGCTCAAAGGCAGCGGAAACGGCAAACTGGATGTGGCCACGGCCCTCCTGCCGCTGGATCTGAATGACATCAGCCCGTCGTGGTCCGGTTTGGTCCGGGGTACGATGCTGTTGCAGGGCAATCGTAAAAGCCCCGATTACCGGGTCGATCTGCAGGGCAGCGGTCTAAAGATCGCGGATTACCGGGCCGGCCGGATCCGTTTGTCCGGTGGAACGCTGGGCGATCGGCGGACACGGCTTGATGCCGATGATGTCGTGATTGACGGCCAGCCAATCGAACGCATCGCATTGGATTTGGACGGCCCGCTGCGTGACGCCGGCTACCGGCTTTCCGCGCAGTCAGGCGTGTACGCCTTGGACTCCGCCGGCACCCTGCAATGGCAGGAGGATGTCACCCGGATTCGTCCGGAGTCCCTGCGCGCCGATGGTGGCGTGCTCGGCATTTGGCAGTTGCAGGAGCCCACATTAGTGACGCTGGACGGTTCCGGTTACCGATTCACGCCCGCCTGTCTGGCCAGTACCGATCACCGTGCGCGTCTGTGTGCAGAGGATGACGGCCGCATGATTTCCGTCAAGGGCGACGATTTCCCGCTTTCCCTGCTTGAACCCTGGATCAACAACGCCGGCAAGGAATTCACCTATTCAGGGACAGCGGCATTGCGTGCCGAACTGCCCAAGGATTTCGCCTTGACCGGTTCCGGTTACGTCGATCTGGATGTGCCTTTGTTGAAGGTAGGCGTGAAGCCCAACGCGGCCAACGAAGTCATGCGCATCGAGGATTTCCAGCTGCAGATGAAATGGCTGGCGAACCGGCTTGCCGGTGAGGTGAAGGCGCGTCTTCCCGAGGGCGGCCTGATCGAGGGTGCCCTTGATACCGGCTTTTCACCGAATGCGCCCTTGAACGGCAACCTGAAACTGCAGATCAACGAGCTGTCCTGGCTTGAGCTGTTTTCCCTGGATCTGGCGCAGCCGTCGGGACGCATCAACGGTGAAATCGAAATCAGCGGCCGCCGCGATGCCCCCAGCATCAACGGCGCCTACCGACTTCAGGACTTCAATGTGCAGATTCCCGCACTCGGCCTGAAACTGGCCGACGGTCAGATTACCGCCAAGAGCAGCGACAATCTGGCGATGCTGGTCAAGGGGTCGATCAAGTCCGGCGACGGAAGGCTGTCGGTGATCGGGGTCTGGGATCCGGCGGATCAGCTCCCGCAACCGATCGACCTGCGCCTGATCGGCAAGAACGTGACGCTGGCCGATACGCCCAATCTGCAGTTGAGTGCCGATACCGATCTGCTGCTCGGTTATGCCGGCGGCATTTACAGCCTCAACGGTGACATCAATCTGCTCGGCGGACTGGTCAATCTGGAAACGCTCAGCACCAGTGTCGCCATCTCCAGTGATGTTGTGGTGGTCGATCCGGTGCCAGAAAAGGCGCAGCGGGACCTGCTTCGTTTGGGCCTTAAACTGAAAGTCGGCGTCAGCGACCGGGTGAAGGTCAAGGGCTATGGCCTGGATGGCGCCGTGAGCGGACGGGTCATGGTGGACAGTCCCTACGACAGTCCGACCAAGCTCACCGGTACGCTCAGTCTGAGCGGCGAGTACGCAGCCTACGGCAAGGAGCTGGCGATCAAGCGCGGCAATCTGCAGTACAACAACAATCTGGTGTATGAGCCGCGGCTCGACATCCTGACCGAGCGGGTGATCGAGGAAGAAAACATCACGGTCGGCCTGCAGATCACCGGATCGGCGGCCAAGCCGAAAACCACGGTGGTGTCGAATCCGGCCATGTCCGACTCCGATGCGCTGTCCTGGCTGCTGTTCGGCCGCCCGCTGAATTCGGTCAGCGCCGGCCAGGCCGATTCCATCAATGCCAAATCGATGGCGTTGAACGCCGGCGGCTCGTTCCTGGTCGGCACGCTCGGCCGCAAGGTCGGTCTTGACCAGGCCTCGATCAGTGAATCGCGCGCGCTCGGTGACTCCACGCTGACCATCGGGTGAGCTACGGTGTTTCGCTACTCGGCATCGGCCAGGTCATCACCCTGAAGTATCTGCTCAAGGCCGGTCTGGACATTTCCATCGAATCCGAGCAGTCCGAACTGCGCGAGCAGAGTTCGGCAGCATTGAACTGGCGGAAATGATTGTCCAATGAGTGCATACACCGACAGCATCCGCCTCTCCGTTGCCCCGATGATGGACTGGACCGACCGTCACTGCCGTGTGTTCCACCGGCTTCTGGCGCCGCAGGCGCGCCTGTATACCGAAATGGTGCATGCCCAGGCCGTGCTGTTCGGCGACCGTGAGCGCCTGCTCGGGTACGATGCCCGCGAACAGCCGCTGGCGCTGCAGCTCGGCGGCAGCGATGCCGCACATCTGGCCGAAGCGTGCCGCATCGCCGAACAGTACGGTTATGCCGAAATCAATCTCAATGTCGGCTGTCCGTCCGATCGCGTGCAGGCCGGCCGCTTCGGCGCCTGCCTGATGAAAGAACCTGCGGTGGTCGCCGAATGCATCGCCGCCATGCAGCAGGCGGTGCGTGTGCCGGTGACCGTGAAATGCCGGCTGGGCGTGGATGAACAGGAAGACTACGGGGCTTTCCTGCAGTTCGTCGATACCGTTGCTGCGGCCGGATGCGGGGAGTTCGTCGTACATGCGCGCAAAGCCTGGCTCAGCGGCCTGAGTCCGAAGGAAAACCGCGAGATTCCGCCGTTGCGTTACGACTGGGTATTCCGTCTCAAGCAGGAACGGCCGGACCTGCGCATTGTGCTTAACGGCGGCCTGTCCGAGGTCGATGCCTGCCTGCAGGCGTTGCCGAACGTGGATGGCGTGATGATCGGCCGCGCCGCCTATCAGGACCCCTATCGGTTGCACCGCATGCATGCCGCCATTTTCGGTACGGCGATGCAGGACCGTGAACAGCTGCTGTTGGCGATGCAGGACTATGTCACGGTGCAGTGCGCTTCGGGCGTGGCACTCAAACACATCAGCAAGTGTCTGCTCGGCCTGTTCCACGGCCAGCCCGGAGGAAGGCTGTTCCGGCAGGTGCTGAGCCAGGAAGCACCGCTTCCCGGTGCCGGCTGGCCGGTCATCGCCAAGGCCTTGGCCGCCACGCGCTTCCGGGAAGCGCCGTGATTACCCGCGATCCCGAGGCGTTCTTCGCGTTCGCGGCAGGCTGCGACCCCGATGCGCCGGCCTGTGCCAAAGCGGTGTTCATGCTGAGTCCGGAAGGATTCCGCTTGGCCGAACAATCGGCAACCGACAACCGTTACATGCGGATGACGGCCCCGGTCGATGCCGCTGCCGCGCATGCCGAGCACCGGGCCCTGCAGTCGGCCATCCGCCGCTGTCTGCCGGTCATCTGCTTTCCCGGCGATGCCGATACTCCGGATGCGGTGTTCCCCAACAACGTATTCGCGTTGACGACGGAGCGCCTGATCATCGGCCATATGCGCCATTCGGTCCGCCAGCGCGAAGCCGCGCGCGAGGACATCCGGCGCTTCTTCACCGAAACGCTGGGAAGGACGCTGATCGATCTTGGCAGTCAGCCGGGGATCTGCGAACTGACCGGATCCCTGGTCATCGACCGCGCCCGCGGTCTCGGCTATTGCGGGTTGAGCGAGCGCTGTGACGAGGCCGGTGCCCGCGCCATGCACGCCGCCTTCGGCCTGCGTGCCACCTTGATGTTCGATCTGGCCGAAGACGAGTACCACACCAATGTTGTACTCAGCATTTTGGCCGGACGTGCGGCGGTCATTGCGCCCTGCGGTTTCCATGACCGCCGCGTTCCCGCGGCCATCGCCGGATTCTACGGCGATTGTGCGGTCCGCCTGAGTCCGGCACAGAAAGCCGATTATGCCGGCAACTGCATTGCCCTCAGCGGCCGGGAGGTCTTCCTCAGCGCGCGTGCCGAGGCCAGTCTCGATGATTCACAGCGGCGTCAGCTGGCCGATTCTGGTTTCGTCTTGCAGGCCGTGCCGATGCCGACCCTCGAGTTGGCCGGCGGCTCGCTGCGTTGCTGTGTCGGTGAAATCTATTGACCGCAGGTTCAGAGCCAATTCACCTAGGCCATGCCAAACTAACTTTTATTTAACTAACGGTCGGTTTGTACTACCATACGCCCATGAAGATCCGTCTGCTCGCCGCTGTGATGATTGCCGCAAGTGCCCATGGCGTGCTGGCGCAGTCGTCGCAGGCGCCGCGCATGCCGCCGGAGCCCAAAACCCAGGATCGCGATGCCGGCCCGCGTAGCAACCTGCCCAACACCAAGGCCACTCTGCGCTCCCAGCCGCGCACGGTCACGGTGCGCCAGGTCGAACGCCAGACCGGCGGCAAGGTCATCGGTGCCAAACCGGTCAGCGTGCAGGGCCGACAGCTCAACCAGATCAAGGTCCAGATGCCGAACGGCCGCATCATCATCCATCAGCAGTTATTTGACGAAAATGGCCGTTCCGTGGAAACTGTCCAGAAAGCGGATGACGATCCCGGACAACGGAACCGCACCGCCGATCATTAAACCCATCCCGGAAAGGACGAGTCATGCGTATCCTGCTTGTGGAAGACGAAGCACCGTTGAGGGAAACACTGGCGGCACGCTTGAAGCGCGAGGGTTTCGCGGTCGATACCGCCAGTGACGGCGAGGAAGCCCTGTTCCACGGCCGTGAAATCCCGTTCGATCTGGCGGTCGTGGATCTCGGCCTGCCCAAACTCTCCGGCATGGATGTGGTGCGCGGTCTGCGCGATGCCGGCCAGAAATTCCCGATCCTGATCCTGACCGCCCGTTCCAGCTGGCAGGACAAGGTCGAAGGCCTCAAGTACGGCGCCGATGATTATCTGGTCAAACCCTTCCATGTCGAAGAACTGCTGGCGCGCATCAATGCCCTGCTGCGCCGTGCCGCCGGCTGGAGCAAGCCCAGCCTGGAATGCGGGCCGGTCAAACTCGATCTGGCCGCGCAGAAAGTCACCATCAACGACGTCGCCGCGGATCTGACCAGCTACGAATACAAGGTGCTGGAATACCTGATGCTGCATGCCGGCGAGCTGGTGTCCAAGGCGGATCTGACCGAGCACATCTATCAGCAGGATTTCGACCGCGATTCCAATGTACTGGAAGTGTTCGTCGGCCGCCTGCGCAAGAAGCTCGATCCGGACGGCACGCTGAAACCGATCGAGACCGTGCGCGGCCGCGGTTACCGCTTCGCCATTCCGCGCAACGAATAATCCACCGTCTGCCATGAGCACCGCGCGACGCGCCCTGTCCCTGCATGCGCGGCAGCTGATTGCGGCCAGTTTCGGCTTGATTGCGTTTCTCGGATTGACCGGCATCGCGCTCGACAAGGCCTTCCAGAGTTCGCTGGTCAACAACATGGAAGCGCGCATGGAACGCTATGCGCTGGCCATCTGGGACGAAGTGAACTTCGACCGCAACGGCCGGCTGCAGACCGGGGCCATCGACAATCTTCCGGATGCCCGTTTCAACAACTTCCGCAGCGGCCTGTATGCCCAGCTCGACAGTGCCGGCGGAAGCTGGCAGTCGGAGTCGGTGAAACTGTTCAGTCTGCCGAAGCCGCCGGCGCCGCGCATCGGCATTCCGCCCGAATTCACCGGGCCGATCACGCTGCCGATCGGCGAGGATTCCAGCATCAAGGCCTACCGCTATACCGCCAGCACCCAGCTCGAAGATGCGCCGCCGATCACGCTGCGCATCTACGAAAGCGAGGAAGAAATATTCAAGCAGATCGCCGAGTACCGGAAATCGCTGTGGGGCTATCTGGGCATCGCCGGCATTCTGCTGGTGCTGGTCCAGATTGCCATCCTGCGCTGGAGCCTGCAGCCGCTGCGTGTCCTTGAAACCGACATGAAAGCCCTTCAGGACGGCCGGCAGCAGCGTCTGGAAAAGATCTATCCGAACGAGCTTCGGCCGATTTCCGGGAGCATCAACGCCCTGATCGACAGCGAGCGCAGCAACCTCGAGCTCAGCCGCAACACCCTGGCCGATCTCGCGCACAGCCTGAAGACACCCTTGGCGGTGCTGCAGTCGGAAATCGAAAACGCCGACGACCCCGCGGCCTTCAAAAGCGAAGTCTATGCGCAGGTGCAGCGCATGAACGACATCGTGTCCTATCAGCTGTCGCGCGCGGCGCGTTCCGGCCATGCCCTGTATTCCGCGCCGGTCGACGTGCTGCCGCATGCCGAGAGCATCGTGCAGAGTCTGGAGAAGATCTACCAGTCACGCGGCGTGCTGTGCGAGTTCGAAGTCGATGACAAATCGCAGTTCTCCGGCGAGCCGGGCGATCTGCAGGAGCTGCTCGGCAATTTCCTGGAAAATGCCTTCAAATGGGCCAAGCACCGCGTGCTGCTGACCGTGAAACCGATATACGAACCGGCAGCGCGCCGGCCCGGCCTCTATCTGTGCATCGAAGATGACGGCAAGGGCATTGCACCGGAGGATATTCCGAAAATCCTTCAGCGCGGGGTGCGCGGCGATGAGCGTGTGCAGGGCCACGGCATCGGCATGGCCATCGTGCAGGACATCATCCGTTCCTACAACGGAACGCTGTCGGTGGACCGCTCCAGTGAATTGGGCGGTGCCCGATTCACCATACGCCTGCCCTGTCTGAACTAGCGGAACAGGCCGGGTACCACCCGCAACCAGCGCGGCTGGCCGGCCGCGGACCGTTTGCGGCCCTCGGCCACCGCAGGGCTCTGGCCGGTGCCTGCCATCATCAGTGCTCCGATCTGGAAGACCGGCTTTCGGCTGGGGGCAGTGATGCCGGACATCAGCACCAAGGTCAGGCAGAGGGCGGCGACGATCAGTACGGTTTTCATGGGATTGCGCTTCCATCGGGACGGTCTTGAATGAGATGCGCCGGCCGCGAAAAAGGTTGCAAGAATCGGGCCGGTGCATTAAAAATGACAGACCGCCGGCGGTATTATCCCGGCCCAGAAGTCCATAACAACGAATGAACACAATACCGCTGCAACACGACACCCCGGTCATCCGCGCCCCGATGCTCCGGCGGGCGCTGATTTCCGGTGCGCGGCGGGTCATCGCGCAACGGGACCTGCTGAACAAGATCAATGTGTTCCCGGTTCCCGATGGCGATACCGGCAGCAACATGGCGTTCACCCTGGGCAATGTGCTGACCGGCGCCCTGAGCCGGCGCGCTTCGAGCACCGGCGAACTGCTGCGCCGGGTCAGCGAGCACGCCATTGACGGCGCGCGCGGCAATTCGGGCGCGATTCTGGCCCAGTTCTTCACCGGCATCTCGGAGCGTATCGGGCACTCGCGGGTCGCCAGTCTCGAGCAGATGGCGCAGGCCATCCGGCACGGCGCCGAGACCGCCCGCGAGGCGCTGTCGGAGCCGAAGGAAGGCACCATCCTGAGTGTCATCAGCGTGTTTGCCGAATCCCTGCATTGCCGCGAGCGCGGCTTCCATTTCAGACACTGGTTCGAGGAGGCCCTGATCGCGGCACGCACCGCGCTGGCCAACACCCCGAACCAGCTGCCGGTACTGCAGAAGGCCGGCGTGGTCGATGCCGGCGCACAGGGCTTCGTCGATATGCTCGAAGGCGTCTATCAGTTCATTCTCGAAGGCGACATCGACCTGAACGACGATGTCGAAAACGACTGCGCCGATATCGAAGTGTCGCAGGCGCATGTGGAGCTGGCCGATGCCGATCCGGAACACCGCTGGTGCAGCGAATGCCTGATTCTCGGCGATGGACTCGACCGCAGCGGGTTGCGCGCCGCCGTCGGCGATCTGGGCGCTTCCTGCGTCGTGATTGCTGGATCCCATTCGCGCCTGCGCCTGCATGCGCATGTCGGCAACCCGAAACAGCTGTTTGATCTGGCTGCCCGTTTCGGACGCGTGGAGGGCACCAAGGCCGATGACATGCACGCCCAGGCCCGTACCGCGGCCGGTACCGATGCGGTCGTGATCATCACCGATACCTCGGCCGATGTGCCGGAGTCGCTGTCGGAGTCGCTGAATCTGCATTGGGTTCCGTTGCGCCTGAGCTTCGGCGAGACCGATTACCTCGACAAGGTCGGACTGAGTACCGGCGAGTTCTATCACAAACTGCGCACCGAGCTGGTGCTGCCGAAAACCAGTCAGCCGTCGCCGGGAGATTTCCGCCGGCAGTTCGAGTTCCTGCTGTCGCATCATCCGCATCTGGTTTATGTCGGCCTGTCGCGGGCGGTTTCGGGGACTTTGCAGTCGGCCGAAGCCGCCGCCAAGCGCGGGCACGCCGACCGCATTCACTTGTTCGACACCGCCAACGCCGCCGGCGGCCAGGGGCTGTTGGTCATTGCTGCGGCCGAAGCGGCGCAGGCCGGTCAATCGCCCGGACAGATCATGGCGCTGCTGGAGCGCCTAAGGCCTGTCACCGAAACCTGGGCCTGCACCGCCGATGTCAGTCATGCAGTGCGCGGCGGCCGCATACCGCGCTGGGCCGGTCCGATCGCCAATGCTTTGGGATTGACCGCGATCGCCAGAGTGTCGGCCGAAGGCAAGCTGGCCCTCAACAGTGGGTTGTTCGGCAAACGCAACATCATCGAACGCTATGCACGCCATGTCGCCAAACGCATTGACCGCACGCAGCGCTACCGCGCCATCATCGGACATTGCGGCGATGCCGAGGCCGGGCAGGCCTTGCTCAAGGCGTTTACGGCGCTGGTGCCTTGCGCGCAGGCCTGGTGTGTCGAATCCGGACCGGCCATCGGCGCCCATGCCGGCCCCGGGGCCCTGGTCATTTCCTATCAGCCGGTCATTCCGGAGACCGTCTGATGCTTTGGGTGCTGATTGCCATCGCCTATCTGATCGGCTCGGTGTCCGGCAGTCTGTGTCTGGGCAAACTGCGCGGCGTCGATATCCGCACCCTCGGCAGCGGCAATGCCGGCGGAACCAATGCGCTGCGCACGCAGGGTATGGTCTTTGCGCTCGGCGTGGTACTGATCGATGTCGGCAAAGGCCTGTTGGCGGTCTGGCTGGCGCGACATTTCCTGCCCGGCAACGAGGCCATTGCCGCGGCCTGCGTGTTCGCCGCCGTGATCGGCCACATCTGGCCGCTCTGGCACGGGTTCCGCGGCGGCAAGGGCGCGGCGACCCTCGTCGGGGGCCTGATTCTGCTCTGGCCGCAATCCTTGATTCTGCTTTTCGCGGTTTGGATTCTATGCCTGTTGCTGACGGGTTATGTCGGTCTTTCCACGATTCTGGCGGCAATCAGTTTGCCGGTCAGTGCGGCCGTGCAAGGGGCCGATGCCCCGCTGTGGCTGTTCGCCGCCGCCAGCGCCCTGCTGTTGACCTACAGCCATCGCAGCAATCTGCAGCGTCTGCGTGCGGGAACCGAGAACCGGTTTGAAAAAGTCCGTCTGCTCGGGCGGCTTCTGTCGGGCCGCCGTGGATAATCCGGCCCTGATCAACGCCCTGTTGGATGGCCCGAAATCGGGTGTCCGTCTCGCGGCCGAATTCGGCGTATCGCGTGCGGCGGTCTGGAAGCGCATCGAACACCTGCGTGAGCGCGGATTGGCGATTGATACCGATCCGAAGCGTGGCTATCGCCTGACGCAACCGACGCCGCTGCTTGAGGCATCGGCCATTCTGGGGCATCTGGATGCCGGCATCCGGCAGCAGATCAGCGCATTGCAGGTCGATTTCGAAACCGACTCCACCCAGCTGCGGGCCATGGCCGTCCCCGCGCCGTCGCAGGGCATTGCGGTCTGGCTGGCGGAAATGCAGACGGCCGGGCAGGGCCGCCGCGGCAAACACTGGTGCTCGCCGCCGTTGGCCAATATCCATTGCAGCATCAACCGCCGTTTCAATCTTCCGGTCGCCGCCATGTCCGGCTTCAGTCTGGCCTGCGCGGTCATGATCGTGAAATCCCTGCAGGCGCAGGGCATCGCCGGTCTGGCCTTGAAATGGCCCAATGATCTCTGGCTGCAGGACCGGAAATGCGGCGGCCTGCTGATCCAACTGCGCGGGGAGGCCGATGGGCCCTGCGATGTCACATTGGGTTTCGGCATCAACGTGCATCTGACCCGCCAGGCCGGTGCCGGCATCGATCAGGCCTGGGCGTCATTGGCGGAGCATGCCAACGCCGCGCTGGACCGCAACCGTCTGCTGGCCGGTCTGTTGCCGGCGTTGGTGCAGGGTTTCGAGCGTTTCGAAAGCGACGGTCTTGCAGCGTTCATCGCCGAATGGCGCGCCTTGGATGCCTTGCAGGGCAGGGCGGTGCGCGTTCTGGACGGCGCCCGGCAACGCGATGGCCGAGCCTGCGGCATTGCGGCCGATGGTGCCCTGCTGTTTGAAGATGCCGACGGTCAACACCGCCTGCACAGTGGCGAGGTCAGCGTGCGGGTGGCCCATGGCTGATTGCCTGATCGACAGCGGCAACAGCCGTATCAAGATGGCGCGCCGCGAGGCGGCCGGCTGGCATCCGCTGCCGGCCCTGGATTATGACGATCCGCATGCCGTCGATCTGGCGCTTGAACTACTGGCCGATGCCGAGTACGAGCGGGTCTATCTGGCTACGGTCAGCAAGGGCTGGCGTGCCGAGCGTCTCGAACATCTGCTGTCGCACATCCGGCAGCCGGTGACGCGTATTGAATCCTGCGCCGAAATGGGCCGCCTGTGCATCGCTTATGCACAGCCGCGGCAGTTGGGTGTGGACCGTTTCCTCGGCCTGCTTGCGGCCAGCGATGCGATGGCCGACTGCGCGGTACTCTCATTCGGAACCGCCTTGACCCTGGATGTGCTGGCCGCCGACGGCCGGCACCATGGCGGCCTGATCGCCCCGGGTCCGGATTTCCAGTGGCAGCGCATGCGCGATCATTTCCCCGGGCTGTTCGAGGGCGAAGGCGAAGCCGGGTTTCTCGCGGATAACCCTCTGGATGCACTCGCCAGCGGGATCCGCCACCAGACCCTGGGCATGATCGACCGGGTGCTCGCCGGCGCTTTCGATGGCCGTCCGGTACGGCTTCTGGTGACCGGCGGCGGTGCCGAGCCGTGGTTGAAACTGCTGCCGACGGCCGAAGCGGCGCCCGATCTGATTTTCAACGGCATGCTGCGCTATATCGAACTGAGCGGCCTATGATCTGGCTGCGCCGTCTGTGTCTGCTCCTGCTGTTTGCCAATGCCGGCGCCCTGCTGTGGAATCTGTGGCGACCGGACCGCCAGGAAAGCGTGCTGTCCATGACCGAAGCCGGAACGCCGGGATTGATTCTGCACCAGGAATACCTGCAATTGGAGCAGGATCGCCAACGCCTTCCTGCCGGCAGCTGCTGGCGGATCGGTCCCTTCGCCGATGAGGCCGGCATGCGTCTGGCCTGGCAGTCGCTGGAATACATCACCCTCGACATGCAGATGCGCAAAGCCGACGGGCTGACCGGCACCCGTTACCGTCTGGATATCCCGGCCAGCGCCAGCCGTGCAGATGCCGAGCTGCTGGTGGAAAGTCTGGTCAGTGCCGGGATCGGCAATCCGCAGATCCAGCCCGACCACAGCATCGCGCTCGGCCGTTTTCCGGCCTTGGCGGACGCGCAGGCGCGGCAGCGGATCGTGCAGCAGCTGGGTCTGGAAGCGCTGCTGCGCAGTGAGCAGGAAACCCGGCAGGAATGGTGGATCGATGCCAGCATCCGCAATCAGGCCGGTTTCAGCCAATGGCAGGCCGAGCAGAACCCGAAAATCCCGGTGCAGGCCTGCCGCTGACGGCTACGCAAAGGCAAGAGGCTCGCGTACAATGGGCGTCCCATGCCGGCATAGCTCAGTTGGTAGAGCAACCGCCTTGTAAGCGGTAGGTCCCCAGTTCGAATCCGGGTGCCGGCACCAATCAGGCGGAACCACCATGACACTCGATACGCCCACCATCGCCCTTATCGGCGTTCCTACCGACATCGGCGCCGGACACCGCGGTGCCTCGATGGGGCCGGAAGCCCTGCGCGTGGCCGGCATCGCCGAAGCCCTGCGTTCGCATGGGCTGGATGTGCTGGATTACGGCAATGTCCAGGGACCGGTCAACCCGTGGCAGCCACCGACCGAGGGTTACCGGCACCTGCCG
>NZ_JAPDUI010000021.1 GCF_025980345.1 Arenimonas sp. GDDSR-1 | reverse complement strand
GCCTGCAGCAAATCCCGCGAGACCCTGGCGCTGATCCGCGCCGCCGGCATCGAGCCGACGGTCATCGATTACCTGCAGAACCCGCTGTCGCGGCACGATCTGGAAGCCCTGCGGACAGCGCTGGGACTTCCGGCCGCCTGTCTGCTGCGCACGGGCGATGCCCGCTATGCCGAGCTCGGACTGGACGCTCCCGACTGCACCGATGAACAACGCATGCAGGCTCTGCTGGCGGAACCTTCCCTGTTCAACCGGCCGGTGGCGGTCAGCGCACGCGGCGCGCGCCTCTGCCGGCCGCCGGAAACGGTACTGGACATCCTGCCGGATCAGTAAGCCGGCAGTTCGTTCGGACGCAGATCCCAGACCAGCACTTCGGCGTTTTCGCCCTTGCTGAAATGCAGCGCCGTTTCCCGACGTACACGGGCGCCATCACCGGCCATCAAGCGCACGCCATTGACCTCGATCGCGCCGCGCGCGACATGCACATAGGCATAGCGGTTCTCTGCCAGGGCCAGATCGAAACTTTCCTCGCCGTCGAACAGTCCGGCATACCGCGTTTTTCGGAAGCGTCGAAGTTCACCTGCTGGTAGCGCGGCGCGACGCCGCGCCGGTCGGGCACGATCCAGATCTGCAGGAGATGCACCAGTTCGGCCTTGGAGGGATTGAACTCGCTGTGCTGGATGCCGCTGCCGGCACTCATCATCTGCACATCGCCCGGGCGGATGATGGATCCGGTGCCCATCGAATCCTTGTGCTCCAGGGCGCCGGACAGGATGTAGGTGAAGATTTCCATGTCCCGGTGCGGATGGGTACCGAAACCCATGCCGGGCTGGACCACGTCGTCATTGATCACCAGCAGGTCGGAGAATCCCTGCTGCTTCGGATCACGGTAATGACCGAATGAAAAGCTGTGCCAGGTGTCCAGCCAGCCGAAGTTGAAATGACCGCGTTCGCCGGCCTTGCGGATTTCAATCATGGAATACTCCAATACAGGGACATTGCCGCATCTTCCATTAAAGCCGCAATCTGATAAAGTGGGATTCATCCAAATGATTGTTCCATCATTGCAACAATGCTCAATAACCTGAACGACATCGCCCTGTTCGTGGCCGTGGTCAAGGCCAAAAGCTTCCGCAAGGCCGCGGATGTTCTGGACATGCCGACCTCCACGCTGTCGCGCCGGGTCAGCCATCTGGAAAAAAGCATCGGCATCCGTCTGCTGCACCGGACCACCCGCCAGATCGAACTGACCGAACTGGGGCGGACCTATTTCGAACGCTGCCAGGGCATCATCGCCCAGGCCCAGAGCGCGCACGAGGAACTGAGCCATGCCGCGGAATCGCCGACCGGGCTGCTGCGGCTGTCCATGGTGGAGGAATTCGCCGCCGATTACATCATCCCCTACCTGCCCGAATTCCGCCGGATGCACCCGGGCATCCGTTTCGAATTCGACATCAACCCGCGCCGCGCCAACCTGATTTCCGATTCGGTCGATATCGCCTTCCGCATGGGTCAGATCACCGATTCCGGACTGATTGCGCGCAGGCTGGCGGTGTTCAAGGTCGGCCTGTACGCCTCGCCGGGCTACCTGAAAAAAGCACCGAAACTGAAATCGCCGGCCGATCTTGCGGCACACAGCTGCCTGCAGCTGGCCGCGCTGGATTTCCCGCTGGTCAAAGGTAGCCAGCGCACGGTCCACAAAATCAAAAGTCCGGCCTACGCCTCCAACAGCATGAGCCTGCTGAAAAGCATTGCCCTGCGCGATGCCGGCATCGCCATGATTTCGGTGCCGATGGCGCAGGAGGCGGTGCAGCGCGGCGAACTGGTGCGGGTATTGCCGGACTGGTGTCCACCGGAAGTGCCGGTCTATGCCTTGACCGAAACACGCCTGTTGCCGGCGAAAACACGGACCTTCCTCGATTATCTTCAAGACAAACTCAAATCCTGATACGGACTCTTCATGAAACGACTGTGTGCATCCATTCTTCTCTGCTTCATGGCAAGCTGCGCCTGCGCCGCGACCGGGTACACCGGCGATACGGTCGACGGCGTCAAGGTCATCCGCACGCTGGATCTTGCCGATCTGGAAGGCGGGAAAATCCACCGCTTCTACCTTCAGGGGGCCAGCAACGGCGTGGGCCAGCATTGGCTGGTTCCCGTGCTCGTGGCCAAGGGCAGCAAACCGGGTAAACGGCTCGGACTGCAGGCCGGCGTCCACGGCGATGAATTGAACGGTACACGCCTGATCCACCGCGTGTTCGAAACCCTGGATCCGGCGGCATTGAGCGGCAGCGTCATCGCCGTCATCGGCGCCAACAGCACCGGTCTGCTCGCCAACAGCCGCTATTTCCAGCTGCAGCATGACAGCGGCGGCGGCGTCGATTTCAACCGCATCTGGCCGGGCAAAGCCGATGGCAATGCCGCCGAACAGCAGGTGCACCGGATTTTCAACGGCATCTGGGCGGGCAATGCCGATGCCGTCATCGATCTGCACACGCAGAGCACCGGCACCGCCTACCCGCTTTACATCTACGCCGATTACCGCGTCGCCGGGGTCAAGGCACTGGCCGAGATGATTCCGGCCGACATCATCAAGATCGATCCGGGCGAGCCCGGCGCCGCCGAACAGGCCTTCAACGATGCCGGCATGGTCTCGATCACGCTGGAAATCGGCGCCGCGAAGGTCTACCAGCCGGAACTGATCGCCCGGGCCCTGGTCGGCATCGACAATGTCCTGAAAAACTACGGCATGCTGCCCGGAAAACCCGGCCGTGATGCCAAGGCCCAGCACAGCTTCATCGGAAATCAGACCCAAAGCATCCGTGCCGGCGGCGGTGGATTCACCGAAGTGCTGGTGGCCTTGAACCAGGATGTGAAAGCCGGGCAGCTTCTGGCCGTGCAGCGCAACGGCTTCGGCGACATCACCGCGCGCTACAGCGCGCCCTTCGATGCGCGCGTGGCATCCATCGGCACCGATCCGCTGCGCGAACCCGGCAGTCTGCTGGTCCGGCTGATCCGCATCAACACCGACGCTGCCTGCAGCGACGGCTGCTGAATCCGGAGGCGGCAAGGCACATGGCGAACATCCTGATTACCTGGGAAATCGGCGAAGGCTCAGGCCACATCGCGCCCTATCTGAACCTGATCAAGGAACTGGAGTCCCGCGGGCACGGGATCACCTTCGCCTGCAAGTATGTCTCGCGCGCCTTCCGTCTGTTCGAAGGCACCAATGTACGCTATCTGCAAAGTCCGTATGTCTCTTCGCCGGCATCCGAACAGGTCACGCCGATCGACAGTTTCGCCAAAATCCTCAACAACTCGGGCTACAGCAACGTTTCCCAGCTGGCCGGAATGATCCGCGCCTGGCAAAACCTGTTCGATCTGGTCAATCCCGATCTGATCATTGCCGATTACAGTCCGACCGCCGTACTGGCCTCGCGCGAATCCGGCATCCCGCGTCTGCAGATCGGCACCGGCTTCTATCAGATGCCGACCCAAGGCCGCGTGCCCAGCCTGGCCGAACTGCAGGGCATCCCCCAGGATGATCCGAGCATCTTCGGCTTCCAGAATAAAATCCTGTCCCACATCAACAGTGCACTCGAGCTCAACGGCATGCAGCGGATCGCCCTGTTCAACGAATCGCAGATTGCCGAGCGCAAACTGTTCACCACCTTCAAAGAGCTCGATCACTATCCGGACCGTGAGCCGGCCGAATACATCGGACCGATGCGCATCGTGCAGGGTGCCGCGCCGGAATGGCCGGATGGCGACGGCCCGAAAGCCTTCGGCTACCTCAAGCCGTTTCCGACCCTGCCGCAGCTGCTGATGCAGCTGAACCAGAAGAAGATCCGCACGCTCATCTATCCGGACGGCATTCCGGAAAAAATGATGAAGGAACACGCCTCGGCGACCCTGCGGTTCGTCGACAAGCCGCTGGACATGCGCTTGATCGGGGAAAGCGCCGATTTCGCCATCCACAACGGCAACCACGGTACCACCTGCGAGCTGATGCTGGCCGGCGTTCCGTCGCTGGTTCTGCCCTTGCATGCCGAACAGTCGATCATGGGCCGGCACCTGCAGCTGATGTCGGCCGGACTGAGTTATGTCGAGAAAACCGCGGATCAGTTCCACCAGGGCCTGACGGCCTTGTCGCGGGATTCGAAGTACCGCATGGCGGCCCAGGCATTCGCCGCAAAATACCGCGATTTCGACCGCGATCAAGCCACCCGCACCGCACTCGCGGCAGTGGAGGCCCTGCTGGCATCCTAGCCGTCGAGTTCGGCCCAGCGGGCGTAGGCGGCGTCGAGTTCGGCCTGCGCAATTTCCAGATCACGGGTGTGGGCGGTGATGCGGTCGGCGGGCTGGGTGTAAAAATCGGCTTGCTGCATGCGTTCGGTCAAGGTACCGACCCGGCTTTCCAGCTGCTCGATCTTCTGCGGCAACCCTTCCAGCTCGCGTGCATCCTTGTAACTCAGCTTCTTTTTCGCCGGTTCCGATGCGGTGCTGGGCTTGCCTTCGCTGGCCGGCTTGACGGCGACCGCCGGTTTGGATGCGGGCCGACGGCTCTGGCGCAGGGCGTCGCTGTAGCCGCCGACGTATTCCTCGATGCGGCCATCGCCCGAGAACATCAAACAGGAGGTGGCGACTGCATCGATGAAATCGCGGTCATGACTGACCAACAGCAGCGTACCGGTGTAATCATCCAGAAGTTCCTCGAGCAATTCCAGGGTTTCCACATCCAGATCATTGGTCGGTTCGTCCATCACCAGCACATTCGAGGGCTGCGCGAACAATTTGGCCAACAAAAGGCGGTTGCGCTCGCCGCCGGAAAGGCGGGTGATCGGGGCGCGTGAGCGCTCGGGACTGAACAGGAAATCCTGCAGGTAACCCAGCACATGCTTGCGCGAGCCATTGATGTCGATGAACTCGCGGCCTTCGGAGACATTGTCGAGGGCGTTCCAGTCTTCGCGCAGGGTATTGCGGTATTGGTCGAAATAGGCGACCTGCAATCGCGTGCCCTGCTCCACTGTGCCTTGCTCCGGGCTCAGCTGGCCGAGCAGCAGTTTGATCAGGGTCGACTTGCCGGCGCCGTTCGGTCCGATCAGGGCGATGCGGTCGCCGCGCAGGACGCGCGTGCTGAAATCGCGCACCAGCGGCTTGCCATCGTAGCCGAAGGACATGTCTTTGACATCGAACACGCGCTTTCCGGAATTTTCCGCCTGCGCGGCCTGCATCTTGACGTTGCCGGTGGCTTCACGGCGTTGCGCGCGCTCGCGGCGCATGGCTTCCAGCCGGCGCACACGGCCTTCGTCACGGGTCCGGCGGGCCTTGATGCCCTGTCGGATCCAGACCTCTTCCTGGGCCAGTAGTTTGTCGAAACGGGCGCTGTTCTGCGCTTCATCGTTCTGGCGTTCGGCCAGACGGCGCTGGTAATTGCCCCAGTCGCCCGGCCAGGAGGTGACCGCGCCGCGGTCGATTTCGACGATGCGGGTGGCCAGATTCTTCAAAAAACGCCGGTCATGGGTGATGAACAGCAGACAGCCTTCCCACTGCAGCAGGGTTTTTTCCAGCCAATCGATGGCCTCGATATCAAGATGGTTGGTCGGTTCATCGAGCAGCAGGACATCCGGCTGCGCCACCAGTGCGCGGGCCAGCAATACCCGCCGCTTCATGCCGCCGGACAGCGCGGCGAAGTCCAGTTCGGGATCCAAGGCCATGCGCTCCAGCGCGGTGCTGACCTGTTGTTCCAGATTCCAACCGCCGGCCGCTTCGATGCGGCCCTGCACTTCGGCCAGCGCATCGCCGTCGAATTCGGCAGCATGGCTGAGATGGTGGTAAAGCGCCAGATCATCGCCCAAGGCGCCGAGTCCGGTGGCGACCACGTCGAAAATCGTTCCGTGCAGGCCGTCGGGAACCTCCTGCTCGAGCCGGGCGATCTTCAGACCTTCTTCGCGCACAATGCCGCCGTCATCGGCCTGCAGCTCGCCCGCGATGAGTTTCAGCAGCGTGGATTTTCCGGCGCCGTTGCGGCCGATCAGGGCGATACGTTCGCCCTTGTCCAGGTTCAGACAGACCTTTTCCAGCAATAATGGGCCGCCAATGCTGAAATCGAGGTTATTGAGACTGAGCAAAGGCATGGCCGGACACCGTGAGAAGACCGGCTATTGTAGGGGTTGCGTGCGGTGATAGCCAGCATCGGCGATAATGGCGGCATGTCCGAGATCCTGCTCGCCACCCTGAACGCCCGCTACAGTCACGCCTCGCTGGGCCTGCGCTACCTGCGGGCGAACCTCGGCGCCCTGCGCGAACGCTCGGCCATCCGCGAATTCGTCATCGGCCAGAAAACCGAAGAGATCGCCGAGGCGCTGCTGGCCGAAAAGCCGTCGATTCTGGGCCTTGGCGTCTATATCTGGAACTGCGAAGAAAGCCTCAAGCTGGTCTTGATGCTCAAAGCCGTACGTCCGGACCTGGTCATCGTGCTTGGTGGCCCGGAGGTCAGCTACGAATCCGGCGAGCAGGCCATCTGTGCCGCCGCCGACTACACCATCACCGGCTGGGGCGACATCAGCTTCGCACAGCTCTGTGCACAGATTCTGGCCGGCCAGGCGCCGGAAGCGAAGATCATTCCCGGCATCCAGGCCAAACTCGACGACATCGTCCCGCCCTACGCCGAATACACCGAGGAAGACATCCGCCAGCGCCACCTGTATGTCGAAGCCTCGCGCGGCTGTCCGTTCAAATGCGAATTCTGCCTGTCCGCACTCGATAAAACCGCCTGGCCGTTCGCCCTGGAACGCTTCCTGGCCGATCTGGAGATGCTCTGGCAGAAAGGCGCGCGTCAGTTCAAATTCGTCGACCGCACCTTCAATCTCAAAATCGAAACCTCGCTGCGGATCATGGACTTCTTCCTCGGCAAAATCACCGAGAACCCGGCCGACCCGCCGTTCGCCCACTTCGAACTGATTCCCGATCACCTGCCCGAGAAGTTGAAAGACGCCATCCGGAAATTTCCGGCCGGCACCCTGCAGTTCGAAATCGGCATCCAGACTTTCAATGTCGAAGTGCAAACCCGTATTTCGCGCAAACAGAAGAATGACCTGGCGCGCGATAATATTTTGTGGCTGGCCGAACACAGCGGCGCGCATCTGCATGTCGACCTGATCGCCGGCCTTCCCGGGGAAACCGTGCAGAGCTTCGGCGAGGGCTTCAACAAACTGGTGGCGCTCAAACCCCATGAAATCCAGTTCGGCATCCTCAAGCGCCTGCGCGGCGCGCCGATTGCCCGTCATACGGCGGATTTCGCCCTGCGTTTCAATCCGGCGCCGCCCTACAACATCCTGTCCACCGATTGCATCGATTTCGCGGAAATGCAGCGGCTGTCGCGGTTTTCGCGCTATTGGGACATTCTGGCCAATTCCGGCCGTTATACCCGCACCTTGCCGGTGATTCTCGGCGATTCGGCTTTCGACGGTTTTTTCCGTCTGAGCGAATGGCTGTACGCGAAAACCCGGCAAACCCACGCCATCGCGCATGAACGCATGGTGCATCTGCTGTTCGACTACCTGCTGGAATGCGGGCAGACCGAAGCCGAGGCTGCGGCCGTTTTGATCGCCGATTACCGGAGCACCGGTGGCCGAAGCCGGCTGCGTTTCGAGTCGGCCGATGCCGAGTTGCCGTTGCCGAAACCGGCCAAGGCGAAGAACCATACCCCCGACCGTCAGGCCCGGCATCTGCAGGCATGAAAAAAGCCGGGCAAGCCCGGCTTTTTTCCGTCAACAGCGTCTGATCAGAAGCGTTTGCCGACCATGATCGAATAGACCATCGGATCGACACTGGCTGAACCCACTTTGGTACCGTTGACCGAGACATCGGCGCTGATGTCGATGTAACGGGCATCAACCACGACATCCCAGTCCTTGGAAGCGGCGAAGCGCAGGCCCAGCTGACCGGCAAATCCGAAGCTGTTGCCGATGGAGAGATCGGTGCCGGAAATCGGGCCGCCGGTCTTGGAATCTTCACTGAAGGTCCAGGTGTAGTTCAGGCCGGCACCGACGAACGGCGACACTTTGCCATCAGCATTGAAGTAGTACTGCAGGCTGACGGTCGGCGGCAGGTGCTTGAACGAGCCGGCTTTGGCGCCATTCAGGGACACATCATGGCTGAACGGCGTGGCGGCCAGCACTTCGATGGCCACGCTCGGGCTGAGGTGGTAGCCGACCGTCAGGCCGAGCTGGGTGTTGCTGTTGATGCTGGTATCCAGGGTACCGCCGGCCAGCGAGCCGTTGTCGGAGTCCGGATTGACATTGGTCAGGCCGCCACGCACGAACCAGTCGGCGGCGGAGGCGGATTGGGCGGCAAGGCCGGCCAACAACAGAACTGCAAGTGTGGATTTTTTCATGACAAACTCCTTGGGTGGATTGGATGAAGCCATTATCACGTGTTAAGAAATCGTGATATTGACTCAAATCAAACCAAACTCCGCCACGCACTGAAAAAGCCCGCATATGCGAGCTTTTTCAGTGCGTTACATCGGATTTAGAGCCGACAGGAATCGATGCTGTTACGGTTTTTTGACGACTTCCCCGCCCTTCATGACGAAATCGACCCGTTCAAGCAAGCGCACATCCTGCACCGGATTGCCTTTGACCGCGACGATGTCGGCATAGCGCCCGGCTTCGATGACGCCGACGTCTTTGCGGCCGAGCGCTTCGGCGGCATTGGCCGTGGCGGCTTGAATGGCCTGCGCCGGAGTCATGCCGTACTGCACCATCCAACGGAACTGCTTGCCGTTGTCGCCATGCGGATACACGCCGGCATCGGTGCCGTACACCATCCGGACCCCGGCTTTATGCGCTTTCCGGAACCCCTCGCGCTGGAGATCGGCGACTTCACGGTCCTTGCGCAGATTGTCTTCGAGGACGCCGTTCTTCTTGCCTTCCGACTGCGTGTACTCGGTATTGTAGATGTCCATTGACAGCCAGGTGCCGTATTTCTTCGCCAGCGTGATGCCCTCATCATCGATCAAACTGGCGTGTTCAATGGTGTCGATTCCGGCGCGGATTGCATCCTTGATGCCGGAAGCACCGTGCGCATGCGCGGCCACCTTCAATCCGTACATATGGGCGTCGTCGGCAACGGCTTTCATATCCTGAAAACTCATCTGTTGCTGGCCGGGCTCGGTATTGCGTGAAAATACCCCGCCGGTGGCGCAGATCTTGATGACCTGGGCACCGTATTTGCGGATTTCGCGCACCGAATGCCGTGCCTGCTCGGGCGAGTCGGCATTGTAGGCGTTCCTCTGCTCCATCGAAGGCGGGAAGAACGTGGAATCGCAATGACCGCCGGTCGCACCGAAAGCATAGCCGGCCGGCACGATGCGCGGACCGGTGACTTTGCCCTGATCGATGGCCTGCATCAGGCCGACATCGTTCCAGGCATCGGCACCGACGTTGCGGATGGTGGTGAATCCGGCCTGCAGCGTCTTGGCGGCGTTGGGAACCGCAATGACGGACCAGAAACGGTCGCCGAACTGCAGGGAATTGTAGCCGCCGTAGGTCGGATCGGAGTCGATGTGGGTATGCATGTCGATCAGGCCCGGCACCAGGGTCATGCCTTTGAGGTCGATAACCTGCGCACCCGCCGGTTGCACGCCACCGGACTGCACGGACACGATGCGATCGCCACGGACCAGCACCACGGGGTTGGACAGCAGCGTTCCGGTCCGGCTGTCGAACAGGCGGTCGGCAATGATTACCGTATCCCGGTCAGCTGTGTCGGCAAGTGCGGTCTGGGGAAAGGTGAATGCCGCGATGATAACCGCGGCCACAGCATGGATTTTCATCATTGTCCTTGAAATGGCGGGCAGACGCTGATTATGGCAGTTAAGCCGGGCCGGCTCAATCGGCAAGATGCACGCGGTTGCGGCCGGATTGCTTCGCGGCATACAGCGCGGTATCGGCGCGGGCCACCCATTGCATGCAGCTTTCACCGGCCATGATCCCGGCAACCCCGGCGGAGACGGTGACCCTGCCGTGCTTTCCGGTCAACGCCGATTCGGCCTGACTGCGTATTTTTTCGGCCAAGTGCCGTGCTTCTTCGGGCCCCAGGCCTTTGGCGAGCACCAGGAATTCCTCGCCGCCGTAACGGAAAAAGCGGTCGACCTGGCGGGTATGGCCGCGCACCATGTCGGCGAAGCCGGCCAGCACATCGTCACCGGCTTCATGGCCGTGGCGGTCATTGACGTTCTTGAAATCATCGAGATCCATCAGGATGATCGCCATCGGCATCCGGCTGCGGGTGAATTCTTCGATGGCCAGATGCATCTCCTCCTCCATGCGCCGGCGGTTCAGGGCGCCGGTGAGCGGATCGATGCTGGCCTGCCGCTTGAGTATCAGCTGCTGCTGGGAAAGCCGATCGGCGATGATGTAACTGAACAGGGTGAGCAGGCCGCTGGTGGCCAGAAATGACAGCTGCTGCGCGGTGTTTTCAAAACTGTGGCCCAGAAACGCGATGACCAGCAGCATGAGAATGTTGGCCCCGGTCGCATAGCGCAGATTGGTGGTGATGAAACAGTTGACCACGATTGCCAGATACATCCAGAACGCACCGGTGACGCCGAGCAGTTCCGAGCTGGCGATGGCGCCCGCGGCATGCACCAGCACCATGAAGCGGCCTGCGCGTTCGGCATTGCGTGCCGAACGCCAGGCATACAACAGTGTGCCGGCCATCGCCAGGGTGATGCATGCATCAAGCAGGCCGACTTCGACATTGCCATTCCGGAAGCGGTACACCGAGAACGCCGCGATGATGACGGAAGACATGCCACCGACCAGCATCAGGATGCTGAGTTGCAGATCGGCCAGCAGTTTTTTCCACATTCGGACGGCTCCCGAAACGGCGGATGACGCTTATTTCTTCTTGATCATGCCCACGATGAACAGCAGCACCACGGCACCGATCACGGCGGCGATGAAACCGGCCGCCTCGCCGTCAGCGTACCAGCCCATGGTCTTGCCGACGAACGATGCCGCATAGGCGCCGACGATGCCCAGAATGCTGGTCATCACGATGCCCAGGGAATCATTGCCGGGCTTGAGCGCACGCGCGACCAGACCGACCACGAAACCGATGACGATGGTCCAAATCAGACTTCCCATTTCTTATCTCCCTCTCCGGATAGTTGTGTTGCCGATCATGGACCGGCAAGGCTATCTAAGCAAAATACGGGGAACCGCGCAAGCGCTCAGACCCGCAGGGCCAGACTGATAAAGCCCTCGGCAAGCACCAGCGTATGCACTTCGAACCGGTAGTCGGTACCATCGATGGTCAGACCGCTCTCAAGCCTTGTCGGATCGGTCATGCGGTAATGGCGGAAATAGGCCGGTTGCGGTGCCGGACAGGCTTTGTACACGGCTTCATTCACGGTCCAGAAGCGTTGCAGTGCCGATGCCTGCTCCGGCTCAGGCAGAGCGCGCCACCAGTCGAGGGTTTCGTCCGCGAGAATCCGCTCCGCCATCATGAACGGCGGCGTGCGCCGCAGCTGCAGGTCGATGCCGATGCCCCGCCCATCCCGGAGCGCGACCGCCACGGCATGGCCGTGGCTATGGCTGAGCGAACAGTAATCGCTCGGCCATTGCACGGCGGAGGTATCCTCGCCGTGCCCGATGCCGGCAAGCACCGATTTCAAGGCTGCACGCCCGATGAGATACTCGGCGCGGCGCTTTTCCGAGGACATGCCGGCATACTGGCTTGATTCGCCGGCACTCAGCTCCGGTGGCGGACAGCTCAAATCCCGCAGCGCAAGCAATATCGGCGCGGTACAGACCGCGCCGAAAGCGTTGTGCAAGGATGATTCCTTCAACTCAGTCGACATAGACCGTTTTGATGTTCATGAATTCGTGGATGCCGTGTTCGGCCAGTTCACGGCCGAAGCCGGAGGTCTTGGTGCCGCCGAATGGCAGTCTTACGTCGGAGCGTACGAGCGAATTGACGAAAACCGCACCGGCCTGGATGCGCCGTGCAAGTGCTTCGCCCCGGGCCTTGTCACGCGTCCACACGCTGGCACCCAGACCGAAAGCCGTATCATTGGCGATCCGGACGGCATCGTCTTCATCGGTGGCGCGGATGATGCTGGCCACAGGGCCGAACAGTTCTTCCGAATAGGCGACCATGCCGGGCTTGACCGCATCGAGAATGGTGGCCGGATAGTCGCAGGGACCATTTCCTTTGCTGCCGCCGAGGATGACTTTGGCGCCGGCGGCGACGCTGGCATCGACCTGCTGCTGCAGGAAATCGCGCGCATCCGGACGCACCATCGGCGCCAGTGTGGTGGCATCATCGTTGGGATCACCGGATTTCAGGGCTGCTGCCGCCGCCGTAAAGCGCGATACGAACTCCGCGGCGATTCCCGGCGTCAGGATGAAACGCTTGGCGGCAATACAGGTCTGCCCGCCATTGCCGAAACGCGAGGCGACCGCAACCGGGATAGCCTTGTCGAGATCCGCGTCATCGAGCACCACGAACGGATCGCTTCCGCCGAGTTCCATCACGCATTTTTTCAGGTTGGCACCGGCATTGCCGGCGACCGACTTGCCGGCCCGCTCGCTGCCGGTCAGGGTAATGGCATGCACGCGCGGATCGGCGATGACCGCGGCGGCATCCTGGTTATCGATATGCAGGACGTCGAAGACGCCCTCGGGAATGCCGGCCAGCCGGATCATTTCGGCAATGACATCGGCGCAGCGCGGCACGTTGGTGGCGTGCTTGAGCAGGGCGACATTGCCGGCCATCAGGCCGGGCGCAAGGAAGCGGAACACCTGCCAGATCGGGAAATTCCACGGCATCACCGCAAAGACGCAGCCGATCGGTTCATAGGCCACGAAACTACGGGTCGCTTCGGTAGCGATGACTTTGTCCTGCATGTAGATTTCAGCCTGCGCGGCATAGTATTCGCAGGCTCCGGCCGATTTTTCGACTTCCGCCAGCGCTTCGCGGCGCAGCTTGCCCATCTCCGCGGTCATGATGCCGGCGATGCGCCCGCGGTGTTCCCGCAGAAGTTCGGCGGTGCGCCGCAGAAAGCCTGCACGCTCGGCGAACGAAAGCGCCGACCAGACCGGAAATGCGCGGGCCGATGCCGCCAGCCGCTTCTCGACCTGGGCGGCGTCGAAATAGTCATAACGGTATTCGACGGCACCGGTCCAGGGATTGATGGTTTCAACGGTCATGGCATCACTCAACTCTGCTGCAGGGCCAGCTGCATGTCGCGCTGGCGGCGTTTCTCGCCCCGGCGCATCGACCACCAGGCAATCAGCGCGGCGGCGGACACGATCAGGATCATCAGCGAAGCCAGCGCGTTGATCTTCGGACTGACGCCCATGCGTACCGAGGAGAAGATCTTCATCGGCAGCGTGGTCGATGACGGGCCGGAGGTGAAGCTGGAAATCACCAGATCATCGAGCGACAGCGTGAATGCCATCAGCCAGCCCGACAGCAGCGCCGGCGCGATGATCGGCAGGGTGATCACGAAGAACACCTTCAGGCGGTTGGCGCCGAGGTCCATCGCCGCCTCTTCCAGAGAACGGTCGAGCTCACCGAGCCGCGAGGAGATGATTACGGTCACGAAGGCCATGGTGAAGGTGACGTGCGCGATCCACATGGTGGCCACGCTGCGCTGCTGGAACACCCCGAACCAGTCGCCGAGTGAAACGAACAGCAGCAGCAGCGAAAGGCCGGTAATCACTTCCGGCATGACCAGCGGCGCTGTGATCAATGCGCTGAACAGGGTCTTGCCCCGGAAGCTGCGGAAGCGCGTCATCACCATGGCGGCCATGGTGCCCAGCACCACGGCGGCACAGGCGGTGAAGAACGCCAGCTGCAGGCTGATCTTGGCGGCATCGATCATCTGCTGGTCGCGGAACAGCTCGAAATACCATTTGGTGGAGAATCCGGCCCAGACCGTGACCAGCTTGGATTCGTTGAATGAATAAACGATCAGGCTGAGCATCGGGAGGTAGAGGAAAAGGAAGCCGAGGCTCAGCATGGTGATGCTGAAACGGGACAGGCGTGCGTGCTGGCTCATGCGAGTTTGGCCTCCATTTCCTTGGCTTGTGCGCGGTGAAAGACCATGATCGGGATGATCAGCAGCAACAGCATGACGATCGACACCGCCGAAGCCACCGGCCAGTCGCGGTTGTTGAAGAATTCCTGCCAGAGGATGCGGCCGATCATCAGGGTATCCGGGCCGCCCAGCATTTCGGGAATCACGAATTCGCCGACCACCGGAATCATGACCAGCATGGACCCGGCGATGATGCCCGCCTTCGACAGCGGCAGCGTGACTTTCAGGAACGCCTTCCACGGCCGGGCGCCGAGGTCGCTGGCCGCTTCCAGCAGACGGATGTCGAGCTTGACCAGATTGGCGTACAGCGGCAGCACCATGAACGGCAGATAGGCATACACGATGCCGATGTACACCGCGACCGGCGTATGCATGATGGCCAGAGGCTGGTCGATCAGACCGGTCCACAGCAGGAAGTTGTTGAGCAGGCCGTTGTTCTTCAGGATGCCGATCCAGGCGTAGATGCGGATCAGGAACGAGGTCCAGGACGGCAGCACCACAAGCATCAACGCGATGTTGCGGGTGGCCGGATCCATGCGGGCGATGGCATATGCCATCGGATAGCCGACCAGCAGGCACAGGAAGGTCGAAATCACCGCGATCTTGATCGAGCTCAGATAGGCACTGACGTACAGTGAATCATTGATCAGATACAGGTAGTTCTTCAGGTGCACGTCCAGACTGGGATGGCCGTCGTTCCAGACCATCAGCGGCGTGTAAGGCGGCATCGCGATGGCGGCCTGCGAGAACGAAATCTTGAAGGCGATGGCCAGCGGAACCGCGAAGAACAACAGAAGCCAGATGTAAGGCACCGCAATCACCAGCCAGCGGGACCCGGGCAACCGCTTCCTCAAATTGCGCAGGGCCCGGCTCATGAGGTCAGCACCACGCCGGAGTTGTCATCCCAACTCAGCCAGACCACGTCGTTCCAGGTGAAGCTTTCCGAGGCCCAGCGCTTCATGTTGACGAAATTGCACAGCACTTTGGTCCCCCCTGCCAGGCGGACGTGGTAAACCGAATGCGAGCCGAAATAGGCGATTTCCTCGATCACGCCGCGGACCTTGTTGTACTTCTGTGCCGGCTCGTCCTTGTCGATGTGGACTTTTTCGGGACGGATGGCGAACGACACGCTCATGCCGTCATAGCCTGTGATGCCGTGTCCGACATAAATCGGCACTTCCATCTGCGGCGACAGGATGGTGACGTGATCGGTCTCGTCCTCGCCGATCCGGCCTTCGAACAGATTGACCGAACCGATGAATTCGGCGGTGAAGCGCGAATTCGGCTGTTCGTAGATTTCATCGGGCGTGCCGACCTGACGGATGCGGCCGGCGTCCATGACCGCCACGCGGTGCGCCATGGTCATCGCTTCTTCCTGGTCATGGGTCACCATGATGCAGGTCACGTTCAGGCGTTCGACGATGTTGACCAGTTCGATCTGCATCTGCGAACGCAGCTTCTTGTCCAGCGCCGCCATCGGTTCGTCGAGCAGCAGTAGCTTGGGGCTGGTCGCCACGGCGCGCGCCAGCGCCACGCGCTGCTGCTGGCCGCCGGAAAGCTGGTGCGGTTTGCGCTTGGCGAATTTGCTCATCTGCACCAGCGCCAGCATCTCTTCGACGCGGCGGGCGACTTCGTCCTTGGGCATTTTCTTCTGGTTCGGGCCGAACGCGACGTTCTGCTCGACGGTCATGTGCGGAAACAGCGCGTAGGACTGGAACATCATGTTCACCGCCTGGTCGTAAGGCGGAATATTGTTCATCGACTGCCCGTCGAGGATGATCTCGCCGGCGGTCGGTTTTTCGAAGCCGGCCAGCATGCGCAGCAGCGTCGACTTGCCGCAGCCGGACGCTCCGAGAAGCGCGAAGATCTCGCCTTTGCGGATGCTGAGACTGACGTCGTCGACGGCAACGAAGCCGTCGAATTCCTTACGGATGCCTTCAATGCGGACGTAGTTGTCGGCCTTGGCCTTTTCAGGCTTGCCGTTTCCGGCAGGCACGGTCTGGGTGGCTTGATTCATGGTGTTTCCATTCCCGTAAAAAGAAGGGCAAGCCGATCGGCTTGCCCTGGTTGCTTCTTATTATTGACCGGTCTTGAGGCCGGTCCAGATGCGGTTGAACAGGCGGTCGACGTCGGCCGGCAGCACGGCCAGACTGAACAGGCCCTTGCTGGCTTCCGGTGTCGGATAGACGCCGGTGTTGGCTTTCAGCTCCGGCGAGATCTTGTCGAAAGCCGCTTTGTTGGCGCTGGCGTAGGACACGTAGTTGGAGATTTCAGCCGCCACTTCCGGACGCAGGATGTAGTTGATGAAGATGTGGGCATTGTTCGGATGCTTGGCATCTTTCGGAATCGCCATCATGTCGAACCACATCGGCGCGCCTTCTTTCGGAATCACGTAAGCGATTTCAACGCCGTTCTTGGCTTCCGCGGCACGGGCCTGGGCCTGGAAGATATCGCCGGACCAGCCGACCGCGACGCAGGCGTCACCGTTGGCCAGGGCATTGATGTATTCCGAGGAGTGGAACTGGGTAATCGACGGACGCAGCAGCTTCAGGCGCTCTTCGGCCTTGGCGATGACAGCCGGATCGAAGCTGTTGGGCTCTTCACCGAGGTAGTTCAGCACCGGCGGAATGATTTCGGACGGGGTGTCGAGGAAATACACGCCGCATTCCTTCAGCTTGGCGAGGTTTTCCGGTTCGAACACCATGGCCCAGCTGTCGGTCGGCGCGGCATCGCCGAACACTTCCTTGATCTTGGCGACGTTGTAGCCGATGCCGGTGGTGCCCCACAGGTAATTGACCGAATGCGCGTTGTCCGGGTCGAGTTTGGCGATGTTGGCCTGGATGGCGGGATCCATGTTGGCCAGATTCGGGATCTTGGACTTGTCCAGCGGCATGAATACACCGGCCTGGATCTGACGGGCCAGGAAGGTCAGCGAGGGAACCACCACGTCATAGCCGGTGTTGCCGGTAACGAGCTTGGTTTCCAGAACCTCATTGCTGTCGAATACGTCGTAGGTCACCTTGATGCCGGTTTCCTTTTCGAAGTTGGCCAAGGTATCCGGCGCGATGTAATCGGACCAGTTGTAGACGTTCAGGACTTTCTCTTCTTCGGCCGCGGCGGCCGGAGCGGCGTCGCCGTCCTTCTTGCCGCAGGAAGCCAGTAACAGCGCGGTAACCGCAATGCCCAGCAGTTTCAGTTTCATGGTTCAACTCTCTCTATGAAGTTTAATGTCACCATCCCGCCGTTTCCGGCAGGCCCCTCCCCGTTCAGGCCAAAGCCTGTGCGGTTTCATTCAACGACTTCCAGGTTTTCTCGAACAGCTCGTCGATTTCGCTGCGGCTGATGACCAGGGGTGGCGACAGCAGCATGGAATCGTACGTGGCCCGGAGGATGAGTCCGTTGTTCAAGGCAATATTACGGCATAATCCGCCCACCTTGCCACGGTCGGCGAAAAACTTGCGTTCGGCCTTGTTCGGAACCAGTTCCAAGGCCCCGACCATGCCGGCGATGCGGACCTCGCCGACCAGCGGATGCTCCCCGAGTGCCTGCCAGCGCTCGGCCAGATACGGGCCGGTGTCGTTTTTGCAGGTCTCCACGATCTTCTCGTCCTGCAGGATGCGGATGTTCTCCAGCGCCACCGCGGCGCAGACCGGGTGACCGGAATAGGTGTAACCGTGCGCCAGCTCGCCGCCCTGCTGACGCAGCACCGAAGCGACACGCTCGTTGAACAGCACCGCGCCCATCGGGATGTAGCCCGAGGTCAGGCCTTTGGCAGTGGTCATGATGTCCGGGGTAAAGCCGAAATACTGGGCACCGAACCACTCGCCGGTGCGGCCGTAACCGCAGATCACTTCGTCGGCGCACAGCAGGATGTCGTATTTGCGGCAGATGCGTTCGATTTCCGGCCAGTAGCTCATCGGCGGAATATAGACGCCGATGGCACCCATGATCGGTTCGCCGATGAAGGCGGCCACGCGCTCCGGGCCGAGCTCGAGGATTTTCTCTTCCAGCCGGCGCGCCGCGACCAGGCCGTATTCTTCTTCCGAATAATCGCCGCCGTCGGCGAAGAAGAACGGCGGTTCGATGTGGTGGATGTCCGGAATCGGCAGACCGCCCTGGGCATGCATGCCCTTCATGCCGCCGAGACTGGCGCCGGCCATGGTCGAGCCGTGATAACCGTTGTGTCGGCCGATGACGATGTTCTTGTTCGGCTGGTCCTGCACCGCCCAGAAATGCCGGACCATGCGCAGCACGGTGTCGTTGCCTTCCGAGCCGGAGTTGGAATAGAACACGTGGTTGAGGTCGGCCGGCGAAATTTCCGCCAGCTTGGCGGCCAGATGGATGGCCGGCTCGGTGGTGCACTGGAAGAACGTGTTGTAGTAGGCCAGTTCGTCCATCTGGCGGGCGGCCACCTGACCCATGGATTTGCGGCCGTAACCGATGTTGACGCACCACAGGCCGGCGAAGGCATCAAGCAGCTTGTTGCCTTCCTTGTCCCAGACGTAACAGCCCTCGCCGCGGGTCAGGATGCGGGTGCCTTTCTTGGCCAATTCGGCATTGTCGTTGAACGGATGGATGTGGTGCGCGGCATCGAGCTGCTGCAGGCGTTGATAGGCTTGGGGCATGATGGGAAATCCGGTTAGACGTTGAGCAGCAGGAACTCGCGTTCCCAGGAGCTGATGACGCGGAAGAAGGTCTCGTATTCCTTGCGCTTGATGCAGACATAGGCGCGGCAGAAACGCTTGCCGAGGATTTCGGACAGCGCCTCGGACCGCTCCAGATATTCGAGCGAGTCCTGCATCGACTTGGGCAATTCGAAGCCGGTGGTATGGGTGTAGCCGGTCGAGGGTTCGGTCGGCTGCAGCTTCTGTTCGATGCCGAGCAGCCCGCAGGCCAGCGTGGCGGCGATGGCCAGATACGGATTGACGTCGGAGCCGGCGAAGCGCGTTTCCACCCGCATGTTCTCCGGCGAATCGAACGGCACGCGCAGACCGCAGGTGCGGTTGTCATAGCCCCACTGCACGTTCTTCGGCGATACTTCGCCGTAGATCAGGCGGCGGTAGGAATTCACGTTCGGCGCGAAGAAGGCCATGGCCTCAGGAATGTAACGCTGCAGGCCGCCCAGATAGTTCATGAACAGTTCGCTGTGGCGGGCCCCGCCCTTGCCGATGAATACGTTCTTGCCGGTTTTGGCATCGACCAGACTCTGGTGGATGTGCATCGAACTGCCCGGCTCGTTTTCCATCGGCTTGGCCAGGAATGTCGCGTAGATGTTGTGGCGCATCGCGGCTTCACGCATGGTGCGCTTGAACAGGAACACCTGGTCGGCGCGCGACAGCGGATCGGCATGGATGAAGTTGATCTCCAGCTGGGCCGCTCCGGATTCATGGATCAGCGTGTCGACGTCGAGCTCCATGGCTTCGCAGTAGTCGTACATCAGATCGAGAATGGGATCGAATTCGTTGACGGCGTCGATCGAGTAGCTCTGCCGAGCCGTTTCCGGGCGTCCGCTGCGGCCGGCCGGCGGCTGCAGGGGGAAATCCGGATCAGTGTTCTTCTGCACCAGGAAGAACTCCAGCTCCGGGGCGATGATCGGCTTCAGACCGAGCGCGTCATAGCGCTCGATGACCCGGCGCAGCACGTTGCGCGGGGCCAGATCGTGCGGCTTGCCTTCCTTGGTGAAGCAGTCATGGATGATCTGCACGGTCGGATCGGAGGCCCAGGGCACGGTTCGCACGGTGTTTGGATCGGGCCGCAGGTACATGTCGGAATCCGACGGACTGACGATCTGGTCGTATTCATCGATGTATTCGCCGGTGACCGTGGTGGCGAAGATGCCTTCCGGCAGACGGGTGCCGAAGTCATGGGAGAACTTGGCGGCCGGGATGATCTTGCCGCGGGCGTTACCGGTCATGTCCGGCACCAGGCATTCAACCTCGGTGATGCGGTTTTCCCGCAACCAGCGCTTGAGATGGCTTTCTTCGCGTTCGCTGGCCGCGCTCTGCTTGATCGGCGAGGCGACCACTTTGTCTTCCTTGGCCGGCAGGATGCGGCGTTCGGATTTTTTGACCGCTTTTTTACCGGCCTTGGCCGGACTTTTCGCCGCTTTCGAGGACTTCGGGGCTTTCGTGACTTTCTTGTTCATGGTTTCACCGGTGTCGGCGTTCGGCGCGTGCTTTGCAGGCGGCGCCGAAGGCCTTGAATATTTCGAGGGAGAACGGATTTTCCGTGACTTTCCATTCCGGGTGCCATTGCACCGCCAACAGGAAGGTATCTTCGGAATCGAGACGGATGGCCTCGATCAGTCCGTCAGGCGCCATGGCTTCGGCAATCAGGTTGTCGCCCAATTTATTCACGCCTTGGCCATGCAGGGAGTTCACCGTGACGCGGGTCGCGCCGGCCCATCGCGCCAACCAGCCGTCAGGCGCCAGATCAAGCGCATGCGCCGGGGCGTACTGCACATCCAGTGGCTGGCTGAGGTCTTCCTTGTGATTCATCATGCCGGGCACTTCATGCACTTTCTGGTGCAGCGTGCCGCCCATCGCCACGTTCACCTCCTGGAACCCGCGGCAGACCGCAAGCACCGGAACTCGCTTGGCAATCGCTTTCGGAATCAGATTGAGCGTGGTCAGATCACGGCTCGGATCATGCAGGTTGCCTTCATAACTGGGCTCGTCGGAATAATGGTGGGGTTCGATATTGCTGGGCGAGCCGGGCAGGAACAATCCATCCAACTGATCCAGCAGCGCGTCCAGATCCAAGCCCGGAGCCACGGAAGGAATCAGGAGCGGCTGCGCGCCGGAACCGTCCAGTATGGCGCGGATGTATTTCTCACCCACGGCCTGGAACGGATGCGGGCCGATCATTCTGCTGTCTGCGGGGATTCCGACGAAAATCATGCACAAAGGCTGCGTAGCTTGGTAGAGCCTTTACCCTAACCCGACTGTAAAATTTTATCAACAGAAATTTTCTATCTTCCGAAGGGGCCTATAGCCCCGTAACAACGGCCATAGCGCCCCATTTGTCCGCCATGAAACGTTTGTTTGAGTTTCCGGATCCGTGCATATCCCAGGCAGAAACGGCACTTATGATGAATATTTTTTACACCCTGCAAAATCTCTGCTAGTATCAGCGCAACCATTCCGGATGCCTGCAATGACCGATTCCACCCTCCATCCCGCCGACGCCAAGGTTCTGGCCGCCCACGACAATGCCGAACTCATCGACCTGATTCTGCCGGACATGAACGGCCTGCTGCGCGGCAAACGCATCACCCGCGACGCTCTGGAAAAAGTGTTCCAGAACGGGGTCTGCCTGCCCATGTCGCTGATCGGCACCGATGTGACCGGCAATACCGTGGAAGAAACCGGCCTGGGCTATGACATCGGCGATGAGGACCGCATCTGCCGCCCGATTCCGGGCACCCTGCGCCCGATTCCCTGGCAGCAGCGCCCGATGCTGCAGTGCCTGCTGAGCATGGAAGGCTTCCATGGCGGCATGTTTTCGGCCAATCCGCGCGAAGTGCTGAAGAATGTGGTGCAGAAATTCACCGACCGCGGCCTGACCCCGGTCGTGGCGGTGGAACTCGAGTTTTACCTGCTCGACAAGCAACTGACCCCGGACGGACGGCCGCAGACCTCGATCAACCCCTCCACCGGCGAACGCAACAAGACCACCCAGGTCTATTACATGGGCGATCTGAACGATTACCAGGGCTTCACCGATGCTGTAGCCGATGCCTGCACCGCCCAGAACATCCCGGCCGACACCGCCGTGGCCGAATACGCGCCGGGCCAGTTCGAAATCAACCTGAAGCACCGTGACGACGCCGTGGCCGCCTGCGACGACGCCACCCTGCTCAAGCGCGCCATCAAATCGATTGCCGAACAGCAGAATCTGCTGGCCAGCTTCATGGCCAAGCCGTTCGTGGACCAGGCCGGTTCCGGCACGCATATCCATGTGTCCCTGCTCGATAAAAACGGCAAGAACATCTTTGCCAGCACCCAGGACAACCCGGCGGCGGAACTCAAGCACGCCATTGCCGGCCTGCAGTCGGTGTCCAAGGATTGCATGCTGATGTTCGCGCCGCACGCCAACAGCTACCGCCGTTTCGTGCTGAACGCTTTCGTGCCGCTGAACGACTGCTGGGGCTTCAACAACCGCACCGTGGCCATGCGCATTCCGCATTCCGATGAAAAGAACGTGCGCATCGAACACCGCATTGCCGGCGCCGATGCCAACCCGTATCTGGTCACCGCCGCGGTGCTGGCCGGCATTCTGCACGGTCTGGACGCCAAGGGCGATCCGGGTCCGGCGATCAAGGGCAACGCCTACGAACAGACCGAACAGCGCCAGCTGTTCTGGCGCGACACCATCAACGATTTCATGGCCAGCAGCTTCATCAAGGACATGTTCGGCGCGGAATTCCAGCACGTGTTCGGCCAGCAGAAACTCAAGGAAATGCGCAGCTTCTACACCGAAGTCACCACGCTCGAATACGACTGGTACCTGCGCTCGGTCTAAGCCGGGTTTCGCGCATGTCCGGCAGCCACGTCCGCTCCTGGTACGCCGCCTCGGTGCCGGATTTTCCGGCGCAGCCGGCGCTTGAAGGTGTGCTGCAGGCCGATGTCTGCATCCTCGGTGCCGGCATCACCGGTCTTTCCACCGCCATTGAACTGGCTGAAGCCGGTCTGTCGGTCGTGGTACTGGAGGCGCAACGCGTCGGCTGGGGCGCATCGGGGCGCAGCGGCGGCCAGGCCATTTTCGGCTTCGGCTGCGATCAAAGCAAAATTACCCAAGCGGTCGGTCTGGCCGATTCCAGACGCCTGTTCGATTGGTCGCTGGAAGGTCTCGATCTGATCAAACAGCGCTGCGCCAAGTACGGCATTGCCTGTGACTGGCGTGATATCCATGCGCATGTGCCGATCAAACCGCGACACATCACCGAACTGAAAAGCTGGCAGCACGATCTGGCGGAAAACTTCGATTACCCGCTGCAGTGGTGGGACCGTGAACAGCTTCAGGCGGTCATGCCCAACCAACGCTATCTCGGCGCCCTGGTCGATCCCAACAGCGGCCATCTGCATCCGCTCAAATACACTCAGGGCCTGGCCCGGGCCGCACTCGGTCTGGGTGTCCGTATTTTCGAACAGTCGAAAGTAACCCAGCTCGCGCGTGGCGAGCGGCCGGTGTTCAAAACCGTGCAAGGCGAGGTGCATTGCGATTTCGCGGTGTTGGCCGGCAACGCCTATGTGCATGGCATCGCGCCGGAACTGGACGACAAGATCATGCCGGTCGGCACCTATATCGGCGCTACGGAACCTTTGGGTGAAACCCGTGCCAAGGCCCTGATCGGCAACGACATGGCCGTGGCCGATGTGAACTGGGCGCTGGATTATTTCCGGCTCAGCAGCGACCACCGGCTGTTGTTCGGCGGCCGCGCCTCCTACTCCACCCTGCCGCCGCCCAATCTGTCCGGCACGCTCCGCCGGCGCATGACGCGGGTGTTTTCCGCGCTTGAAGGCGTCAAAATGGACTACGTCTGGGGCGGCTATGTGGATATTTCGCTGAACCGCGCCCCGCATTGGGGCCGCTTGGGCCGCAATGTGTATTTCGCCCAGGGCTTTTCCGGGCATGGCATCGCCGCCACCGGGCTGGCCGGCCGGATCATGGCCGAAGCCATCCGCGGCCAGGCCGGACGCCTGGAGGTGTTCAGCCGGATTCCGCACCGGAACTTCCCCGGCGGACGCGCCCTGCGCACGCCCCTGTTGGTGGCCGCCATGGCCTGGTTCAAATTGCGTGACGCCTTGTTTTGATTGATAATAGCGGCATCCTCCCGGTCTCGGCTTTACAAGCCCCGGCTTTCGGCTTAACCTGAATTCACCTTCGACGCGCTCGCGTCGTGCATACGACCTTCCATGACCCAGACGCCCGCGCCAGAGGCCGTAGAGCCCGTTCCCGCTCATACGCCGCAACAACAGGAAATGCCGCTGGCGTTGGTGAAAGGCCAGCCGGTGCTGCAGATGCCGCAGGATCTGTACATTCCGCCGGACGCGCTGGAAGTGATCCTGGAAAGCTTTGAAGGCCCGCTCGATCTGCTGCTGTACCTGATCCGCCGCCAGAACCTCGACATCCTCGACATTCCGGTCGCCGAAATTACCAAGCAATACGTGTCCTACATCGGCGTGATGGAAGACCTGCGCTTCGAACTGGCCGCCGAATATCTGGTTATGGCCGCAATCCTGGCCGAAATCAAATCGCGTATGCTGCTGCCGCGCCCGCCTTCGGAAGACGGCAATGAAACCGATCCGCGCGCCGAACTGGTGCGCCGCCTGCAGGAATACGAACGCTTCAAGAAAGCCGCCGAAGATCTCGACACCCTGCCGCGGCTGGAACGCGACACCAGCATCGCCCACGCTTTCATGCCCGACCGCATCATCCACCGTGCCCCGCCGGATGTGGACCTGAAGGAAATGCTGCTGGCCCTGCGCGACGTGCTCAAACGCGCCGACCTGTTCAGCCGCCACGCCATCAAGCGCGAAGCGCTGAGCGTGCGCGAACGCATGTCGATCGTGCTGGACCGTCTGCGCGATGGCCAGTTCCACAGCTTCGAGAGCTTCTTCATTCCCGAAGAGGGCCGCATGGGCGTGGTGGTCAGCTTCCTGTCCATCTTGGAACTTGCCAAGGAACGCCTGCTGGAGATCGTGCAGGAAGGGCCGCTGGCCCCCATTTTCATCCGCGCCCGCGAGCTGACCGCCGAAGAAGCCGAAGCCACCGAGCGCGACAATGCCATGCAATCCGAATTCGATGAACCGTCAGCCTGATCCGAATATGAGCGAAAACGACCTGAACCTTGCCCCGATCCTGGAAGCCACCCTGCTGGCCTCCACCCTGCCGCTGAGCACCGCCCAGCTTTACGGCATTTTCGGGGATTCGCCGCCGAAACCCGGTGCCATCGAGCAAGCCTTAACCGAACTTAAAGCGGCCTGCGAGGGCCGGGGCGTGGAATTGGTCGAGGTCGCCTCGGGCTGGCGCTACCAGGTCAGAAGCGAGGTTCACCCTTATGTAGCAAGGCTTTGGACCGAACGCCAGAGCAAATATACCCGCGCCACGCTGGAGACTTTGGCCCTGATCGCCTACCGCCAGCCGATCACCCGTGGCGAGATCGAACAGATCCGGGGCGTCAGCGTCAGTGCAACTATGATAAAATCCTTGGAAGAACGGGAATGGATTCGCGTTCTCGGACACCGCGATGTGCCCGGACGCCCCGAGCTGTTCGGCACCACCAAGACCTTTCTGGATTATTTCGGCCTGAAGAGCCTCGATCAGCTGCCGCCCTTGGCGGAACTGAAGGAATATCCCGAGCTGGAACCGCAACTGTCCTTCGATATTTCCGAGCCCATTCCGGCTCAGGCTGCCGTAATCACGGAGCCGAGCGGAGAACTGCCGGACGAAACCGAGCCCACCGAGACCGAGCCGTCCACCGAATCCGTCGAGACGACGACTGACCCCTTGCAGCACTGAGGCGCCCTCCGCGCCGGAGACAACCCCGAATGAGCGAGAACACTCGCAAAGTCCTTTCATTGAAAGGCAAAGACGCTGAACCCAAGAACAAAGCTTCCGAACGACTGCACAAGGTACTGGCCCAGGCCGGTCTGGGCTCGCGTCGTCTGCTGGAAGAACGCATCGCGCAGGGCGCGGTCAAGGTCAACGGCGAAACCGCGCAGACCGGCCAATCGGTCGCCAGCGGCGACCGCATTGAAATCGACGGCAAGGTATTCGTCGCCTCGGCGCTGAGCGAACCGAGCTCGGTGCTGATCTACAACAAGCCCGAAGGCGAAGTCACCACCCGCGAAGATCCCGAAGGCCGCCCGACCATTTTCGATGCCCTGCCCCGTCTGAAAGGCGCGCGCTGGATCGCGGTCGGCCGCCTCGACATCAACACCACCGGCCTGCTGCTGCTGACCACCGATGGCGAGCTGGCCAATGCCCTGATGCATCCGTCCGGCAACATCGAACGCGAATACGTCTGCCGCATCCACGGCGAAGTGCCCGACAACGTGGTCGACCGCCTCGCCCGCGGCGTCGCGCTGGATGACGGTCCAGCCAAATTCGAAAAAATCGAACGCATCGGCTCCAGCGATTCACACGCCTGGTTCCAAGTGGTCATCACCGAAGGCCGCAACCGCGAAGTCCGCCGCCTGTGGGAATCGCAGGGTTATCAG
>NZ_JAPDUI010000063.1 GCF_025980345.1 Arenimonas sp. GDDSR-1 | reverse complement strand
GTGTTCGACGGCAGCATCACCGATTTGTACATTCCGAAAAAGAAATAAGGTATTCCGGAAAACAGAAAAGGCGCTTCGGCGCCTTTACTTAAATCAGCACAACCCAGCACACCGCGCACACCACCAGCACGCTGACGATATCCAGCCACAGGCCTTCGCGCAGCATGTCCTTGCTGGTCACGAAGCCCGAGCCGTAGGCGATGGCATTCGGCGCCGTGGCCACCGGCAGCATGAAACCGATGCTGGCGGCCATGGCCGCCGGAAGCATCAGCAGGGCGGGTTCAATGTTCAGGCCTTTGGCGGCGGCGGCCAGAATCGGCATCAACAGCACCGCGGTCGCGGTATTGCTGGCAATTTCGGAAAGCAAGACCACGCAGGCGATGATGATCACCATCATCGCGAATACGGGAAGGTGCCCGTAGGACGCCAGTGAACGGCTGATGGCATCGCTGATGCCGCTTTCCTGGAAGGCCGTGGCCAAAGCGATGCCGCCGGCGAACAGCAGCAAGGCGCCCCAAGGGATGCGCATGGCCGCATCCCAGGTCAGCAGGGGTTCCTTTTCGGCATTGCCCGAGGGCACGAGTGCCATCAGCGCCACCGCCAGCAAGGCAACGCTGGCATCGTTGGCGCCGGGCAGATGCAGCCATTCGCTCCAGCCGCCGAAAGGCGCGGCGCGGGTGACCCAAGCCAGAGCGGTCAGTCCGAAAACCGCCAGCACCCGCTTCTCGGCAGTGCTCCACGTGCCCATTTCCGGCAATACCGCCGCCGGACTGTGCTTCAGATTCCGCGACAGGCCGAAGGCCAGCACCGGCAGCAGAATCAAGAGAATCGGCACGCCGACCCGCATCCAATCGCCGAAGTCGTAAGCCGTGCCGGTCGCCTGCTGGTATTGCTGCATGAATACCAGATTCGGCGGCGTGCCGATCGGCGTGCCCAAACCGCCGATACTGGCGGCATAGGCAATGGCCAGCACCAGGGGTGTGGCCAGACGCGGATCTTTGTAATGTTCGATGACCGCATAGGCCACCGGCAGCATGATCAGTGTGGTGGCGGTATTGGAGATCCACATGCTGATCAGCCCGGTGGCCAGCACGAAGCCGAAAATCAGGCCCCGCCCGGATTTCCCGCCGGCCGCGCGCACCATGGCATAGGCCAGACGCCGGTGCGCGCCGGAGCGTTCCAGCGCCCGCGACAGCATGAAGCCGCCCATCAGCAGCAGAATGAGTTCATTGCCGATGCTCTGCGCCACCTGCTTGGCATCCAGAATGCCGAGTACCGGCAGCAGGCCGAGTGGGAGAAGGGCCGTGAATGCCGGATCGACCGCCTCGCTCATCCACCATACGGCGCAAAGCACCGTCAAAGCCAGCGTGGCGGCGAAGGCAAACGGCATGCCGGAGGCCTTGGCCAGTGCATACGCGGCCAGTGCGGCCAAGGGGCCGAACCAGCAGAAAAAGCGGGAGATCGGGAGCATCGGGGCATCCGTGATTTTTAGCGATTATAATCGCCTGACCCTACAGGATGTCGCCATGCACCCATTGCCCCCGGAAACACCCGAATCTCTTGCCATGCACCGCCGTGCCCTGGCCGGTCTGAACGCCTTCATGAAAATGGAGTCGGCCGGCGGCATTGTGCTGGTCCTGGCCACGGTGGTGGCGATGGTGGTGGCCAACTCGGCGTTGGCGCCGGACTATCAGGCGTGGCTGGAAACCCATTTGCGCATCGGTTTCGGCCATCTGGCGCTGGACAAGTCGGTTTCGCATTGGATCAATGATGGTCTGATGGTGATTTTCTTCCTGATGGTCGGCATGGAACTCAAACGTGAGCTGGTCGAAGGCCAGTTTGCCGACCGGGCCAATATCACCCTGCCGGTGATCGGTGCGTTGGGCGGCATGGGGGTGCCGATGTTGATTTATGCCGGAATGAATGCCGGTGACCCGGCGGCGCTGCATGGTGTCGCCATTCCGGCCGCCACCGATATCGCGTTCGCACTTGGCATTTTGTCCCTGCTCGGCTCACGGGTACCGATGGCCTTGAAAATGCTGCTGCTGGCCATCGCCGTGGCCGACGATCTGGGCGCCATCCTGATCATCGCCGTGTTCTACACCGACCACCTGTCGGTGGTTGGTCTGGTGACGGCGCTGGCCTTGACCGGCATTCTGGCCACCATGAACCGGTTCAAGGTCGATAATCTGGGCTTGTACCTGTTCATCGGCTTCCTGCTTTGGCTGGCGGTGCTCAACTCCGGGGTGCACGCCACGATTGCCGGGGTCATCCTCGGCCTGATGATTCCGCTCGGCAAGGGCAGCAAGGACGGCTCCTCCGAGGCCTTGATGCATGCCCTGCACCCCTGGGTGGCTTTTGCCATCCTGCCGGTTTTCGCGTTTGCCAATGCCGGCGTGCCCCTGGCCGGTTTGGGCCTGAACGATCTGCTGGCGCCGGTCCCGCTGGGCATCGCCGCCGGCCTGTTTCTGGGCAAGCAAATCGGGGTTTTCGGCTTCATTTGGGCCTGTGTCCGGCTGAAAATCGCCAAATTGGACGATTCCATTGGCTGGTCCGCCCTTTTCGGCATGGCTACCCTGTGCGGTGTTGGCTTCACCATGAGCCTGTTTATCGGCTCCCTGTCTTTCGGTCCGGAGCATGTGGACTACCAGCTCAGCCACCGTATGGGCATCCTGGGCGGCTCCCTGCTGTCGGCCGTGGCCGGTTACCTGATTCTTCGGCGGGTCCTGCCGGGCCGGAAACCGGCCTGAGCCGGCCTCCGGGCAGCCACCATACGAGGGGGTATTGCGCTTTTCTAACGAATATTTAATACTGCATTAGACAAAACACTCTAATTGCCCGAAATGGCGTGCCGAGTGCTTGCCGTCGTGATGATTTTTGCAGCATGCGCGCCGCTCGGTAAAACGACTGAAAACGCGGATGATGCCGAAGATGCGGACTCCACATTCAACAATAAACTGGAAATACACCCATGAAGAAAATGCAACGTTTCGTGCAACGCTCGCCGCTCGCCGCGGCCGTCGCCCTCGGCCTGTTCGCGGCGCCGATGGCACAGGCTTTTGAATTCGAGAAAGGCGAACTGAAGGGTAGCCTGGACACCACCGTTTCCTACGGTATTTCCATCCGCGCCGAAGATCCGGCCGAAGGCCTGATCGGCAAAGCCACGATCAATCCGCTGATTGCGCTTCAGGGCCAGACCCTGCCGGGTCCGCTGGCCGGCCTGGGTTCGTTCCCGGGCTCCCAGGCACAGATTGATGCCCCGGGCCGCTTCTCCGGCAACCGTGATGACGGCAACATCAAATACGACAAGGGCGACGCCTTCTCGAACGCCTTCAAGGTCACCTCCGAGCTGGAAGTAACCTACCGCGACTGGGGCTTCTTCACCCGCGCCAGCTACTTCTACGATTTCGAAAACAGCGACCGCAACGATTTCACCCAGGCCGCCAAGGAAAAGGTCGCCAGCGACTTCCGTCTGTACGACGCCTTCGTTTGGAAGAACTACGCCATCGGCGCCAATGACGAAGTGTCCGGCACCATCCGCTTCGGTAAACAAGTCGTGAGCTGGGGCGAAAGCACCTTCATCCAGAACGGCATCAACGTGGTCAACCCGGTCGACGTCTCGCGCCTGCGCGTGGCCGGTGCCGAACTGAAGGAAGCCTTCCTGCCCACCAATATGCTGTTCGCCTCGACCAAGTTCAGCGAATCGGTGTCGATGGAAGCCTACTACCAGTTCGACTGGAAGCCGACCGAAATCGATCCGTCCGGCACCTACTTCAGCACCAATGACTTCGCCTCGCCGGGCGGCACCTACATCATGATCGGCTTCGGTACCGTGACCCAGCCGGTCTGGAACCCGGAAAAATACGCCGACACCTGCGTCATCGGCGCCCCGGGCACGGTTGGGGCCCAGACCAAGGTCGGCAATTCGGACCGCTTCGCTGAACTTGCGGCCATTTACGGTGCGCCGACCGCAACCGCCCTGCTGGCTTCGTCCTGCGGCGCCGCCGGTGCCCGCCTGAAAGACAATGAAGCCCGTGATTCGGGTCAGTTCGGTTTGGCGCTGCGCTGGTACGCCGAAAACCTGAACCAGACCGAATTCGGTTTCTACGCCATGAACTACCACAGCCGCCTGCCGCTGCTGTCGGGCCGTGCCGCCAACGTGATCCTGCCGGCGCCGGCCGCCAACTCGGCTGCGTTGATCGTTGAATATCCGGAAGACATCCACCTGTTCGGCGTCAGCTTCAATACCACCCTGCCGGGCGGTGTGGCTTGGCAAGGTGAAGTCAGCTACCGTCCCAACATGCCGCTGCAGCTGGACGACGTGGAAGTGCTGTTTGCCGGTTTGAGCCCGATCAACCAGGCGCTGGCCGCCGGCGGCGCGCCGAAGGCCGCTTATTTCTGCAGCCAGTTGCTGCCGGGCTGCACCTCGGTGGCTCCGGGTGCCTACGTCAAAGGCTGGCGCGAACATGAAGTGACGCAATTGCAGATGACCTTCACCAAGGCTTTCAGCTCGGTGCTCGGCGCCGAACAGATTGCCCTGGTCGGCGAGCTCGGCGGTACGCAGGTCAACCTGCCCGACAAATCGGTCATGCGCTATGAAGGTGAAGGTACCGATACCGGCGGCGGTTGCGATGTCGGTGACGTCGTCGCCGGACTGCCGGGAAGCGTGCTGTCGCAGGGCTGCCTGCGCAATCCGCTGACCCAGGTCGGCGGTTTCCCGACCAACTTCTCGTGGGGCTACCGCGTGGCCGCGCGTGCCGACTACAACAGCGTGTTCGGTTCGCCGGTCACCCTGTCGCCGCGCATCGCCTTCAACCATGACGTCAAAGGCATCACTCCTGGTCCGGGCGGCAACTTCCTGGAAGGCCGCAAATCCATCACGGTCGGCGTGGAAGCCAACTACCTGCAGAAGTGGGTGTTCGATCTGAGCTACACCGGCTTCAACGGTGCCGGTCAGCTGAACCAGATCTATGACCGCGACTTCTACTCGTTCTCCGTGAAATATTCGTTCTAACACTCCTGGGAGGGATTCTGAATGACTGCAACACATAAAAACAAAATGGCGCTGGCCGTAATGATCGGCGCCGGTCTTGCCCTGACTTCGGCAGCCCATGCCAAGGTCAGCGCGGACAAAGCGTCCCAGCTGGGCGGTTCCTTGACCCCGCTCGGCGCCGAGAAAGCCGGCAACGGCGGCGCGATTCCGGCCTGGACCGGCGGCATCACCAAGCCGCCGTCTGGCTACAAGACCGGCATGTTCCACCCGGATCCGTTCGCGGCCGACAAGGTCGAGTTCAGCATCACGCCGGCCAACTACAAGACATACGCCGGCAAGCTGTCGCCGGGCCAGGAAGCGATGTTCGCGAAGTACAAAACCTTCAAGATGAACATCTATCCCACCCGCCGTTCGGCATCCGCCCCGCAGCGCACCTACGACTTCACCAAACGCAATGCCACGCAATGCGAACTCATCGCCGGCGGCGAAGGCGTCAAGAACTGCGCCGAGGGCATTCCGTTCCCGATTCCGCAGAACGGCTATGAAGTGATCTGGAACCACAAGCTGAAGTACAAAGGCACTTCGTTCTCCCGCTTCGCCAATCAGGCCGCGCCCTCGGCTTCGGGTGCTTTCACGCTGACCCGCCTGCGCGAAGACGGTCTGGGCCTGTATTACAAGCCCGGCAATACCACCGAAAACATCAACAGCATCCTGCTGTACTTCAAACAGGAAGTGCTGGGCCCGGCGCGTCTGGCCGGCCAGGTACTGCTGGTGCATGAAAGCCTGAACTCGGTGGCCTCGCCGCGCAAAGCCTGGGTCTACAATCCCGGCCAGCGCCGCGTCCGTCTGGCTCCGAACGTCGCCTACGACAATCCGGGTACCGCCACCGACGGCCTGCGCACCAATGACATGACCGATATGTTCAACGGCGCCATGGACCGCTTCAGCTGGAAGCTGGTCGGCAAGCAGGAAATGTACGTGCCGTACAATTCCTACAAGGCCCACAGCGGAAACACCAAGGTCAAGGATCTGATCCGTCCGAACCATTTGAATCCGGACTATCTGCGCTATGAACTGCACCGCGTCTGGGTGGTCGATGCTACGCTCAAAGCCGGCCAACGCCACATCAATTCGCGCCGCACCTTCTATGTGGACGAAGACAGCTGGCAGATCCTGATGGTCGATCATTACGACGGCCAGGGCAAACTGTGGCGCTACTCGCAGGCCGACAGCATCAACTACTACGAAGTGCCGGTGTTCTGGGCCACGGTCGAGACCCATCATGACCTGAAGTCTGGCCGTTACATCGCCGGTCTGCTCGACAACGAAGACAAGCCGTTCAACTTCGGCTTCCAGAGCGCACCGAGCGATTACACCCCGCAGAACCTCCGCAACGAAGGCGTGCGTTGATCCAACCAAGCCGCGCCTTCGGGCGCGGCTTTCTTTGTGCCCATTCCCATCCGGGAGATCTCCATGGCTAATTGGCCGAAAACATCCTGGCGCCTCGTGGGCGCCGCCGCTTTGCTGACGGTGCCGTTCATTGCACTTTCGCTGGACATCGCCGAAGACGATCCGTCGGTCAGTGATTCCGAAATTCTCCCCAAGGCGGCCCACAGCCTGCTGCTCGACATTGCACGCACCGATGCGGGCTTTGTCGCCGTCGGCGAGCGCGGTCATGTCTTGCTTTCCACGGACGGCAAAACCTGGGAACAGGCGGCCGTGCCGACCCGGTCCACGCTCACCACCGTTTCCGCGCAGGGCGCGTCGGTGTGGGCGGCCGGCCATGATGGCGTCATCCTGTATTCCGCCGATGCCGGCAAGAGCTGGCAGCGTCAGCGCGTGCAGCCCTGGTCTCCGGACAGCCAGGAACTGACCAACGGTTCGCCGGTATTGGATACCCTGTTCACCAGCCCGACCGAGGGCTATGCAGTCGGTGCCTACAGCCTGCTGCTGAAAACCGAAGACGCCGGAAACACCTGGACGGCGCTTTCAGTCGGCGGCCACGCCGCGGCGGCGGTCGACATGACCGCCAGCGATACCGGCACCTTCGACGACAGCGCGCTCGAACTCGGCGCCGAATCCGATCCGCATCTGAATGCCATCGCCCGCACCGAATCCGGCACGCTGCTGGTCATGGGCGAGCGTGGCGCCGGGTTCCGTTCCGCCGACGGCGGCGCCAGCTGGAGCAAGCTGCGGCTGCCCTATGCCGGCTCGATGTTCGGACTGCTCAGTCTCGGCGGCGAGCGCGTGCTGGCCTTCGGCCTGCGCGGCAACGTCTATCAAACCGACAATGCCGGCGGCAGCTGGCGCAAGATCGAAAGCGGCACCGACATCAGCCTGATCGGCGGTACCGTAGGCACCGACGGCACGGTCGTGCTGGTCGGCAGCAACGGCACTCTGCTGGCGCGCCGCGCCGGCGAAGAAGCGTTCACCGCCAGGCACGTCCAGTTCGGTACCGGACAGACCCCTGCGCTTTCCGCGGCCGTCGGCACCGACAGCGGCTATCTGCTGACGTCCGATCTCGGCACCGTCAATACCACCGTTCAGTGAGGCTGATGTCATGAGCAAATTCGATCAACTCGCCGAACGCGTCATTTTCGGAAACCGTGCCCTGGTTCTGGCCGTATTCGTGCTGGTCACCGCGGCCATGGCCTTCTTCGCCAGCCAGCTGAAGGTGGATGCCGGCTTCAACAAGCAGGTGCCGCTGCAGCATGAATACATGCGCACCTTCACCGATTACCAGGCCGATTTCGGCGGTGCCAACCGGGTTCTGATCGCGGTCATGGCCAAGGACGGCAACATGTTCTCGAAAGAGTACATGGCCACCCTGGAAAACGTCACCAACGATGTCATCAATCTCGATGCCACCGACGATGCCAAGGCGCGTTCGCTGTTCACCCCGAACGTGCGATTCATCGAAGTCGTCGAAGACGGCCTGTCCGGCGGCAATGTCATTCCGCAGGACTTCACCCCGAACCTGGAAGGCTTCGAAGCCACCCCCGAACAGTTCGCGAAGATCAAGGGCAACATTGTCAAGGCCGGCATCACCGGCCGTCTGGTCGCCAAGGATTATTCGGGCGCGATGGTCTGGGCCGATCTGATTCCGGAAAGCGACGTCAATAAACTGGATTACCAGAAAGTCGCCAAGCAGCTGGAAGCGATCCGCAAAAAATACGAAAACGACAACACCAGCGTGCACATCATCGGCTTCGCCAAAATGGTGGGCGATATTTCCGATGGCGCGATGAGCGTTATCAAATTCTTCCTGATCACCATCGCGTTCACCTGGATCCTGCTGTTCCTGTATTCCAGCTCGGCCAAGCTGGCCTCGCTGACGGTTCTGTCGGCCCTGGTGTCGGTGGTCTGGATGCTGGGCGCGCTCAAGCTGATGGGTTTCGGCATCGATCCGATGAACATGCTGACGCCGTTCCTGATCTTCGCCATCGCCGTCAGCCACGGCGAGCAGATGATCAACCGCTTCCGCGGCGAGATCTTCTTCGGCGGTCTGGAAGACGGCACCGTAGAGCAGTTGCGGCTGAAGGCGCGGCATGCCGTCGACCCGAAAACCGCGGCCATCCGCAGCTTCCACGCCCTTCTGATTCCGGGCACCGTGGCCTTGCTGGCGGGCTGCATCGGTTTCGGCGCGATCATGGTAATTCCGATCCAGATGATCCGCGAGCTGGCGATCACCGCAACCGTCGGCGTGGCACTGACCATCGTGACCGATCTGGTGCTGCTGCCGATTCTGCTCAGCTACACCAAATTACGCAATCTCGACAAGAAACGCGAGTTCCGCCTGCGTCAGCTGACCCAGTTCGACAAGATCTGGGCCGCGCTGTCCAAGCTGTCGCGCCCGAAAGCCGCCGCAACCGTGCTGGCCATCGGCGCCGTGGTCTGGGCCGCTGCATGGTGGCAGGGCAACAAGGTGATGATCGGCGATGCCCAGCAAGGCGTGGCCGAGTTGCGCCCGGAAGCCCGCTACAACCAGGACGCGCGCCTGATCAGCTCCCGCTTCGCGCTCGGCGTGGACACCATGAACATCATCGTGGAAGCCGGTCCTTCGGCCTGCACCACCAGCTACAAAGCGATGGAAACCATCGACCGTTTCGCTTGGCACATGGCCAATGTCGAGGGCGTCGAACAGGTCATCACTTTGCCGATGGCGGCCAAGCAGGTCAATGCCGGCTGGAATGACGGCTCGCCGCGCTGGAAAGTGCTGCCACGCGATCCGGACACCCTGCGCCAGTCGACGCAGAGCTTCGAAACCGATTCGGGCCTGCTCAATGCCGACTGTTCGGCCATTCCTGTGACGGTGTTCACCAAGGACCACAAGTCGACCACCATCGACCGCGTGGTTGCCGAAACCAAGAAGTTCCGGACCGAGAACCAAGCTTACGAGGAAGGCTTCGCCAAGAAGCGCGACGCCGCCGTGGCCAAGGCCCAGGAAAACGGTGAAGAATACACCACCGACCAGGTCAACTTCCGTCTGGCCACCGGCCCGCTCGGCGTGCAGGCCGCCACCAACGACACCGTGCGCGAGAAAGAGCACCTGATCCTCTGGCTGCTGTACGGCGCGGTGTTCGCGATGTGCTGGATCAGCTTCAAGAGCTGGCGCGCAGCGCTGTGCGTCGCACTGCCGTTGATGATGGTGACCGAGCTCGGTCATAGCCTGATGGTGTATCTGGACATCGGCATGAAGGTCAACACCCTGACGGTGGTTGCGTTGGGCGTCGGCATCGGCGTCGACTACGGCATCTACATCTTCGCCCGCATGCGCGAGGCGATGAGCCACCGCATCGAGTTTGTGGCTGCCGACAAGGACCGCGATCGGACGGTGACTCCGGAAGAACTGCACGCGCTCAAGCACGGCCATCTCGAAGACGGCGGCGCACACCCGGATGCGCATATGGCAACCGCCGCGCACTTCGACGGTCTGGACCGCGATACCGACGGCCGTCTGACGCACAAGGAGTTCAACGAGGGCCAGGAACATCTGCGCACGCTTTCGGAGAGCTACTTCATCGCGCTCAAGACCACCGGCATCGCCATCTTCTACACCGCGCTGACGCTGGCGGTGGGCGTGGCCATGTGGATCTTCTCCGACCTGAAGTTCCAGGCCGATATGGGCATCATGCTGACCTTCATGTTCGTGGTGAACATGCTGGCCGCCATCGTGTTCCTGCCGGCGCTGTGCCGCTGGCTGCTGCGTCCCAAAGAGCAGGACAACTGGGTCGCGCATCTGTAATCAAAAGGGCCCGCAAGGGCCCTTTT
>NZ_JAPDUI010000020.1 GCF_025980345.1 Arenimonas sp. GDDSR-1 | reverse complement strand
CGGCGATGTCCGGCATGCCTTCAGCAAGCACGGCGGCAATTTAGGCACCGACGGCTCGGTCGCGTTCATGTTCCGCAAATGCGGGGTGATCAGCTTCGCCGCCGGCTGCGATGAAGATGCCATTACCGAAGCCGCGATCGAGGCCGGCGCCGACGATGTGGTGGTCTATCCCGAGGACGGTGCAATCGACGTCATCACCGCACCCGAGGCCTTCGAGGCCGTGAATCGGGCCATGGCCGCGGCCGGCCTGAAGTCCGAGGAAGCGGGTGTGACCTACCGCGCCGACAACGACGTGAAAGTCGGCGGCGAGGTAGCCGAGCAGGTGATCAAGCTGCTCGACATGCTGGAAGACCTCGACGACGTGCAAAACGTGTATTCCAACGCCGAACTCGATTCCTGATACGTGAGCATCCGCATTCTCGGCATTGATCCGGGGTCGCAGCGCACCGGCGTCGGCATCATCGATGTCGATGCCTCGGGACGGATTGTCCACGTCCACCACCAGCCGATCAGGCTGCTGGTCGCCGAGAATTTCGCGCTACGGCTGAAAGTCCTGCTCGACGAGCTGGATGCCTTGATCACCCGCTTCGCACCGCAGGAAGTGGCGATTGAAAAGGTGTTCATGGCGCGCAACCCCGATTCCGCGCTGAAACTCGGTCAGGCCCGTGGCGCGGCGATGTGCGCGGCGGTGCTGCGCGATCTGCCGATCCACGAATACGCCGCCAAGGAAGTGAAGCTGGCGGTGGTCGGCAAGGGCGGCGCCGACAAGCAGCAGGTACAATACATGATGGCTTTGCTTCTCAATCTGAACGGAAAGATCCAGGCCGACGCCGCCGATGCGCTGGCGGTCGCGGTCACCCATGCGCATGTGCGCGCCACGGCCGGCCGCATCGGCATACCGGCGCGTCAGGTCTGGAGCCGGAAATGATCGGTCGTCTGCGCGGAACGCTGGTCAGCAAGCATGCGCCCTGGATCGTGCTAGAAGTCGGCGGCGTCGGCTACGAGCTGGAAGTGCCGATGTCGACCTATTACGACCTGCCGGCAATCGGGGAAGCGCTGACGCTGGTGACCCATTACGCCGTCCGCGAGGATGCCGTGGCCCTGTACGGGTTCGCGACCGAGGCCGAGCGCCGGCTGTTCCGCGATGTCCAGAAGGTATCCGGCATCGGCGCCAAAATCGCGCTGGCCGTGCTATCCGGCAGCGGCGTCGATGAATTCGCGCATATGCTGCAGGCCGGCGACATCGCCGCGCTGACCAAAATCCCCGGCATCGGCAAGAAGACCGCCGAGCGCATGATCGTCGAGCTGCGCGAGCGCAGCCAGGCCATGGTCTCGGCGCCGGGTGCCGGAAGCCGGGGCGGCATGCCGGCCGACGCCGTTACCGAAGCCGGCATCGCGCTGCAGCAGCTGGGTTACAAGCCGGCCGAGGTTTCCCGTATGCTGAAAGACGCACAACCCAAAGACAGCGCCGAGGACCTGATCCGGATGGCGCTGAAAACCGCATTCAGGGGATGACATGTCCGCACACGCGCATGCCGGAACGAAAGCCTCCAAAAACGCCTTGATGTTCGGCGCCATCGGCGTGGTATTCGGCGATATCGGCACCAGCCCGCTGTACACGCTGAAAGAAGCGTTCGGCGAACATTACGGATTGGCCGCCAACCAGGCCAATATCCTCGGCATCCTGTCGCTGGTGTTCTGGGCGATGATCCTGGTGGTTACCGTGAAATACGTGATGATCATCACCCGCGCCGACAACCGCGGCGAGGGCGGCATCCTGTCGCTGATGTCGGTGGTCAACCGGGCGCTGCCGATCGCCTCGCCGCTGACCTATGCCGTCGGCATCCTGGGCATCCTCGGTACCGCGTTCTTCTTCGGCGATGCGGTGATTACGCCCGCCATGTCCGTGCTGTCGGCGGTCGAAGGTCTGGAGCTGTTGACGCCCAAGCTGCATAAATACATCATCCCGGTGGTGCTGGTGGTCCTGGCCGCGCTGTTTTCATTCCAGCGCTACGGCACCGAGAAGGTCGGCAAAGTGTTCGGGCCGATCACCACCGTCTGGTTCTTCTGCATCGCGATCCTCGGGCTGATGCAGATCATCGAGAACCCGGTCGTTCTGCAGGCGCTGAACCCCCTGCACGCCGTCAATTTCTTCATGATCAACGGCAAGGCCGCCTGGCTGGTGCTGGGCGCGGTGGTTCTGTGCGTCACCGGCGGCGAGGCCTTGTACGCCGACATGGGCCATTTCGGGCGCATGCCGATCCGCAACGCCTGGCTGTACATCGTGCTGCCGTCACTGGTGCTCAACTATTTCGGGCAGGGCTCGCTGGTGCTCGCCGACCCGTCCGCGGTCAACAACCCGTTCTACAACCTGGTGCCGGAAATGCTGTTGATTCCGATGATCATTCTGGCCACGTTCGCCACCGTCATCGCCTCGCAGGCGGTCATTTCGGGCGCGTTCTCGCTGGCGCGCCAGGCCATGCAGCTCGGCTATCTGCCGAGGCTGCAGCTCAAGCATACATCGGCGCACACCATCGGCCAGATCTACGTGCCGTGGGTCAACTACATCCTGTTCATCACCGTCATCGGCCTGGTGCTGGGCTTCCAGAGCTCCTCGGCGATGGCCGCCGCCTACGGCGTTTCGGTGACCGGCAGCATGCTGATCGACACCGTGCTTATGATCATCCTGGCGTCGCAGGGCTGGCGCGTCAAATCCTGGATCATCTGGGTGCTGGGCGTCAGCTACCTGGTCATCGACATCGCCCTGTTCTCGGCCAACGCCATCAAATTCCTGCACGGCGCCTGGGTTCCGGTGCTGCTGGGCATCGTCGTGTTCACCATCATGCGAACCTGGCGCCATGGCCGCGACCTGGTACGCGCCCAGGTCAACCGTGACAGCCTGCGCATCGAGCACTTCATCAAGAGCATCATGGTCGAGCCGCCGCTGCGCGTGCCCGGCACCGCGATTTTCATGACCCCGTCGAACGATTACCTGCCGCCCTCGATGCTGCACAACCTCAAGCACAACAAGGTCCTGCACGCGCACAACATCCTGCTCAGCGTCGATACCCTGAGCGTGCCGCGCGCCGATGACGACGAACGCTATTCGATCAGCGACCTCGGCAACGGCTTCACGCGCTGCACCCTGCGCTTCGGATTCATGGAAGACCCGGACGTGCCGAAAGCGCTGGCCACGCTGAAGAAAGCCGGGCTCGATTTCGACACCATGGACACCACCTATTTCGCCAGCCGCGAGGCGTTGACCGCCAAAGCCGACCAGGGCATGGTGCTCTGGCGCGACAAGCTGTTCCTGTTCATGTCCCGGAACGCGACGCCGGCCACCGAATTCTTCGGCATTCCCGGCGAGCGTTTGGTCGAACTGGGCACGAAAGTGGTAATTTAGGACAAGGAAGAACTGCAGGGGCGTGTGAATGGACGAGACGCGGGTAGTCAGCGGTGCCGCCGAGGGCGATGATGAGCTGATTGAGACCAGCATCCGGCCCAAGAAACTGGATGAATATCTGGGTCAGGCGGCGGTGCGCGAGCAGATGAAGATCTACATCGAAGCCTCGCGGAAGCGGGGCGAGGCCTTGGATCACGTGCTGATTTTCGGGCCTCCGGGACTCGGCAAGACCACGCTCAGCCATGTCATCGCCAATGAGATGGGCGTCTCGCTCAGGCAGACTTCCGGTCCGGTCATCGAACGCGCCGGCGACTTGGCCGCGATCCTGACCAACCTGCAGCCGCATGACGTGCTGTTCATCGATGAAATCCACCGCCTGTCGCCGGTCATCGAGGAAGTGCTGTATCCGGCCATGGAGGATTTCCAGATCGACATCATGATCGGCGAAGGCCCGGCCGCGCGCTCGATCAAACTCGATCTGCCGCCGTTCACCCTGATCGGCGCCACCACCCGCGCCGGCCTGCTGACCGGGCCGCTGCGCGATCGTTTCGGCATCGTGCAGCGTCTGGAATTCTATTCGGTCGAGGAACTCTGCCGCATCGTCACGCGTTCGGCCGGCATCCTGTCGATTGCCTGCGACGCCGGAGGAGCGCGTGAAATCGCCTGCCGTTCGCGCGGTACGCCGCGCATCGCCAACCGGCTGCTGCGGCGCGTGCGCGATTACGCGCAGGTCAAGGGCGACGGCCGCATCGATGCCGAGCTGGCGGTGGCCGCCATGGCCATGCTGAAAGTGGATCCGGAAGGTTTCGATGATTCCGACCGGCGCCTGCTGAAAATGATCATGGAAAATTTCGACGGCGGCCCGGTCGGCGTCGAGTCCCTGGCGGCGGCACTCAGCGAGGAGCGCGGCACGCTCGAAGACGTGGTCGAACCGTTCCTGATCCAGCAGGGCTTCATCATGCGCACCGCTCGCGGACGCATGGCGACCGCCAAAGCCTACCGCCACTTCGGGTTGAGCATGCCCGGCGGAAAAACCGATCCGGATCTGTTCTCGTGAGCGCGTTCGAGTGGCCGGTACGGGTTTACTGGGAGGATACCGATGCCGGCGGCGTGGTCTATCACGCCCGCTATCTGCATTTTCTCGAGCGGGCGCGGACCGAATGGCTGCGCAGCTGCGGCTATGAACAGGGCCACATGAGTGACGCCATTGACATGGTTTTTGCTGTACGGAATATGAATATTGATTTCCTGTTGCCGGCCAAACTGGATGATTTGCTGAGCGTACGCATTACACTTTCGGAATGCCGTCGTGCCAGCTTCACCGTCCAGCACGGGCTATGGCGGGGCGAAACGCTTCTGCTCACCGGCAGCGCGCAGATCGCCTGCCTGTCGGCATCCCGATTCAAACCCAGGGGCATTCCCGAGCCCCTGCTCAGCCTGATACAAGACGGAGTTCGTGCATGAGTTCAGCCATTCAAACCATCACTGCCGTGGCCCAGGGCGTTGCCGCCGATACCGATGCCGGCGGACTGAACTATCTACAGCTGATCCTGCATGCCAGTCTGCCGGTCCAGATCGTGATGCTGCTGCTGGTCGCCGCTTCGGTGCTCAGCTGGTTCATCATCTTCGGAAAATCGCGCGTGTTCCGCGCCGCCACCCTGGAAGCCAATCATTTCGAGGACCGCTTCTGGTCCGGCACCGATCTCAACCAGCTTTACCGCGAGGCGACCGACCAGAGCCGTGGCGTTTCCGGCCTGGAAGCGATCTTCGAAGCCGGCTACCGCGAGTTCCTGCGTCTGCGTCTGCAGCAGGTCGCGGTCGATGCCCGGACCCAGGTCGAGGGTGCCCAGCGCGCCATGCGCGCCACACTGGCCCGTGAAGTGGATGCGCTCGAGCACAATCTCGAGCTGCTGGCCAACGTCGGTTCGACCGCGCCTTACGTGGGACTGGTCGGCACCGTGTTCGGCATCATGGTTTCGTTCCATGGCCTGGCCAACAACAAACAGGCCACCATCGCGTCGGTGGCGCCGGGCATTTCCGAAGCGCTGATCGCCACCGCCATGGGACTGTTCGCCGCCATTCCGGCAGTCTGGGCCTACAACCGCTATTCTTCGCGTTCCGAACGCATCTCGGTGCGTTATGAAAGCTTCGCCGAAGAGTTTTCATCCATCCTGCAGCGCCAGACCAATCCCGACCGTCACTGAGGATTGAGCCGATGAGCGCCGCCAGCTTCACCCGCCGCCACAAAAAGCGCAAACTCAAATCCGAAATCAACGTCGTGCCCTACATCGACGTGATGCTGGTGCTGCTGATCATCTTCATGGTCACCGCGCCGCTTTTGAACCTCGGCGTCGACATCGATCTGCCGAAATCCAATGCCAAATCCATCGAGCAGAAGCAGGAACCGATCGTGGTGGTGGTGGATGCCGCCGGCGGCTACAGCCTGAAAATGCAGGACATTCCCCAGCAGAAGGTGGATGCCGCGGTGCTGACCGCAAAAGTATCGGCTTTCGTCAAGAACAACCCCGAGGTCGCCGTTTTCGTTGCCGGCGACCGCACCGCCAGTTATGACACCGTCTATCAGGCCATGGTCCTGCTGCAGCAGGCCGGCGTCGAGAAAGTCGGCCTGATGAGCAATTCGGCCGACTGAGCGATGGCGCAGCTTCCGCAGCAGAATTGGCAGGCATTGCTTTACACGGTGGCGCTGCACGCCGGCTTCATTGGGCTGGTCTGGCTGGCCTCGGTCTGGGTCTTTCCGCAGCAGGAGCAGGCCAGTCAGGGCGAACCGGTCGCCGCCACGCTGTCGATTTCCGCCGAAGACATGGCCCGTGCGAAAAAAGCCATCCGGGCCGCGGAATTGGCCAGTGCCAGCCAAGTGCAGCCGAAGCCGGAGCCGCGGCCGCAGACCAGTACCGATCCGCTGCAGGAGACGGCCCAGGACTGGGTCGACCGCCCCGACCAGAGCGTGCAGGAAGAAGTCAACCGCAACGCCCTGCAGCCCAGCGATGCCACCGAGGAACAGAAACTGAAACAGAAGCAGGGCCAGGTTGAATTGACCGACGACATCAAGAAAGATTCGGCCGAGGAAAACCGACAGCGCCTGATCAAACAGCAGCTGGCCGACGTCAAACGGCAACGCGCGCTTCTGCAGGAGGAAATCGAAGCCCAGAAGCTGGACGCGTTGGCCGCGGGCAGCGGCGGCAAAACGGCCGAGAAGAACCCGCAGAAGACCTCCGGCAGCGGCGCAACCGCCAATTCGGCAACCGCCAAATATCTGTCCGCCATCAATGCCACGGCGCGCGCGAACTGGAATACCGTTCAGATTCCGCCGCAGACCCGCTGCCAGGTCGAGTTCACCCAGATCCGCGGCGGCGAAGTGATCGATGTCGCCTTCCGCGCCTGCGCTCTGGACGGGCAGGGCCGTGAATCGATCGAGCGCGCCCTGTACAAGACACCCATGCCCTACGCTGGCTTTGAAAGCGTATTTCAGCGTAAAGTAAGCCTAACTTTCTGTTATCCCGATGAGGTCTGCCAATGAGAAAAATCCTGATCGCCTGCCTGCTGGCATGGCTACCGCATCTTGCGATGGCGCAGGCACTGGATGCGGGTGTGGTGGTCGGCAACGAATCGGCATTGTCGATCGCCATCGTGCCGATGCCCTATCAGGGCGGAAAGACCGCGCCGGCACACGATGTGGCCAAGGTCATCCGCGATGACCTGAACCAGTCCGGCCAGTTCAAATCGCTGGACGAAGCGGCCATTACCGAAAAGCCCTTGCGCGGTGCCGATGTCCGCTTCGCCGAGTGGAAAAAGCTGAAACAGGATTTCCTGGTGGTCGGCCGCGTCATCGACGGCGCCGACGGCAATTTCAGCATCCAGTACGAATTGATGGATGTCGCCAAACAGCAGTCGCTGCTATCGCTGAGCATGCCGGCACGCGCCAGCAATGTGCGCCGCGCCGCGCATCAGGTCGCCGACCAGATCTATGAAAAAATCCTCGGCGTGCGCGGGGCCTTCGATACCCGCATCGCCTATGTGACCGCTACCGGTCTCGGCCAGGGCATCGAGTACCGCCTGATGGTGGCCGATTCCGACGGATTCAATCCGCAGACCCTGGTCCGGTCGCGCGAGCCGCTGCTGTCGCCGGCCTGGAGTCCGGACGGCAAGCGCATCGCCTACGTCAGTTTCCAGAAGGGCAGTTCCGCGGTGTACATCGTCGAGCTTGCCACCGGCGTCGGCGCCACCGACCCGGTGTCCAGCGCCAAAGGCATCAACGGCGCCCCGGCGTTTTCGCCGGACGGAACCAAATTGGCGCTGACCCTGTCGAAATCCGGAAATCCGGAAATCTACATCATGGACATCGCCAGCCGTTCGCTGAAACAGGTCACCACCCATTTCGGCATCGACACCGAAGCGGTCTGGATGCCGGACGGCCAGTCCCTGCTGTTCACTTCCGACCGCGGCGGCAAGCCGCAGATCTATCAGGTTTCCGCCGCCGGCGGCGAAGCCAAGCGGGTCAGCTTCTCCGGCGAGTACAATGCGCGGGCGACGGTGTCGTTCGACGGCAAGAAGATCGCCATGGCCCAAGGTGCCGGCAATGTGTACCGCATCGCCGTGCTTGACCGCAGCTTCGGCGGCAGCGGGCGCTGGCAGACCATCTCGCCGGGCAATCTGGACGAGTCGCCCAGTTTCGCCCCGAACGCCAGCATGATTCTCTACGCCACCAAGCAGGGCCGCCGCGGCGTGCTGTATGCGGTGTCCGCCGACGGCCGCGTGCGCCAGCGCCTGGTGCTGTCCGATGGCGATGTCCGCGAGCCGGCCTGGTCGCCCTACCGTTGATTCCCGTTTCCCCTTTCCGTGCCAACCCGAGGTTCCCATGAAAACGCAACTGAAAATCGCCTTACTGCTGACGGCCGTGCTGCTGTCGGCCTGTAACAAGAAAGTCAAGGAAGAGCCCGCCGATCCGAATGCCGGCAGCAACACCGCCGGCCAAAGCAACGCCGGCGACCAAGGCAGCGCCATTGCCGAAGAAGGCGCGTTCGGCCCGGCCGATCTGGACAGCAATACCTGTCTGCGTCAGCGGGTGGTTTATTTCGACTATGACCAGGACATGCTGAAGCCGGAATACCAGGCCATCATCGCCTGCCACGCCAAGTACCTGCGCGACCGCCCGTCGGCCCGCATGCGTCTGGAAGGGCATGCCGACGAGCGCGGCACCCGTGAATACAACATGGCCCTCGGCGAACGCCGCGGCAACGGCGTCAATGCCGCATTCAGTGCCAATGCCGCCGATACCGGCCGCATCGAAGTGGTCAGTTCCGGCGAAGAGCGTCCGGTCTGCCTCGACAGCGACGAGTCCTGCTGGTCGCAGAACCGCCGCGTCGAAATCAGTTACAGCGTGAAATAAGCCATGCGCCTGCCCTTCGGAACCCTGTTGCTGTTGTTGACCGCCCTGCCGGTACAGGCGCAGCGCGCCAGCCTGGCGGACCGTGTTTCGGCACTGGAGAGCCAGGCGGCGACGCAGACCCAGGGCGCCGGCCAGGCCAACATGGAGCTGCTCAACCGCACCACGCAGATGCAGGATGAAATCCGCGCACTTCGCGCCATCATCGAGCAGTTGCAGAATGATCTGGAGCAGGCGCGTCAGCGCAACCGCGAGCAATACATCGACATGGACTCGCGGGTCAGTGCCCTGGAAGGCGGAGGCGCCAAACCGGTCGCGGCTGCGCCCGTTCCGGTCAAACCGGCGCCCGCGGCCAAGCCCGCACCGGCGGCGGCCGGTGAGAATGCCGACTACCAGGCTGCGTACAACAGCCTGATCAAGCAAGGCGATGCCGTTGCCGCCGCGGGACAGTTCCAGAGTTTTCTGCAGAGTTACCCGGACAGCCGTCTGGCGCCCAATGCCTGGTATTGGCTGGGTGAAAGCTATTACGCGACGGCCAGTTACGAGCTGGCGCTGAAGAGCTTCGGCATCCTGCTTGAGCGCTTCTCCGATTCCGGAAAAGCTCCGGATGCCCTGCTGAAATCGGCGTACTGCCACCTCGAACTGAAAAACACGGCGCAGGGCAAGCAGCAGCTGGAACGCGTGATCGCCCTTTATCCGGAGCACCCGGTGGCCGACATGGCGCGCAGCCGCCTGCGCGGGTTGAGTCTTGGCCAGTGAGGCCGCGGCGGGCACGGCGCCGCGCCTGAAACTGACCGAAATCTTCCTGTCCTTGCAGGGAGAGGCCCGCAGTGCCGGACTGCCGACGGTGTTCGTGCGCCTGACCGGCTGTCCGCTGCGTTGCACCTACTGTGATACCGCCTATGCCTTTTACGGCGGCGAGTGGTCGGATATCGAGGACATCGTGGCCAAGGTCAGCGCTTTCGGCGTGCCGAATGTGTGCGTGACCGGCGGCGAGCCGCTGGCGCAGAAACGCTGCATCCTGCTTCTGGATGCGCTGTTGTCCGCCGGATTCTCGGTATCGCTGGAAACCTCCGGCGCCATCGACATCGGCCCGGTCAATCCCCGCGTATCCCGCGTGGTCGACATCAAGACCCCGGATTCCGGCGAGTCCGGCCAGAACCTGTGGAGCAACATCGCGCACCTGACGCCGCATGACCAGCTCAAATTCGTCATCTGCTCGCGCGCGGATTACGAATGGGCCAAAGCCGAACTTGCCGCGCGCCGCCTGAACGAGTGCTGCGAGGTGCTGTTTTCGCCCAGCTATGCCCAGGTCACGCCGCGCGAACTGGCCGACTGGATCGTCGCCGACCGCCTGCCGGTGCGCTTCCAGATGCAATTGCACAAACAACTGTGGGGCGAGGAGCAGGGGCGATGAAAAAAGCGGTGGTGCTGGTCTCGGGCGGCATGGATTCGGCGGTCACGCTGGCCATTGCGCGCGCCGAAGGCTTCGCGTGCTATGCCCTCAGCGTCAATTACGGCCAGCGGCACGAATCGGAACTGCAGGCCGCGGACCGGGTCTGCGCCATGCTCGGTGCCGCCGCGCACAAGGAAGTCCGGGTCGATCTGCGCAGCTTCGGCGGATCGGCGCTGACCGCCGATATCGCCGTTCCCGAGTCGCCGACCAGCGGCATTCCGGTCACTTACGTGCCGGCCCGCAACACCATCATGCTGTCGGTGGCGCTGTCCTGGGCCGAGGTGCTGGGTGCCCATGACGTGTTCTGCGGGGTCAACGCCGTGGACTATTCCGGGTACCCCGATTGCCGGCCCGAGTACATCAAGGCGTTCGAGGCCATGGCCAATCTGGCCACCCAGGCCGGCATCGAGGGCAAGACCCTGCGCATCCGGACGCCGATCATTGCGCTGAGCAAGGCCGACATCGTCCGCGAGGGCGTGCGTCTCGGCGTGGATTTCGCGCAGACCGTGTCCTGCTATCAGGCCGACGCGGCCGGTCTGGCGTGCGGAAAATGCGATGCCTGCAGGCTGCGCGCTGAAGGCTTCCTGTCTGCGGGCGTGCCGGACAGCACCCGGTATGTGGCACATTGAAACCAATTTGGTTATAATGACCGTCCGTTCGATGGGTCGTTAGCTCAGTCGGTAGAGCAGAAGACTTTTAATCTTTTGGTCGAAGGTTCGAATCCTTCACGACCCACCATTTCGAACGGCGCTGACGGGTCGTTAGCTCAGCTGGTAGAGCAGAAGACTCTTAATCTTTTGGTCGAAGGTTCGAATCCTTCACGACCCACCAATTAAATCAGGCGCTTATGCTTCGGCTAAGTGCCTTTTTTGTGGCCGCTGAAAAATGCGCTGGAAAATCCAGCCGCCCGCCCCCGCAATGCTCTGACGGCAGGACTTATTTCAGCAAGGAGCGCAGCATCCAGGCGGTTTTCTCGTGCGCCTGCATGCGGGTGGTGGCCAGATCGGCGGTGGGCTGGTCATTGGCTTCATCGGCGCGCCGGAACGCTTCACGCGCGGTTCTGGCACAGATTTCATGGCCATCGACCAGTTGCCCGACCATCTCTTTCCAGGCCGGAATGCCGGTTTCTTCCTTGATGCTGGAAAGCTTGGCGTATTGGGCGCCGGAGCCGGGCGCGAAATGGTCCAGAGCGCGGATGCGTTCGGCGATTTCGTCAAGCGAAAGCCACAGTTCGTTGTATTGCGCCATGAACATGGTGTGCAGGGTGTTGAACATGCTGCCGGTCACGTTCCAATGGAAATTATGGGTTTTCAGGTACAGCGTATAGCTGTCCGCCAGCAGGTGTGAAAGTCCCTGGGCGATGTGTTTGCGGTCCTTGGCGGAAATACCGATGTCGATTTTCATGGCGGCCTCCATTAGTGGCGGGTGATACGGCCAGTGTATGCCGATGTCTGCAGTCTGTGAAGTTGCCTGTATTCGTTCCGGAATCGGCCGTCCATATATTGTTTTAGTGCCGGCAAGCCATTAAAGTAGCGTTTTAATCAGGTTCGACGGGGAAACGATGATGGGGTTCAAACGTATGTTCACGGCAATGCTGCTTCTGGCGGCGATGCTGCCGGCCGCGGCACAGCCGATTCCGGTTGAAGATTTCTGGAAACGCTCCAGTTTCCGTGATGTCAAGATTTCCCCCGACGGCCGTTATCTGGCCGCAACAGTGCCGTTCGAGAAGTTGACGGCCTTGGTGGTGATGGATCTGGCCAGCAAGCAGATCACCGGTTCGTTCAAGCCCCAGGAGAAGGCGTACATCGGGGAATTCTATTGGGTCAGCAACAAGCGCCTGCTGTTCACGTCCTCGGTGCGCGAAGGCGCCAATGCCCGTCCGTCGTGGACAGGCGCCTGGTATGCGATGAACGCCGACGGTTCGGGCGTGGGCACCGCTTACGGACGCGGCTATTACGCGCAGATCCTCGATACGCTCAAGGACGATGACAAGTACGTGCTGGTCCAGTACGCCTCCGATACCGGTTCCAGCACCTACGGGCGCATGAACGTCGAAAACGGCGATATCCTGCCCACCTTCAAGAAGCCGCCGAAAGAAGGTTACGGTGAATTCGTGACCGACAATGCGGCCAAGGTCCGTTTGTTCATCAATGCCAAGTCCTACAAGGAATCGAAGGTCTATGCCCGGGCCAGCGAAGACGCCGAATGGGTCGTGATTCATGACCAGAAAGCCACCGAGCAGGATTTCGAGTTCAAGGCATTTTCCGCCGACAACAGCGTGCTGTATTACACGCTGAGCCAGAAATCCGGCCCGAGCGCGGTATTCACCTACAGCTTCAAGACCGGCGAGAAGAAACAGATCGCCCGCGATGACAATGTCGACCCGGGCGTAGTGATGTCGTCGCCGGTGGATGACAGCGTCTACGCCATCCGTTTTGAAGACGGATTCCCGCGCTACGAATTCATCGACAAGGCCAATCCGTTCGCCCGCAACCTGATCAAGCTGCAGGCCTCCTTTCCGGACACCGACGTGTATCCGGTATCCGCCACCCGCGACGGCAACAAAATCATCTACGTGGTCGAATCCGATACCGTTCCCGGTGAATATTACCTGTTCGACAACACCACGCAGAAAGCCGAACATCTGGTATCACGGGCTTCCTGGATCGACTCCGGCAAACTGTCGTTGATGGATCCGATGAAGTTCAAAGCCCGGGATGGCCTCGACATCGAAGTGTTCGTGACCCTGCCGAAAGGTTCGACCGGCAAGAATCTGCCGCTGATCGTCAATCCGCACGGCGGCCCGTTCGGTCCTTACGACAGCTGGGGCTACAATCCGGAAGTGCAGATGCTGGCCAGCCGCGGTTATGCGGTCATGCAGGTCAATTTCAGAGGCTCCGGCAACTACGGCAAGGAGTTCCGCGAAAAGGGCTACCGCCAGTGGGGCAAGGCCATGCAGGACGATCTGACCGATGCCACCCGCTGGGCCATCAGCCAGGGCATCGCCGATCCGGACCGCATCTGCATCTACGGCGCCAGTTACGGCGGTTACGCCGCGTTGATGGGAGCGGCCAAGGAGCCGATGCTGTACCGCTGCGCGGTCGGCAATGTCGGCACCTACGATCTTCCGACGCAGTTGAACTATTCCACCAACGGCGGCGGCGGCATGAATCCGGCCAAGGCGTTCTTCGGCGATGTCGCCCAGGATGATGTGGCGCAGTTCTCACCGGCGCGTCTGGCCGGCAACATCAAAATACCGGTCCTGCTTTTTGCCGGCGAGAAGGACACCACCTGTCCGCCGGAACAGAGCAAGATGATGCATGCCGCGCTGCAGAAAGTCGGCACGCCGGTCGAGCTCAAGATCTATCCGGGTGAGGGTCACGGCAACGTGCTCAAGGAAAACCAGATTGACTTCGCCAACCGCCTGCTGGCCTTCTTCGAGAAGAATCTGAAGGAAGGCACGGTGACGGCCAGTCCGCTGAAACCGGTCAAGTAAACGAAACGGCGCCGCAAGGCGCCGTTTTTCTTCAGGGCAATCCGATAAAATGGCGGCATGTCCGCATTCCCCGAAACCCTCAGCCAGGATCAAGGCCGGCTGTACCGGCTGCAGGCCGCCGCCAAGCGCCAACCGGGCGATGCGGATGCGGCGCAGCGGCTTGCCGCCGCGCTGTCCGACAGCCGCGCGGCCTTCGCTGCCCGCGCATCCGGACTGCCCGAAGCCCGGGTCGATGAAAGCCTGCCGGTCGGACAGTATGCCGATCGGCTCCGCCGGCTGATCAGCGATCACCCGGTCGTGGTGGTGGCCGGTGAAACCGGATCGGGCAAGACCACCCAGATTCCGAAAATCTGCCTGAGCGCGGGGCGCGGCATCGCCGGCATGATCGGTTGCACCCAGCCGCGCCGGATCGCCGCGCGGGCCGTGGCCAACCGCGTGGCCGAGGAGCTGCAGACCGCGGTCGGCGGCGCGGTCGGGTTCCAGGTGCGATTCAACGAGCAGGTCGGCGAACGCACTTACCTGAAGTTCATGACCGACGGCATTCTGCTGGCCGAGATCCAGAGCGATCCCTGGCTGTCGCGTTACGACACCCTGATCATCGACGAGGCGCATGAGCGCAGCCTCAATATCGATTTCCTGCTCGGTTATCTGAAAACACTTTCCGCCCGCCGCCGCGATCTCAAGATCGTCATCACCTCGGCCACCATCGATACCGCGCGTTTCGCCGCACATTTCGCCGATGCGCCGGTGCTGGAAGTGGAAGGGCGCAGCTATCCGGTGGAAGTCCGCTACCGGGACTTCCAGAGTACCGGAGACCGGGCCGGCACCCGCGAACGCGCCGATGACCTGACGCTGCCCGAGAAGATCGCGGTCACCGTCGATGAAATCACCGCGCAGGACGGTCTCGGCGACATCCTCGTGTTCCTGCCCGGCGAGCGCGAAATCCGTGAAACGCATCTGGCCCTGTCGCGCCGGAAATACCGGGCCACCGACGTGCTGCCCCTGTATGCGCGGCTATCGGCCAAGGACCAGGACCGCGTGTTCCATCCCGACCGCGGCCGACGCATCGTGCTGGCCACCAACGTCGCGGAAACCTCGCTGACGGTACCGCGCATCCGCTATGTCATCGATCCGGGCCTGGCCCGGGTCAAGCGGTATTCGCCGCGCCAGAAAATGGACCGGCTGCAGATCGAACCGATTTCGCAGGCCAGCGCCAACCAGCGCAAGGGCCGCTGCGGCCGGATTTCATCGGGCATCTGCTACCGGCTGTACAGCGAAGACGATTTCAATCAACGTCCGCAATTCACCGATCCGGAAATCCGCCGGGCTTCGCTGGCCGGCGTCATCCTGCGCATGCTGCATCTGCGTCTGGGCGCGCTCGAGAAATTCCCGTTCATCGACATGCCGGATGCGCGCGCCATCAACGACGGCTGGCAGAACCTGACCGAACTCGGTGCCATCGACGGCCAGCGCCAGTTGACCGCCATCGGCCGACAGATGGCGCGCCTGCCGGTGGACGTCAAGCTGGCGCGGATGCTGGTCGCCGCCAACGGCCATGACGTACTGCATGAAATGACCGTCATCGCCGCTTTCATGGGCATTGCAGATCCGCGCGAACGGCCGGCCGATGCCAAGGAGGCGGCGGATAATGCGCACCGCCTGTTCCAGGATGCCGCATCGGAATTCCTCGGTGTCATCCATCTCTGGCGGGCCTACCGGACGGCGCACGAGGACCTGAGCCAGAGCCAGCTGCGCAAATGGTGCGAGCGCCATTTCCTGTCGTATCTGCGCATGCGCGAATGGCGGGAACTGCATCGGCAGCTGCTGATCAGCTGCCAGGAACTGCAATGGCCGTTGACTGCCTGGGATGCCATCGAGTCGAAACTGTTGGCCCAGTCCGCTGATGCCAAAGCCGCGTCCCAGCATTACCGGCTGATCCACCGCGCGCTGCTGGCCGGTCTGCCGACCCAGGTGGGCCACCGCAATGACAAAGGCGGCTTCGATGCGCCGCGCCAGCGCCGGTTCAACCTGTTTCCGGCATCACCGCTGGCCAAACAGCCGCCGTCCTGGTGTCTGGTCGGCAATCTGCTGGATACCCAGAAAGTCTGGGGATTGATGGCGGCGCGCATCGAACCGGATTGGCTGGTCGAGGAATGCCCGCATCTGCTGACCCGCACTTACCATGATCCGCATTGGTCGCGCCGACAGGGCCGGGTGGTCGGTCATTGCCAGATCAGTCTGCTCGGCCTGTTGCTGGTGGCCAAAAAACCCGTGCACTACGGCGGCCTGTTTCCCGAGGAGGCACGCGGTATTTTCATCCGTCAGGCGCTGCTGACCGGTGAAATCAACACGCGTGCGGGATTCGTGTCGCGCAATCTGCAGACGCTGGCCAAAGCGCATGACGAGGAAGCCAAGCAGCGCCGCAGCGGACTGGTGGTCGATGAGCACTGGCAGGAGCGCTGGTATCTGGACCGGATACCGCCGGAAATCTGTTCCTCGGAGTCGCTCGACAAGTGGTTCCGCGCCTTGCCGGAGGCGAAAAAGCAGGGTCTGCTCTGGCGAAGCAGCGATCTGATGCTGGCCGAGCAGAGCGGCATCGCCTTGTTTCCCGACTATTTCGTGCTCGGCAGCAACCGTCTGGCTTTGCATTATGCCTTTGCGCCGGGTCAGGCCGATGACGGCGTCACCCTGGATGTGCCGATCCATCTGTTGAATGCCTTGGACGAATCGCGTCTGAGCTGGCTGGTGCCCGGACTGATCGAGGAAAAGGCGGCGGCTTTGATCCGCGCACTGCCCAAGACGCTCCGGCGCAATTATGTGCCGGCGCCGGATTTCGCCCGTGCATTTTCCCAGGCGTTTCCCGAACCCGATGCCGATGCATTCGAAGGGGCGTTGGCCCGCTTCCTGACCCGCAGCACCGGCGCCCCGGTGACGGCCTTGGATTTCAAGGAAGCCGTTCTGGAGCCGCACCTGCAGATCAATCTGCGTCTGGCCGACCGCAACGGACAGGTTCTGGCCCAGTCCCGCAATCTGGCGGAATTGCAGCAGCGCTATTCGGCGCTGGCCGAGCGGGCCTTTTCCGAACAGGCCGGGCAGGGCTTTGGCGATGCCGCCTTGGCCGGCTTTCCGGACCAGGCCATTGCCGCGGAATTGACCACCGCCGAAGGCCTGACCGCTTATCCGGCCTTGGTGCTGGAAGACGGCGCCGTGCATCTGCGCGCCGTGGCGTCACGGCCCGAAGCGCAGCGCCTGCACTCGGCGGCGGTCCGTCACTTCCTGATGGAAAGCCTGCGCGACAAACGCAAGTCCGCGGCCAAGCAGTTGCCGGTCGATCCGCGTCTCGGGCTGCTGTATGCCACGCTGGAATCGGCTGAACGCCTGCGCGCCGATTGCGTGCAGGCCGCCTGCAATGCCCTGATGCAGGGCGATTATGCCGAAATCCGCAGCCGCGCCGAATTCGATGCGGTGGCCAAGACCCTTGCCGCGGCCTTGTTCGGCGAGAGCATGAGTGTGCTGACGCTCCTGCAGGACTGCATGGCCACCACCGCGCGCATCCGCGCGCAGCTCAAACCCGAACTGATGGGCTGGGCCAGCGGCAATCTGGCCGATATCAAAGCGCATCTGGAGCGCTTGGTGTTCCCGGGCTTTCTTGCGGCGCATCCGGCGGCGTTTCTGAAGCAACTGCCCCGGTATCTGAAAGCCCTGCAGCTTCGTCTGGAACGGGCACTGCTGGATCCGGTCAAGGACCAGGCGCGTCTGCTCGAGGCCAAGCCGTTCAACGATGCGGTGCTCAGGATGCTGGTCCGATCTGCGGATACGGCCGAAAGCCGACGGTTCCGTCAGGACGTCGAAGAACTGAATGTGCAGATTTTCGCGCAGGAACTGGCACTCAAGGGCGCGGTTTCCCGCAAGCATCTTTCCCGCCAGATGGACCTGCTTACTTGATGCGGCGGACCTTGACCCAGCTGTTGTAGCCTTCGACCTGAAGCTTCCAGCCCGACATGTAGCTGTGCACGATGCGCACTTTCGGGTTGGTCAGCTTGCTGGTGTACAGTTCGCCGGACGCCGCCTGCATCCAGACCTGGCCGTTGGCCAGAGTGAATTCGGTGTAGCCGCGCCAGCCGCGGAACTCGCCGACCAATGCGCTGTTGATGTCCGAGAAATCCTCGGCCGGTTTTTCGACCTGTTTTTCAACGACCTTTTCAACCACGACGGTCTTGACCCCGGCAATCCAGTTGTCGAGCTGCTTCAGCTCGTCGGCGCTGAGTTTGTCCAGCCCGGCGGCTTTGAACTGCTCCGCGCCCATGCGTTCGCGCAGGGAGGCGGCATCGGTCTGCTGCGCAAGGGCATTGCCGAGCGGGAAAAGAAGCAGGGTAAAAAGAAGAAAAGGTTTCATGCCGGCCCCCGGATTTTTGTCATACTGTCCTAGTGTAATGTATTTTTCCGGACCCCCGTGCCCAAAGCCGCCGCCAACCTGTCCCAACGACTTGCCGCCTGGCAACAGAAGCCGGAATTCGCGGCGGTGGCGGCAAGTGCCGCCCTGAATCTGGATGCCGCCGGCCAGGAAGACCTGCTGGCGCTCTGGGAGGTGCTGTCGGGATTGTCCGCCGATGCCGACATGCTGCTGGCGGCCGCCGTCTATCTGGCACCGGCACTGCAGTCGGAACAGTTCAGCCTCAAGCCCGAGCAGCTCCGGCTGCTGGACGGCCTGACCGCCTCGCGCAAGGTCTGGGACATCTACCGCCAGCACGGACGCAGCGGCAATGCCGAGGGACTGCGCCGTCTTTTGCTGGCGATTATTCTGGATCTGCGCGTGTTGATCGTGCTGCTGGCCTGGCAGCTGGTGCAGATGCGCAAGGCGGTGTCCTGGCCGGAACCGGAGCGCCTGGCGTTGGCGCACCTGACCGCCGACATCCATGCGCCGCTGGCCAACCGTCTGGGCATCTGGCAGCTGAAATGGGAGCTGGAGGATCTGGCATTCCGGATCATGAAGCCGGAGCAGTACCAGGCCATCGCACGGCAGCTGCAGGAAAAACGCGGATTGCGCGAACGCTACATCGAGCAGGCCGCGCAGCAGATCCGCGCGGCGCTGGCCCAGGCCGGCATCGACGCCGATGTCGCCGGCCGGCCCAAGCACATCACCAGCATCTGGAAAAAGATGCAGCGCAAGAATCTGGACTTCGAAGGGCTGTACGACATCCGTGCCATCCGCGTGCTGGTCGACGATGTCGCCGCTTGCTACAGCGTGCTGGGCCTGGTGCACCAGCTGTGGACCCCGATTCCCGGCGAATTCGACGATTATATCGCGCAGCCGAAGAGCAACAATTACCAAAGCCTGCATACCGCGGTCATCGGCCCCGAGGGCTTGGGTCTGGAAGTGCAGATCCGGACCCGGAAAATGCACGAACATGCCGAGATGGGCGTGGCCGCGCACTGGCGCTACAAGGAAGGCGGCAAGGCGCAGGGCGAGTTCGAAAAGAAAATCGCGCAGATGCGCCAGCTGCTGGAGAACAGCCGCGGCGCCGACGATACCGTGCTGATGGCCGGACTCGGCACCGAACTGGTCGAGGACCGCAAATACCTGCTGACGCCGAAAGGCGAGGTCATCGATCTGCCGGCGGCAGGCACCGTGCTTGATTTCGCCTATCACGTGCATACCGATGTCGGTCACCGCTGCCGCGGCGCCAAAGTCAACGGGCGCATCGTGCCGCTGGAATTCCAGCCCAGTTCCGGCGACCGCGTCGAAATCATGACCGGCAAGACCGGTGCGCCCAAACGCGACTGGCTGCTGGCGGCCAACGGCTATCTGGCCAGCTCGCGCTCGCGCGATAAAGTGCGCGCCTATTTCTTCCGGCTCGACCGCCAGCGCAACCTTGAAGACGGCCGCGAGCTGCTGGAAAAGGAGTTGCGTCGCGTTGCCCTGATGCAGGCCGATCTCAAACCGGCACTCGAGAAGTTCAAGCTGCCCGACCGCGACGAGCTGTGCATCGCGCTGGCGCTTGGCGATATCAGCCCCAGCCTGATCACCCGCGCCCTGCATGAACACCTGCAGCCGGCGGCTGAGGCCGCGCCGGTGCGCAGGGCTCCCGCGCCGCGCAAGGAGACCGGGCGCAGCGACATGACCGTGGAAGGCGTCGGCAACCTGCTCATGCAGCTCGCGCGCTGCTGCCAGCCGGTGCCCGGAGACGCCATCGTCGGTTACCTGACCAAAGGCAAGGGGGTCAGCATCCACCGGTCCAACTGTGCCAGTGCGGCCTACCTGATCGCCCAGCATCCGGAACGGGAACTGCCGGTCAACTGGGGTAGCCGCGAAGACGGCCGCTACGAGGTGTCCATCCTGATCCGCGCCTATGACCGCAAATGGCTGCTCAAGGACCTGACCAATCTGATCGCGCAGGCCAACGTCAACATCGCCGGGGTCAACACCTTGTCGCAGGGCGGTCCGATGGCTGAATTGAAAATGAACCTCAAGGTCGCCGATTTCGGACAGCTCAGCGCGCTTCTGGGTAAGCTGGATGCCGTTCCCGGCGTGTTGGAAGTCCGGCGCTTCTGAGGCGCACGCGCGCTGTCGCCACCTGATAAAATGATCCGAACCCGGCCATAGAACTCCCGTGAATACAACCGACAACGAAGCGGCACCCAACGGATCCATGCTCAAACGCGGGGTGTGGCGGCTGCTGTTCCTTGCGGTCGGTCTCGGCATCGGCATCGGCGTTCCCTACATCTGGTACCTGGACAAACAGGTCCGCGACCAGTTTGCCCAGCTCAACTGGCAGGTTCCGACCAAAGTCTTTGCACGGCCGCTGGTGCTCAAACCGGGGCTGCCGCTCGATGGCAGCAGCTTCGAGCTCGAACTCCAGGCCGGCGGTTACAAGGATGACGGCCGCGGTGCGCTGGTCGGAAGTTACGGCCGGAATGGCGGGCGATTCCGGCTGACCACCCGTGAATTCTTCGATGTCAACGGCAAGGTACCGTCGCGGCATCTCGAGGTACTGCTGGTCTCCGGCCGCGTGGCGGTCGTGCGGGATGCCGAAACCCGGCGTGGTCTGGCGTCGGCCAAGGTCGATCCGGTCCGCATCGCCACGCTTTACGGCAACAACACCGAAGAGCGGCGTCTGGTCAAAATCGACCGGGTTCCGAAACTGCTGGTCGAGGGCCTGCAGGCGGTCGAAGACCGCAATTTCCAGAATCACATCGGCATCGATCCGATGGGCGTGGCGCGCGCCATCTATGTCAATATCCGCGAAGTCGGATTCGAGCAGGGCGCCTCCACCCTGACCCAGCAATTGGTGCGCAGCCTGTTTCTCAGCAATACCAAAACCATCACGCGCAAGGTCAAGGAAGCGCTGTATGCGCTGATCATCGAAGCGCGCTTCGACAAGAAAACCATTCTCGAGGCCTACCTCAACCAGGTCTATCTGGGCCAGGTCGGCGACCAATCCATTCACGGCATCGCCGCCGGTGCCGATTTCTGGTTCGGCCGCGATGTCTCGCAGCTGCAGGACCACGAAATCGCCTTGCTGATCGGTCTGGTGCAGGGCCCGTATTACTGGGATCCGCGCAAGCATCCGGAGCGCGCGCTCAAGCGCCGCGCCATTGTCATCCACGAGTTCGTCGAAGCCGGACTGCTCACGCCCGAGCAGGCCGAAAAAGCCAAGGCCGCCCCCTTGGGCGTGGTGGCGAAACCCATACTGGCCCGCAACCGCGCGCCGGCCTTCCTCGATATCGTGCGCCGGCAGCTGGCCAAAGACTACGACAACGATGATTTGAGCGGGCAGGGTCTGACCGTGTTGACCACCTTGTCGCCGTCGGCGCAGACCTATCTGGAAAAAGCGGTCACCGGAACCTTGTCGCGCGTGCAGCGTGACAAGGGGCCCGAACTGCAGGCCGGCGCCATCGTCACCGAAGCCGCCACCGGCAATATCGTCGCCGCCGTCGGCAACCGCAATGTCAGCGCGCCCGGCTTCAACCGCGCCGTGGACGCCAAGCGCCCGATCGGCTCGCTGATCAAACCCTTCGTGTTCATGCTGGCGCTGGCCCGCCCGGATGACTGGTCACTGTCGAGCTGGATCAGCGACGCCCCGGTCGCGGTAAATACCGAAGACGGCAAGATCTGGGAACCGAAGAATTCCGACCGCAAAAGCCATGGCACGGTCACGCTGTCGTCGGCGCTGGCCAATTCCTACAACCAGGCCACGGTGCGTCTGGGCATGCAGGTCGGTCCGGAGCGCGTGGCAGAATTGACCCACGCCCTGACCGGTGAAAAGATCAAGGCACGTCCTTCGCTGCTGCTCGGTTCGGTTGATCTGTCGGTTTATACCATGTCGCAGATGTACCAGTTCCTCGCCTCCGGCGGCCGCGTGCAACCGCTGCAGTCGGTGCGTGCGGTCCTGGATCCGCAGGGCAAGGCGCTCAGCAAATACGAAAAAGAGCCGGTCAAAGCGCAGAGCGGCGATGCCATGGCCGCACGCCTGCTGGCTTTCGGACTGCAGCAGACGGTCACCTCCGGTACCGCACGCGCTTTGCTTTCGGAAGGTCTGGGCGACTTGCAGTCGGCCGGCAAAACCGGCACCAGCAACGACTCGCGGGACAGCTGGTATGCCGGCTACACCGGCGATCATCTGGCGGTGATCTGGGTCGGCAACGACAAGAACGAACCGACCGGACTGTTCGGCGCCACCGGTGCCATGCGGGTCTGGGCCCAGTTGTTCAATCGTTTGCCGAGCCGGCCCCTGCGCATCTCCGGCGAGGGTCTGGAATGGGCCTATCTGGATGCATCGCGTTTCGCCACCACCGAAGATTACTGTCCGGGCGCGCGCCGCGCGGTGTTCATCGCCGGTTATCTGCCCGCCGACAATGTGTCCTGCGGCGAACGCCCTGCCGCCGAAGCGGAATCGGGCTCGTGGCTCGATTGGTTCACTGGCGACAAGCAGCCGCCCGCCGAGGAAACGCCGCCCGCACCGGACGTCCGGAACCGGCCATGAAGCGGCTTGCGACGATGCTGGGGCTGGCACTGGTGCTTGCCGCCTGCAGCCGGACGGAAACGACCACCGTGCCGGCCAGCGACCTCAGTCCGGAGCAGATGCTCGATAAAATCCGTGCCCAGCCGGAAGTCGGCAACGAGGTCGTATTCCAGGCCCTGGCCGACGAGGCCATCGTCGATCTGCACACCGATGCCCTGGCAGCCGAAGCCGGCGGCGACTACGCGCTGGCGGAAAAGCTGTTGGACCAGGCCCTTCAGATGAATCCGTCCGATCCGCAGGTGTTGCAGAGCCGTGCCGAACTGGCCATCCGCAATCAACATTGGATGCTGGCCGAGCAATACGCGCAACGTTCCTTCGATTCCGGCGCCAAGCTCGGCAGTCTGTGCCGGCGCAACTGGCTGACCCTGCATTACGCCCGGATGGCGCAGGGCCGGAGTCTGCCGCCGCCGCAGCTGGCCAAGAACCTCAACGAGTGCACGCTCGTTCCTCCGGCGCGCCTGTAATGTCGGAATGGACGGAACAGTGCGCCGTGGCGCTCTCGGCCGACGGTCTTCTGGCCCGCGGGCTGCAGGGTTTCGCGTTCCGTGAAAGCCAACAGGCGCTGTCGCGTGAAATCGCGCAGGCCATCGAAGACCGGGCGGTGCTGATTGCCGAAGCCGGAACCGGTACCGGTAAAACCTATGCCTATCTGGTGCCGGCTTTGCTGTCCGGCAAGCGCGTGATCATTTCCACCGGCACCAAAGCCCTGCAGGACCAGCTCTATCACCGCGATCTGCCGCGCATCAAACAGGCCCTGTCGACGCCGGTGCATTCCGCCTTGCTGAAAGGGCGGGCCAACTATCTGTGCCTGTTCCGGATGGATCAAGCCAAATCCGAAACCTTCGCCAGCCGTGAAGCGACGCAGCATTTCCAACGCATCGTGCAATGGGCCGGCAAGACCAAGCGCGGCGATCTGGCGGAGCTCTCGAGCATTCCCGAAGACAGCCCGGTCTGGCCGCAGGTCAGCTCCACCGCCGACAACTGCCTGGGCAGCGAGTGCCCGTACTGGAGCGAGTGCCATCTGGTCAAAGCGCGGCAGGAAGCGCAGAGCGCCGACATCGTGGTGGTCAACCACCATCTGCTGCTGGCCGATCTGGCCATCAAGCAGGAAGGCTTCGGCGAAGTCCTGCCCGGCGCCTCGGTGTTCATTCTCGATGAAGCGCATCAGATCCCAGAACTCGCCATGCAGTTCTTCGGCGAGTCGGTCAGTACCCGGCAGTGGCTCGATCTGGGCAAGGATGTTCAGCTGGAATCGGGCAAAATCACTGGCAGTTCGGTGTTGTTGGCGTCGCCGGTCAAAGCGCTCGAGCTGCGCATCAAGCAGCTACGCGCCGAATGCGAAGCCGTTCCCGGAAAGGCCTCGGCTGCGGTTCTGGCCGCACAGCCGAAAATCCTCGCCGCGCTGCAGGATGTCCGGGAATCCGCCGAGGAGCTGCTGGCCGCCCTGCAGTTGCAGGCCGGTGCTTCGGCGGCGCTGGATCAATGCACGGCACGCGCCGAGGCGCTGCTGTCGCGCTGGTGCGTGTGGTGCGGCGGTCTGAACCGCGAAGCGGATGCCGATGTGCCCGCAGCAGCGGTGCGTTGGTATGAACTCAGCCAGCGCGGCATCACCCTCAACGCCACGCCGATGGACGTCTCGACGCCGCTGCGTCAGTACCGCGAGCAGAGCCAGGCCGCGTGGATCCTGACCTCGGCAACGCTTGCGGTCAATGATTCGGTCGATCATCTGGCGGCAAAACTCGGCTTGAATGAGCCCCGTGTCTTGGTGCAACCGAGCCCGTTCGACTGGCAGAACCAGGGCCTGTTCTATCTGCCCAATCCGATGCCGGAACCGTCGAGCCCGAATTTCGTCAACGCGTTGATCGATGCCGCACGTCCGGTACTGGAAGCGTCCGGCGGCCGTGCCTTTTTGCTGTTCACCTCGCACCGCGCCCTGAAACAGGCCGCGCAGCTGCTCGAAGGCGGGCCATGGCCGCTGTTCGTGCAGGGCACGGCACCGCGCATGGAACTGCTCGAACGTTTCCGCACTTCCGGCAACGGCGTGCTGCTGGGCGCCGCCAGTTTCTGGGAAGGCGTGGATGTCGCCGGCGATGCCCTGAGTGTGGTCATCATCGACAAACTGCCGTTCGCTTCCCCCGATGACCCGGTCCTGGAAGCGCGACTGGAATCGGTGCGCCAGCGCGGCGGCAATCCGTTCATGGAAGAGCAGGTGCCCTCCGCGGTCATTGCGCTCAAGCAGGGCGTCGGCCGTCTGATCCGCACCTTCGAAGACCGCGGCGTACTGATGATGGGCGATACCCGTTTGGTCAACAAACACTACGGCAGAACCTTCATCCAATCCCTGCCGCCGTTTCCACGCACCCGAAAACTCGACGATGTCCGCGAGTTTTTTGCTAAAGTGCCGGCATGAATCTTCTTGTCCTGGATACCAGCACCGAAGCCTGCGCCGTGGGCGTTGCGGCCGGCGGCCGGCATTTCGGCCGCTTCGAACTGACCCCGCGCCGGCACACGGACTGTGTGCTGCCCTGGAGCGATCAACTGCTGGCGCAGGCCGGACTGAGCAAGTCCGCACTGCAGGCCATCGGCGTGGGAATCGGTCCGGGCGCTTTTACCGGTGTGCGTTTGGCCGTCTCGTTGGCGCAGGGCATGGCCTTGGCCTTGAATCTTCCGGTGGTACCGATTTCGACCTTGGCCGCGATTGCCCAAGCGCAGGATCATGACGGTCCGATGGCGGTGGCCATGGACGCACGCATGGGCGAGTGTTATGTCGGTTATTACCAGAAGCGCCAGGGCATTGCCGAGGCCCTGGTTCCGGAGCGTCTGCTCAAGCCGGATGACATCGCCTTGCCGTTTGCCGGCGATTGGATTGGCGTCGGCTCGGCGTTTGGGGCGTATGCCGCATTGCTGCCCACAGCCTTCACCGCCGTCTTGCAGCGAATTGATGCGGACGCATTGCCGCAGCCGGAAGCGCTATTGCAGTTAACCGAATTCGCGTACCAAAACGGACGGGGATTACCGCCCGAGCAGATTGAGCCGACCTATCTGCGCGATAAAGTCGCCTTGACCCTGGTCGAGCGTGCGGGCAACTGAGCGCCTTGTCTTATACTGTCGTCATGTCCGCCCCGACTAAGGAGAAGTGCAGTGAACAAATTGATCTTGGTGCTTCTGATGACCTTGCTGTCCGCCTGTGATGGCGATGAGCGATGTATCCGGCAAATGGCAATTGACCAGTCTGCATGGCCAACCCGCACCGACCGCCATGCGCGAAGGCGGCGTGACCCTTGAAATCCAACCGGACGGAAAGTTCGCCGGTCAGGCCCCGGTCAACCGCTACTTCGGCCAACTGAAAATCGAAGGCGAGGCCATCATTGCCGCACCGGTCGGTTCGACCATGATGGCCGGACCGCCGGAACTGATGCAGGCCGAGCAGGATTTCTTCAAGACCCTCAATGCCGTCAAGGCCATGAGCGTGAAGGACGGGACACTGGAAATCCAAGGTGCGGACGGTCGTCGATTGGTGTTCAAACGCGCTCAATGATTTCGCTGCGCTTGAAGCGTAAAACACGCCGGTGGTTTTAGCGGCGAATGAACCAGATCCAGAACGCCGCATTGAGCAGCACCGTCACCCCGAACATGCGCTGAAAAGCGCGTTTTCCGGTTTTGTGGTGGAACAGCCGTTGCGCCACCGCGGCGCCCGGCCAGCCGCCGAGCAGTGCCAGCAGGTGCAGAATGTTTTCGGGGATGCGACGCCGGCCGTTTCGCGCCGCGATTTTATCGAGGCCATAAAGCAGTGCCGTGAACGCGTTCAGGGCTGCCAAAGCCAACGGCAGGCGGCTCATGTCAGCATCCGATCGCTAGAGTTTGAACATGGGTCGCAACGCGATGCCGGCGCGGTTGCCGATCAATGCGAACACGATCCAGACCCAGCCGTGCACACTGCCGGAGGCGATGCCGCTGAAGAACGCCCCGATGTTGCAGCCGTAAGCGATGCGTGAGCCGTAGCCGAGCAGCAGGCCACCGACAACGCTGGCCAGCAGATGCGATGCCGGAATCCGCCAGACCGGCAGGAATTTTCCGGCCAGTCCCGAGGCCAGCAATGCACCGAGCACGATACCGAAATCCATGACCGAGGTGATGTCGGCCAAGGGACCGGCGGCCAGTGCGGTTTGCATGGCCGGCGTATCGAACCCGGACCAGCTGCCCACGGGCACACCGAAGCCCTGCAGAACCGAACCACCCCACAGTGCGAAGGCCGAGGTAACGCCCCAAGGACGCCCTGCCAGTGCCAACGTGGCGAAGTTGAGTACGGCCAACGCCGCGGCGCCGGCCAGCAACGGCCAGGGTCCGCGCAGCCAGGATGCACTGCCCTGATCGGTGATGCTTTGTACCGTGCCGTGGCGTCGGCGTTCGATTCGCGCCGCAGTGGTATACGCCAAGGCGAATACGCCGAGATTGAGCAGCAGGGCGGCCGGCCAACCCAGCATATCGATCATCGATGCGGGTGCCATGGCCGGCAGTGTTTTCCACCAGGCCAGATGGGTCAGGCCCAGCATGGCGCCAAGGATGAAAAACAAAAGCGTGACCAGCATGCGCGTACTGCCGCCGCCGACGGTAAACAAGGTCCCCGATGCGCAACCGCCGCCGAGTTGCATGCCGATGCCGAACAGAAACGAACCGATGACTACCGAAACACCTGCCGGCGACACGAAACCCTGCACCGGCTGGCCGAACAAGGTGCCGCCGGCGAGTGCCGGAAAAAACAGCAGGCAGGCGCTGCCCAGCATCACCATCTGGGCACGGAAACCCGCGCTGCGCTGTTCGGCCAGAAGCAGTCGGAATGCGGCGGTGAATCCGAATACGGAGTGGTACAGGGCGATGCCGAGCAGGCTGCCGACCAGAAACAGGGCCAGCAGCGGTGCTTCGGCATTCTGCCCGCTGATTAGCATGGCCATGATGGCCATGACCGTCAGTGCGGCAAGAACCAGGGGAATCTGTGCCGGTGCGCGGGCCGCGGTGCTCATTTAAGCCGGGCTGCCGACCAGGATCCAGGTGCCCAGGCCGAGGAAGGCCAGGAAGCCCATCACATCGGTGACGGTGGTCACCACCACGCCGCCAGCCAGTGCCGGATCGATATCCATGCGTTTGAGCAGCAAAGGCACGGCCACGCCGGCCAGTGCAGCGACGACCAGATTGATCAGCATGGCGGCGGCAATCACCATGCCGATTTTCGGCTCGAACCACAATGCCGAAATAACGCCGACCACCAGGGCCCAGACGATGCCGTTGATGAAGCCGACCAGGGTTTCCTTGTTGAACAGGGCTTTCAGATTGCCCAGGCCGACCTGGCCGAGCGCGATGCCGCGCACCATCAGGGTCAGGGTCTGGGTGGCGGCCACGCCGCCCATGCTGGCCACGATCGGCATCAGGATGGCGAGCGGTACGATTTTCTGCAGGGTGCCTTCGAACTGGCCGATGACCCAGGAGGCGAGAAAGGCGGTGGCCAGATTGATGCCCAGCCACAGCGCCCGGCGTTTGGCGGCACGCGGAACCGGGCTGAACAGATCTTCGTCCTCGTCCAGGCCGACCGCGCTCAGGGCCTGATGCTCGGCCTGGCCGCGGATGATATCGACTACGTCATCAATGGTGATGCGGCCGAGCAGGATGTTGTTGGCATCCACTACCGGCGCCGAGATCCAGTCATGGTCGGAGAACTGCGTGGCCACTTCGTTGTCCGGCGTTTCCAGCGGGATGCCCGGCTGTTCGTCGTCGATCAGTTCGTTGATCGCGGTCGACGGGTCCTTGGTCAGCAGGTCGCTGACCGAGATCCGGCCCATGTACTGGTTGCGGCGCGAGACGACATACAGGTAGTCGGTGTGTTCCGGCATTTCGCCGCGCAGGCGAAGATAGCGCAGCACCACATCGATGTTGACGTCGGCGCGTACGGTGATGACGTCGGTGTTCATCAGTCGGCCGGCCGAGTCCTCGGGATAGGACAGGGCCTGCTCGAGGCGTTCACGGTGGTCGCGGTCCATCGACTTGAGCACTTCTTCGATGACCGTATCCGGCAGATCGTCGATCAGGTCGGCCAGATCGTCGAGGTCGAGATCTTCCACGGCCGCGATGATTTCGTCCTGGTCCATTTCCGCAATCAGACTTTCGCGCACATCCTCGCCGACATGCACCAGCACTTCGCCGTCATCTTCCGGATCGACCAGACCCCAGACGATGTTGCGTTTGGCGGCGGGCAGGGATTCCAGCAGGTTGCCGATTTCGGCCGGCGACAGGATGTTGACCAGACGCCGCACCGGTCCCAGACGGCCCGAATCGAGCGCGTCGGAGAGCAGGCGCAACTGCTGCGCCGTCTTGGTGTGGCGGACGTGTTCAACCATGCAGTGCCCTCCCGGTAATCCGGGTATTATCCGCGCAATCGGCGGCGGTGAAAAGACGGAAAGCGCTTAATCTTCGAAGCGCCGCAGAAACAGGGCTTCCAGTGCGTCCAGCGCCTTATCGGCATCTTCGCCATCGGCACGCGCGGTGATTTCGCGGCCCGGTCCGGCCGCCAGCAGCATCACGCCCATGATGCTCTTGGCATTCACTTCGCGGCTGCCGAGCGTGAAGCTGACGTTGCAGCCGAACTGGCTGAGGATCTGCACGACTTTCGCAGACGCCTGCGCATGCAGTCCGTTGTCCGCGCTTACCAGGAGTTTACGTTCCGCCATGGTCACTCCAATTCCCTGTGGTACACCATTACCTTATCATGCCCGCCGGCACTGCAGTGCCGGGCCAGGCTTTCGGCCAGATAGACCGAGCGGTGCTTGCCGCCGGTACAGCCGAAAGCCACCGTCAGGTAGCTGCGGGTCTCGGCCTCGAAGCGGGGAAGCCAGGTGTCGATGAATCCGGTGATCTGCCGCAGATAGGTACCGACCTGCGGGTCGGCCTCGAAATAGGCTTTCACCGCCGCATCCTTGCCGGACAGCGGTCGGAGCTCGGGTACCCAGTGCGGATTCGGCAGGCAGCGCGTATCGAACACGAAATCGGCGTCCGGCGGCACCCCGCGTTTGTAGGCGAAGGACTCGAACAGGATCGAAATGCTGCTGCGGGCATGGCCCTGTACTTCATCGAGCACGCGTTTGCGCAGCTGGTGCACATTCAGTTCCGTGGTATCGACCACCAGATCGGCCAGCGCCACCAGCGGCTGCAATTGCCGGCGCTCTTCGGCGATGGCGTCGGACAGCGGCAAGCCCTGCATGGACAGCGGATGTTTGCGGCGGGTTTCGGAAAACCGTTTGATCAGCACCGCATCGTCGGTGTCGAAGAACACCAGCTTGGTATCGAAGCCCTGGGCCTTGACCCGGGTCAGCAGGTCGCCGATCAGGCGCAGGTCGTTGGTCAGGTTGCGGACATCGATGCCGACCGCGACCCGATGCCGGCGCAGGTCGTCGCTGGCCATGTTCTGCACCAAGTCCGGCAGCAGGTTGGCCGGCAGATTGTCGACGCAGTAGAACCCGAGATCTTCCAGCGTACGCAGCGCCACGCTCTTGCCGGAGCCCGACAGACCGCTGACGATGACCAGGCTGGACGGCATGCCGCTCATGAGGATACATCCGTGTTGTCGAGCAGCTGCTGGTGACGCGCCATGAAATCGTTGGCCGGGTCCTTGCCCTGCTGGCGCAGCATCTGCAGACGCACCGCCACTTCGGTCAGTACCGCCAGATTGCGGCCGGGCGCTACCGGCAGGTTGAACACCGGAATATCCATGTCGAGCACGCGCTGCGTCGAAGCGGTGCCGGTCAGACGGAAATCAGCGTTGTTGTGTTCGGGCCGGAAGTGCAGCAGGTTGATGATGAGTTTCAGGTATTTGCTGCTCTTCACCGAGGTGTCGCCGAACATCTGGCGGATGTTCATGATGCCCAGGCCGCGCACTTCCATCATGTCCTGCAGCAGCGGCGGGCAGCTGCCTTCGAGGATGCTGGGCGTGATCTGGGTGAATTCGGGCGCGTCATCGGCCACCAGGCGGTGGCCGCGGCTGATCAGTTCCAGTGCCAGCTCGCTCTTGCCGGCACCGGCTTCGCCGGTGATCAGCACGCCGAACGAGAAGATTTCCATGAACACGCCGTGCAGCGAGGTCTGCGGTGCAAGGCGCACCGACAGGAAATGCTGGAGCAGGTTCAGGCATTCGAAACCGCGCCGGTCCGACACCCACAGCGCGACCTGCGCGTCTTCGCAGGCCTGCTGCAGATCGGCCGGGCAGGGCTGGCTCTGGCTGATGACCAGTGCCAGTGGGTTCTGTTCGATGATCCGGCTGATGTTCTCCCAGCGCAGGCGCGCATCCAGCCGATCGAGCCAGGCCAGTTCGGCCAGGCCGAGGATCTGCACTTTGTTGGGATGGATGACATTCAGATAGCCGGCCAATGAGGGCCGTTTGGAAGTGACTTCATTGCGGTCGGTGCGGACATCCTTGCCCGACTTGCCGGCCAGCCAGCGCAACGCGAGCGTCTGCTGCAACTGGTCGAACAGCTCGCGGGCGCTGATGCTGGTGTTCATGGGCAGCCGATAAGGGAAACTGCCTTCATTCTAGCCAAATTTTTCCATCTTTGCCGCGCTTTCGCCGCGGTGATGGTCCTTCATTTTTTCCTTGTTCTTGACCACCATCCGGTCCAGTTTGTCGGCCAGCAGATCGATGGCGGCGTACATGTCGGGCGCGGTGGCGAAAGCGAAGTGATTCTTGCCGGGCGTATGCAGCGTGGCTTCGGCTTTCTGCTCGAGCTTGTCCACGGACAGGATCATCTTGATGTCGAGATGATGGTCGAAGTGTTTGCCGATGCGGGCCATTTTTTCTTCCGCGTAGCTGCGGATGGCGGGGGTGACGTCGACCTGGTGTCCGGTGATGTGCAGTTGCATGGTGACCTCCTTCTTTGGTTTTCATCACCACGCTATCACAGGCGGTGTTAAAAAAGAATCAAACCATCAGGGCCGTTTACTGCGGTTTTTTCCGGAGATGTGAAGGCGGTATGCCGAGGGCTTCCCGGTACTTGGCAATGGTCCGGCGCGCCACCGGAAGGCCGCGGTCGGTCAACAGCTGTTCGAGCTTGGCATCCGAGAGCGGCTTGCCGGCGGTTTCGGCCGCAATCAGGGCGGCGATCTGGGTCTGTACGGCACCCGCTGCCTGAACGGTTCCCGAATCATCGGTGATGCCGGAGCCGAACAGACTGCCCAATTCGAGCATGCCGTGCGGCGTGGCCAGCCATTTGCCGCTGCAGGCCCGGGATACCGTCGATTCATGCAAGCCGATGCTTTCGGCGATTTCGCGCATGCTCATGGCCTGCAGCGCCGCGGGCCCGGAATCCAGAAACGGCGTCTGTTTGCGGACCACCGCCTTCACCACTTTCAGCAGGGTGTCGCGGCGGGAGGCAATGCCGGCAATCAGCCAGCGCGCTTCCTGCAGATACTGGGCCAGATGGGCGGCATCGGCGCCCCGGCTGTTGCGGGTCAGCTTGAGGTAATAGGCATTCAGGCGCAGATGCTGGCCGGCATCGCGCAGGCTGTGTACCTGCCAGCCGTTGCGTTGGGCCACGATGGCAAAGTCGGGCTCGACGTACTCGGTGCGCGAATGCTGGAACAGGGCACCGGGTTTGGGATCCAGGGTTTTCAGCAGGGCCACGGCTTCGGCGGTACGCAGCGGATCGAAGCCGCCGGCCTTGGCCACCGCGGCCGCGCCGCCTCTGGCCAGAACATCCAGATGGCGCATGGCGATGTCGGTGGCGAGCGTCAGCAGATCCGGATCCGCGGCAATCTGCGTCAGCTGCACCTGCAGGCATTCGGACAACGAGCGCGAGGCGACGCCGACCGGGTCGAAGCGTTGGATCAGATGGCGTACCGCTTCGATTTCGGCATCATTGGCCGGCGGTACCAGTGCGCTGGCGGTGCGCAGATCTTCCGCGCCGGCCTGGCAGTAACCGTCCTCATCAAGGCTGTCGATCAGGGCTTCGCCGATGGCCAAGTCGCGTCGGCTCAGGGCGCTCAGCTGCAACTGCTCGCCGAGATGGCTGCGCAGGGTCTTCGGTTCGGGCAGGGCGTCCCAGAGCGATTCTTCCGCTTCCGGGGCCGCGGTATGCGGGAAATCCGTCTCCGCGTGTACGTCTTCAACGTCGGGGCCTTCTCCGGCAAACTCGGCCGGTGCATCATTCAGTGCCGTGGTCTCGGTGTCGGCCTCGACGCGTTCCAGCATCGGATTGGCGGCCAGGGCGTTTTCGATTTCCTGCTCGAGTTCGGTCTGCGTGCATTGCAGCAGTTTGAGCGCGAGCTGCAGCTGCGGAGTCAGCTTGGTGCTTTGCCGGGGCGAGAGCTGCGCACGGGCCTTCATGCGCGGATTACAGCTTGAACTGCTCGCCCAGATAGACGCGGCGGACGTCGGGATGGTCCATCAGATAGGCCGGTTCGCCTTCGGCCAAGGCCGTGCCTTCGAACAGGATGTAGGCGCGGTCGCAGATGCCGAGCGTTTCACGCACGTTGTGGTCGGTGATCAGTACGCCGATGCCGCGCTGTTTCAGCTGCCGGATGATGGTCTGGATGTCGAGCACGGAAATCGGATCGACGCCGGCGAAGGGTTCGTCGAGCAGGATCATGCGCGGATTGGCGGCCAGGGCGCGGGCGATTTCGACACGCCGGCGTTCGCCGCCGGAAAGACTGGCGCCCATCTGGGTGGCGACATGGCCGATCTGCAGTTCATCGAGCAGGGCGTTCAGTGCCGCATCGCGACCATCGGCATCCAGATCGGCGCGCAGTTCGAGCACCGACAGGATGTTTTCCGACACCGACATCTTGCGGAACACCGAAGCTTCCTGGGGCAGATAGCCCAGACCAAGGCGGGCACGTTCGTGCATGGCCAAGCCGGTAATGTTGCGGCCGTCGAGTTCGATGCGGCCGGCATCCGCGGCGACCAGGCCGACGATCATGTAGAAGCAGGTGGTTTTGCCGGCGCCGTTCGGGCCGAGCAGACCGACCACTTCGCCCGGCTTCAGGTCGAGCCCGAAATCATGCACGACCGCCCGTTGTTTGTAGGACTTCTTCAGTCCGCGTGCGCTGAGCATCAGTTGCCGGCCCCGCCGGCGGGATTCAGGCGCATCTGCACGCGCCCGCCGTTGCCGCCGCCGGTCAGGCGTCCGGTCTTGAGATCGTAACGGATCGACTCGCCGCGCATGCTGCCGCGGGCCTGGTCGATGATGACGCCGCCGCTGAGCTGGATCTGTTCGCCGCTGATCAGGTACACAATCTGCTTGGCCGAAGCCTTCATCACATCGCCGTTGTCGTTGGTCTGCTGCATGCGCGTGGGCGCGCCGCTGAGGGTCACCTTCACCACATCGCCCTTGACCCGCGAAATCACCGCCTTGTCGGCTTCGATCTTGAGCGTACCCTGACTGATCACCACGTTGCCGTTGATGCTCGACTCGCTGGTGTCGGTCAGCAGGGCATCGGTGTTGTCGGCGCTGATGTCCATCGGCTGCTTGCGGTCGCTGCTTTTGGCATCGGCGGTGCCGGCGACCAGGGCAGCGAGGAGAAAAGCGGGGAAGAGGTTATTCAGGCGCATAGCGGGCAGTGACCTTGGCGAGTAATCGGACGCGGCGTTGTTTCATGTCGGCTTCGAGGCCGGTTCCGCTCAGTATAGAACGGCCGTGGTTGACGGTCACCACGCCATTGCTGTGCAGCCGGTTTTCCTTGGGGAAAACGCTCAGTTCGGCGGCGCTGAATTCGGTTTTCAGGCCCTTCGGTGACACCGGGCCGGTGACCCGGACGTTGTCCTGCAGGCGGATTTCACGGGCGCGGTCGGAGACCCAGGCGCTGTCGGCGACCGCACCCCAGTTCTGTCCCGCCTCGTCGCCGGGAAACACGAATACCGGCTGCGCGATGGTCAGCGATTTGCCGTCCGGGTCGCGTTCAAGCAGGGGCGATCGCAGCGAAAAGGCGGTCCGGCCGTCTTCATTGAAGGCGTGCATGCTGAAATCCTGCAGGCGGTAGTCGGAGCGTGCGGTTTTTTCCGCCTGCTGGTCGCGGTCACCGCGCATGTCCCAGACCACCATGGCCAGGGCGGCCACCGCGATGCTCATGGCCAGCGTGGCTTTGCGGTAATTCACGGCGCACCGAACCGGCGCAGCAGCTCATCGTCCTTGCCCTGGATGGACAGGATGAAATCGCAGAATTCACGGGCGGCGCCATGGCCGCCGTTGAAACGGCTGGTCCACAGGGCATGGGCCTGGATCGGGATCAGCGCATCGGCCGGACAGGCCGGCAGGCCGACCAACTGCAGGCAGGCCAGATCCGGGTAGTCATCGCCCATGTAGGCGACTTCATCGAGGGTGATGCCTTCGGCAGCGCAGACCTGTTTCACCACCGCCAGTTTGTCGGTAACCCCATCGAACACGTGCTGCAGACGCAGATCGCGGCCGCGGGCCTGCACGATGCGGCTGTTGCGCGCGGTTATCAGCGCCACCCGGATGCCGCAGTCCTCGAGCAGGCGCAGGCCCTGGCCGTCGTGGACATGGAAGGATTTGGTCTCGGCGCCATGTTCGTCGAAGCTCAGGCGGCCGTCGGTCAGGGTGCCGTCGACGTCGAAGCAGACCAGACGGATGTTCTTGGCGCGGGCATCGGCACTGGCCATCAGACCACCCGTGCCTGCAGCAGATCGTGGATGTTGAGCGCGCCGACGCAGCGGCCCTCGGCATCCAGCACCAGCAGGCCGTTGATGCGGTGCTGCTCGAGCAGGTGCGCGGCTTCCACCGCCAGGTGGCCGGCCGGCACGGTCTTCGGATTTCGGGCCATCAGGGCCGAAACCGGGGTGCTGTTGAAATCGATCGGGCCGTTGCCGAGCGCACGGCGCAGGTCGCCGTCGGTGAATACGCCCAGCAGACGGCGGTCGGCATCGAGCACGGCGGTCATGCCCAGACGCTTCTGGCTGATTTCCAGCAGGGCTTCGGTCACGCTGGCATCGGGGCCTACCGCTGGCAGGTCCTTGCCCTGATGCATGAGGTCATCGATGCGCACCAGCAGGCGGCGGCCAAGGCTACCGGCCGGATGCGAACGGGCGAAATCCTCGGAGCTGAAGCCGCGGGCTTCCAGCAAGGCCACGGCCAGGGCGTCGCCGAGGGCGAGGCTGACCGTGGTGCTGGCGGTGGGCGCCAGGCCGTGTGGACAGGCTTCTTCCGGAACGGCGACATCCAGATGCACATCGGAGAAGCTGGCCAGGCGTGATTGCGGCCGGCCGGTCATGCTGATGATGAGGTTGCCTTGGCGCTTGAGCACCGGCATGATCATGTTGATTTCATCGGACTCGCCGGAATAGGACAGGGCCAGCACCGCATCGGCATCGGTGATCATACCCAAATCGCCGTGGCTGGCTTCGCCCGGATGCACGTAGAACGCGGGGGTTCCGGTGGAGGCGAGGGTGGCCGCGATTTTGTTGGCGATATGGCCGGATTTGCCCATGCCGGTGCAGACCACACGCCCGGTGCAGGCCAGCAGATGCCGGCAGGCTTCGGCAAAGGCGGCGTCGAGCCGGCTTTCCAGATGCTGCAGGGCCCGGGTTTCGACCGACAGCACCCGGCGCCCGGCGGTGATCCAGGCGGCATCGCTCGAAAATTTTTCAGCGCTGTGAAGGGTCATCGGCCGTCTTTAGCGGTATCATGTCGCCTTATTGTACGACTTATGATGCGAGCGTGTGCGGATGTCTCCCGAGACCATAGCCCAGATGATTCAAGCCGGTCTGCCCGGTGCCCAGGTCGAGGTATTCGGTGATGACGGCGTGCACTTCGAGGCCCTGATCGTGCACGAGGCCTTTGCCGGCAAACTGCCGCTGGCCCGTCACCGCATGGTGTATGCCACGCTTGGCGACAAAATGGGCGGTGAAATCCACGCGCTCGCCCTCAAAACCCTGACCCCGGCCGAAGCCGGACGTGCCTAAGGACAGCCATGGCCAAGATCATCATCAACGGCGGCGACGTACTCAACGGCGAGGTGCAGATTTCCGGCGCCAAGAATGCCGTGCTGCCCATCCTGTGCGCCACCATTCTGGCCGACGAGCCGGTGACCCTGTCGAATGTGCCGCACCTGCACGATGTGACCACCACCATCAGCCTGCTCGGCGCCCTCGGTGCCAAGATCACGGTCGATGACCACCAGACCCTGCACATCGATCCGCGTTCGGTCAACCAGACCGTGGCGCCGTATGAACTGGTCAAGACCATGCGCGCCTCGATTCTGGTGCTCGGCCCCTTGCTGGCGAAGTTCGGCCACGCCGAGGTCTCGCTGCCCGGCGGCTGCGCCATCGGTTCGCGCCCGGTCGATCTGCACATCCGCGGCATGCAGGCGCTCGGCGCCGAAGTCACCGTGGAAAACGGCTTCGTCAAAGCCAAATGCGACCGGCTCAAAGGCGGCCGTTTCGTGTTCGACATGGTCAGCGTCGGCGCCACCGAAAACGTTCTGAGCGCTGCGGTTCTGGCCCAGGGCACCACCATTTTGGAAAACTGCGCGCAGGAACCGGAAATCATCGATCTGGCCCTGTGCCTGCAGACCCTCGGCGCCCGCATCGACGGCATCGGCACCAGCACGATGACCATTGAAGGCGTTGAGCGCCTGCATGGCGGCAGCTATCAGGTCCAGGCCGACCGCATCGAAACCGGCACCTTCCTGGTGGCCGCGGCAATGACCGGCGGACGCGTGGTCTGCCGTCGCGCCCGTGCCGATTACATGGACTCCGTGTTGCAGAAGCTGGCCGAAGCCGGCGCCGACATCAGCACCACCGCCGACAGCATCACGCTCGACATGGGCGGCCGGCGTCCGAAAGCGGTCAACATCACCACCGCGCCGTATCCGGCCTTTCCGACCGACATGCAGGCCCAGTTCGCCGCGATGAACTGCATTGCCGACGGCGTCGGCGTGATCAAGGAAACCATTTTCGAAAACCGCTTCATGCACATGAACGAGCTGCAGCGACTGGGTGCCGACGTCAAGATCGACGGACATACCGCCATCGTGCGCGGCGTGCAGACGCTGACCGGTGCGCCGGTGATGGCCACCGACCTGCGCGCTTCGGCTTCCCTGGTGCTGGCCGGTCTGGTCGCCCAAGGCGAAACCGTCATCGACCGCATCTATCACATCGACCGCGGCTATGAAAACATCGAAGAGAAATTCCGCGGGCTGGGCGCCCGCATCAAACGCGTGAGCTGATCAGCGCACCGACAGGATGCGCATCTCGATGTTGTCGCCCTTGCTGTTGAGTTCCTGGATCAGCACCGGCGCGTAATCCAGCGATTTGGCGAAATAAATCCGCGTACTGCGGCCATCACTGCTCTCGCGGATGCGGTCGATGCGCACGGTATCGAGCTTGCCCAGCGCGGTGTCCAGTTTCTGTTCGCCGACGCGCTTGAAGGTATAGGTCTCCAGGCGGCCTTTGTTGATGATCCGGTACACGAACTGCGGCCCTTTGCCGGCGCGCAGGTCTTCCAGAAGTGCCAGGGTCAGGCTGTGCTGATCGAGCAGGCCGGGCGCATAGGGCACCTGACGGCGGTCTTTGCCGTCGACATATTCGTAGATTTTCGCGCCCTTCTGCAGTGCCGTGGATTTGGTGCTGGTCTTCCAGGCCACCTTGGTGTCGATGCGGCTGCTGACCAGTTCCAGTTCGCCGTTGCGGCGGATCAACTGGCTGGTTTCGGTCACGCCGGCGCCGGCCAGACTGGCCACGCCATCGGTGCCGTTGGTGCGGGTGATGAACTGCGAGAAGCCGTCGTCCTTGAGCACGTACTGCATGTCGGCGGTGCCCAGACCGGAGCCGTTGCGGTACACGCGTAATTTATAGCCGAAACCGTCCAGACTGTCGGCAAGTCCGGTGGCACTGAAGCTCAACAGCAGCAAACCGAGGGCAACACGGCGCATGGTCATTCCAGTTCGAGACGGTGATTGAGCCATGATACCCGAGTGTCCGCGCCCTCAGACAAGGTGATGCGACCCTCGGCGATGGCCCGTACAGTCGCGATTAAGAGTGGGTGTTCGATGGCAAGCACCCGTTGTGCCAGCCGTTCGGGCGTGTCATCGGGCATCACGGCGATTTTGGCCTGGCTCAGGATCCGGCCGCCGTCGAGCACGGCCTCGACCCGGTGTACGCTGGCGCCGTGTTCGGCATCGCCGGCCGCCAGGGCGCGGGCATGGGTATGCAGGCCCGGATATTTGGGCAACAGCGAAGGGTGGATGTTGATCATCGGGCAGGCTGCGGCGCGGATGCCGGTTTCCGAGATGATGCGCATGAATCCGGCGCAGACGATCAGATCGGGCGTGACCGCCGCTGCTTTCTGCATCAAGGCCGCATCGAAATCTTCGCGCGTGGCAAACGATTTCGGATCGAGGTGGCTGTGCGCAATGTGCTGCGCTTCGGCATAGGCGATGGCGCCGGAACCGGCTTTGTCGGAGAACACACCAACCAGTTGGGCGGGCAGGGCGTCATGCGTGATGGCCCGGTGCAGGGCCTGCAGATTGCTGCCGCGGCCCGAAGCGAACACCGCGATGCGCAGCGGCCGGACTTCAGGCGATGCGGGTGCGCTCATCGCCGCTGCGGGTCACCACCTGGCCGATGGTTTTGTGGCCCAGGCCCAAGGCATCGAGTGCGTTGCCGACGGCCGCCGTCTGTTCGGGGTGCACGACCAGCACGAAACCGACGCCACAGTTGAAGGTGCGCCACATTTCCGGCGCGGCGACATTGCCTTCGCGCTGCAGCCAGTCGAACACCGGTGGCAGCACCAGCGTGCTGGCTTCGATGTCGAGGCCGAGACCGTCGGGAATGACGCGGATGATGTTTTCGCTCAGACCACCGCCGGTGATGTGCGCCATGGCCGGAATGCGGTGCTGCTTGAGCAGGGCCAGAATCGGTTTGACGTACAGCTGGGTTGGTGCCATCAGTGCATCGATCAGGCGCACGCCGCCCACATCCAGATCGGCAGGACGGCCGGCGCGGTCATAGATCTTGCGGACCAGCGAATAGCCATTGGAGTGCGGGCCGGAGGAATCGATGCCGATCAGGATGTCGCCGGCGCGCACGTCGCTGCCGTCGATGATTTCGGATTTTTCCACGGCGGCTACGGTGAAGCCGGCCAGGTCATACTCACCGGGCGGATACATGTCGGGCATTTCCGCGGTTTCGCCGCCGATCAGCGCGCAGCCGCTCAGTTCGCAGCCTTTGGCGATGCCGCCGACCACGGCGACCGTGGTCTCGACATCGAGTTTGCCGGTGGCGAAGTAGTCGAGGAAGAACAGCGGCTCGGCGCCCTGCACCAGCACGTCGTTGACGCACATGGCGACCAGATCGATGCCGATGCTGTCGTGGCGGTTCAGCTGCTGTGCCAATTTCAGTTTGGTGCCGACGCCGTCGGTGCCGGACACCAGCACCGGTTCGCGGTAACGGCCGGACAGATCGAACAGCGCGCCGAAGCCGCCCAGCCCGCCCATTACTTCGGGACGGAAGGTTTTCTTGACCAGCGGTTTGATGCGTTCGACCACGGTGTTGCCGGCATCGATGTCAACGCCGGCGTCGCGGTAGCTCAGAGGGGTGTTTTCCGGGGTCACGCCATCATTCCGAAAAAAGAAAGTCGTATTCTACCAGTTAAGCGATAATAGACGGTGCAAAACCCGAAAAACTGAGGCAAGATACCTCCATGATGTCCCGTCAATTCGCCCGTATCGCCCTGTTTTCCCTGCTGATGGCGGGTGCCGGCCTGCTTGCCGCGCAGAGCGCGGGGCCGGCCAAACCGCCTGCCGCCAAAACCGCGCCCTCCGCCAAGTCGGCAATGCCGCCGGACACCGCAGAAGCCGCGCCGGTTGAACGCAAGCGTCCGGTACGCAATCCCGAACTGTACAGCACCACCGTTGAACTGCTGTCGCAGGGCGAGGCGGCGCGCAATGCCGCCTACGCACGGGCATTGGTGCAGGTCGTCAATCAGCTCACCGGCCGCACCGATACCGGCGGCAATCCGGTCATCCGCGGTGCGCTGGCCAATGCCCCGAAGTGGGTGCAGAACAGCAACGCGAGTCAGGCCGCTTCCGATACCGAGGGCAATACCCTGGTCGGCGGTGCCCCGGTGCTGAAAGCCTCGCTGCGGGTCAGCTTCGATCCCAATCCGGTCGATTCGCTGATCGCCGCCGCCGGATACCGCTACTGGACCGGCGAACGCCCGAAACCGATGCTGTGGCTCAGCATCGATGACGGCCGCGGTCCGCGTCTGGTGACCTCGCAGCAATTGAACGTGATCAAATCCCTGGCCGACCGCGGTCTGGAACGCGGCATCCGCTTTCTGGTGCCGCAGGGCACGCCGGCCGATCAGGCGGCGCTGCCGGCCATCCAGAATCTCGATGGCAAGGCCTTGGAACCGATCAATGCGCGCTACCGCAACACCACCATGCTGATCGGCAAGGTTTACCGCTCGGTCAGCGGCTGGTCGGCCTGGTGGCTGCTCTGGCAGGACGGTGCGGAACTGTCGCGCTGGCCGGTCACCGAGGCCGACGCCCGCAAGGTCATCGCCACCGGCGCCGACCGCACCGCGGACTATTTCGCCAAGCGCGATGCCCTGCCTCTGGATGCCGGCCGCGCCGGCGTGGTGCGCATGGAAATCAGCGGCGTGAACAGCCTTGCCGATTACGTGCGTGCCCTCGGATTCCTGCAGACGCACGCCTCGGTGCGCGGGGTCGATGTCGACGTCGCGATGCCCGGCAAGCTGCTGCTGCGGGTGGATCTGCGCAGCGGCGTCAATGCTTTCCGCGGTCTGATGCGCACCAACAGCACGCTGCAGCCGCTGGGCGCGGTCAGTATCGCGCTGCCGGCGGCTCCCGGCGATGCCGGCGAAGGCGTTCCGCGCACTGAATCCGTCGAACGTTATCTGTTGCGGAACTGAAGCCGATGATTCCGCTGAAATGGCAATTCCCGCTGCTGCTGACACTGCTCTGTGCCGCGGTCTGGCTGCTCAGTCCGATCCTGTCGCCGTTCATCTTCTCGCTGGTACTGGCCTGGATGGGCCTGCCCTTGGTCCGTCGTTTCGAGCGATGGGGCCTGAAGCATGACAATGCCGTGCTGTTGGCGCTGGCGGTGTTGTTCGGCGGCCTGATCCTCGGTCTGCTGATTCTGATTCCGCTGCTGTGGATGCAGCTGTCGTCGCTGGTCGACGGCGTGCCGCGTTTTCTGGTCTGGGTGCGCGAAGCGGCCTTGCCGTGGCTGGCGCATCATCTGCGCATCGATGTCGTCAATTTCTCCGACCGTGAACATTTCGAAGCCTGGATTGAACCCTACAAGAAAGATATCGGCAATGCCGCCGCCAATGTCATTGCCTATCTGACCCAGTCCTCGGCCGCCATTCTCGGCTTTCTGTCGAACATGCTGCTGGTGCCGCTGATCACCTTCTATTTCCTGCGCGACTGGCATCTGATCCTGGCCAAACTGCACCAGGCCATTCCGCGTCCGTATGAGGCCACCGTGGCACGGCTCAGCCGGGAATCGAACAGCGTGCTGGGCGGGTTCATCGACGGCCAGTTCCGCGTCATGCTGTGTCTGGGCGCGCTGTATGCCGGCGGCCTGTGGCTGGTCGGCATCGACTCGGCGCTGCTGATCGGCTTCCTGTCCGGCGCCCTGAACTTCGTGCCGTACATGGGTTTCGTGGTCGGCATCGTGCTGGCCGCCATCGCCAGCATCATCCAGTTCGGCGATGTCCAGCATCTGATCTGGGTCGGGGTGGTGTACGGCATCGGCCAGTTCACCGAGAGTTTCATCCTGACCCCGCGCATCGTCGGAGACCGCATCGGTTTGAATCCGGTCATGGTGATTTTCGTGCTGATGGCCGGCGGTCTGCTGTTCGGCTTCCTCGGCATTCTGCTGGCCTTGCCGGTCTCGGCCGTGCTCAACGTGGTGTTCAAGTACCTCTACGAAGAACGCTATCTGAAAAGCCGCATGTATGCGGCCGAACCGGCGCCGCCCAGCGCCGACCCGCCGCCAAGGCCGGACGTGTGAACGCGCAGCTGCCCTTGGCCTTCAAGGCCGGCACCGATCACCGCTTCATCGATTTTCTCGGCCAGGACGCGCTCCGGCACGCGTTCGAGCAGGCGGCGGAAGGCAAAGCCGAACATCACATCTTTCTGGTCGGTGCCCAGGGCGCCGGCAAAACCCATCTGCTGCGTGCCAGCGCCAGCCATGCCCTGGCGCTGGGCCGGAGTGCGGTGTATGTGCCGTTGACCCGTGCGTCCGGAATGCTGGGCGATGTGCTGGACGGCTTGAACGGTCTGGCACTGGTGTGTCTGGACGATGTGCAGGCATTGGCCGGCAACCGCGCCGCCGAAGAAGCCCTGTTCCATTTCTACAATCGTGCCGGTGCCGAGGGCATGCGTCTGCTGTTCGCCGCCGATGCCATGCCGGTCCAGCTCGGCATCACCCTGCCGGACCTGGTGTCGCGCCTGGAGCAGGGCCTGCGGCTGAGCGCCGAGGTGCTCGATGAACACGGCAAGCGCCGCGTGCTGCAGCGCCGCGCCGCCGGCCGCGGCCTGCAGATGGACGATGCGGTGCTGGATTATCTGTTCAGCCGCGTCAGCCGCGATCTGCATGCCCTGAGCCAACTGCTGGATCGGCTCGATCACGCCAGTCTGGCCGCGCAGCGGCGCCTGACGGTGCCGTTCATCAAGTCGGTGTTGAACAGCGCCGATTAGCCGCGTCGCGAATCCGCGCGCAGGCTTTGATCCAATTCCGCCAAGCGTTCCGGGGTGCCGACATCGGTCCATGCCCCGCGATGATGTTCGCCGGTAATTTTTCCGGCATGCATGGCGGCGCGCAGGATCGGAGCCAGTTTGAAGCGCGGGTGCGCCACGCCGGGTTGCTGCCAGTCGTTTCGGCAATCCAGCAGCAATTCCGGGCGGTAGAGGCCGATGCCGGAGAAGGTCAGCCGTGATTCGCCTTCGGAGGCCAAACGGCCATCGGCCTGCAGCGCGAAATCCCCTTTCGGGTTGTGCCCGGGATTGTCGACCATGACCAGATGCGCCAAGCCTGCGGGAGCGTGCGGCAGTCGGGTGAAATCATAGTCGCAGAACACATCGCCGTTCACCGCCAGAAACGGCGCGCCGTCCATCTGTCCGATGGCCTTGGCCATGCCGCCGCCGGTCTCCAGCGGCTCACGGCCTTCATACGAATACACCAGCTCCAGACCCCAACGGCGGCCATCGCCGAGCGCGGGTTCGAAACACTCGGCCAGCCAGGACGTGTTGATGACCGCCCGGCGCACGCCGATGCCGGCCAGTTTTTCCAGATGCCATTCGATCAGGCGCTTGCCGCCCACGGCGAGCAGGGGCTTGGGCGTGGTTTCGGTCAGCGGGCGCATGCGCTCGCCTTTGCCGGCCGCGAAAATCAGCGCGTCCATCAGGCGCTCGGCAGACGCAGATCGCGGCCGCCGATGGCCTGTTCGATCAGATCGATCAGCGCCGCGGTTTCCGGATACTTGCGGCCGATGTCGCGGGTGTACTGCCAGACCAGCGGCAGGTCGTTGAGGTAACCGGCTTTGCCGTCGCGGTAATACAGGCGGCAGAAAATGCCGAGCACCTTGATGTGGCGCTGCAGGCCCATCAGATCGAAGGCGCGCAGGAAGCGTTCCGGACCGCCGGTGCGCAGGCCGGCGGCTTCGGCGCGTTCGCGGTAATGCTCGACCCAGGTTTCCACCCGCTCGATCGGCCAGGCGATGTAGCAGTCGCGCAGGATCGACACCAGATCGTAGGTCATCGGGCCGCGCACGGCATCCTGGAAATCGAGGATGCCGGGTTTTCCGGAGTCATCGATCAGCAGATTGCGCGAATGGTAATCGCGGTGCACGAACACCTGGGTCTGCGCCGTGGCGCTGGTCACCAGGGCGCGGAACGCGGTTTCGATCACATCCCATTGCCCGCAACTCGGGGTGAAACCCAGGTGGCGTTCGAACAGCCAGGTCGGCATCAGTTCCATCTCGGTGACCAGGCGCGCTTCATCGTAGGGCGGAAGATCGTCGCAGGCCACGCGGGTCTGCATCTCCAGCAGGGCATCGAGGGCCTGCCCGTAAAGCGTGTTTACCGTCTGTTCATTGAGTTCCGGCAGAAACAGGCGCGTGCCCAGATCGCTCATCAGCACGAAACCGTTTTCGGCATCCACGCCGCGGATCAGCGGCGCATTCAATCCGGCATCGGTCAGGCGCTTGGCCATCGCCAGCCACGGCCCGGTGTCTTCCTTGTCCGGCGGCGCATCCATCACGATCCAGGTGCGGCCGCCGCTGTGGCCGCGCCAGTAACTGCGGAAGCTGGCATCGGCCGACGCGCTTTCCAGCTGCAGCGTGGCGTCGTCGAGGACGGTCTGGGCCCAGAGCAGGCGTTGGGCGGGACGTTGGAAGGCAGTCATGCGTGGCTAGGAATTTCTCAGGTGGGAGCAGGGGCGGAATGGTGGTTTAATAGACATGATACTGGAAGCTGTAGGGAAGTACCGATGAATTCGATCACGCCGGTGATATTGTCCGGGGGCTCCGGCACCCGTTTGTGGCCCTTGTCGCGCGAAGCGCACCCCAAACAATTCCTGCCGGTCATCGGCGCACATTCCTTGCTGCAGGCGACCGCATTGCGTCTGCGCGGGCTGTCGGCGCAGGCCCCGATTGTGGTCGCCAACGAAAGTCACCGCTTCCTGGTCGCCGAACAGCTGCAGGCCATCGGTGTGCCCGCCGGCGCACTGTTGCTGGAACCGGTCGGCCGCAATACCGCGCCGGCCATCGCCGCTGCTGCGTTCCAGGCGCTGAGCGCCGATGCCGAGGCGGTGCTGCTGGTGATGCCGTCCGATCACGCCATTACCGATGTCGAGGGCTTTCAGGCCGCGGTGGTTCAAGCCTTGCCGGCCGCAGAAGGCGGCGCCGTGGTCACCTTCGGTATCGTGCCGGAAGCGCCGGAAACCGGCTTCGGCTACATCAAGGCCAAGGCCGGGGAGGGCGTGCGCGGCATCGAGCGCTTTGTGGAAAAACCCGACATCGCCACTGCCGAAGCATATGTGGCCTCCGGCGATTATTTCTGGAACTCCGGCATGTTCCTGTTCAAGGCCCGCGTCTATCTCGACGAATTGGCCAAGACCCATCCCTTGATGGTGGAATTGGCCGAGACCGCCGTGGCCAAGGCGCAACGCGATGCCGACTTCATCCGTCTGGACAAAGATGCATTCAGCGCCATGGCCTCGGATTCGATCGACTATGCGGTCATGGAAAAAACCCGCGCCGGCTTCGTGCTGCCGATCCGCGTCGGCTGGAGCGATGTCGGTTCCTGGCAGGCGCTCTGGCAGGTGGCCGAGCAGGACGGCGACGGCAACGCCCATCACGGCGATGTGCTGGCCCTGGATTGCCGCAACACCCTGGCCATGGGCGAAAAGCGCCTGCTGGCCCTGCTGGGATTGGATGACATCGTGGTGGTCGACACCGACGATGCCGTGCTGGTCGCGCACAAGGACCGCGTGCAGGAAGTCAAAGACATAGTCGCGCGGCTGAAAGCCGAACAGCGCCCGCAGGCGACCTGGCACCGGAAAGTGTTCCGGCCCTGGGGCAATTACGATTCGGTCGATGCCGGCGCGCGCTTCCAGGTCAAACGCATCGTGGTCAAACCCGGCGCCGCGCTCAGTCTGCAGATGCACCACCATCGCGCCGAACACTGGATCGTGGTCAGCGGTACCGCGCGGGTGACCTGCGACGACAAGGTGTTCATGCTTTCGGAAAACCAGAGCACCTATATTCCGCTGGGCAGCGTGCACCGCCTGGAAAATCCCGGCAATATCCCGCTGGAGCTGATTGAAGTGCAGTCCGGCGGCTATCTGGGCGAAGACGACATCGTGCGCTTCGAAGACGTCTACGGCCGTTCACCGGACACCCAGAGCCCGTGATCGATCTGCACTGCCATATCCTGCCCGGCATCGACGACGGTGCGCCGGATCTGGCGGTGGCGCTGGCCATGGCGCGTTGCGCGGTGGACGACGGCATCACCGTCACCGCCTGCACGCCGCACATCTATCCGGGCCTGTATGAAAACAGCGCCGACGGCATCCGCGCCGCCATCGCCGCGTTCCGCACGGCGCTGGCCGAAGCCGGCATTCCGCTGCGGCTGGTGGAAGGCGCCGACACCCATCTGGCCCCCGATCTGCTCGACGGATTGCGCGCCGACCGCATTCCGCGCCTCAACGGTTCACGCTATTTCCTGTTCGAACCGCCGCATCACGTGGCGCCGCCACGCCTGGAAGAATCGGTGTTCGCCCTGGTGGCGGCCGGCTATGTGCCGGTGGTCACCCATCCCGAGCGGCTGACCTGGATCGAGGAGCATTACCCGGTGTTCAAGCGCTTGGTGGCTTCCGGCGCCTGGATGCAGCTGACTTCCGGCAGCCTGACCGGCCGCTACGGGCCGCGCCCGAAATACTGGGCCGAGCGCATCCTCGACGAGGGCTTCTGCCACATCCTCGCCACCGACGCCCACCATATCGACCGTCGGCCGCCCCTGCTGGCCGAAGCCCGCACCGCCGCCGCCCGCCGCCTGGGCGCCGAAGCGGCCACGCATCTGGTGGTGACAAGACCCCAAGGCATCCTTGATAATGTGCCAGCCCCTTTGTTGCCGCCCTTGCCGGAGGCCCGGGTCGCCGATGGCCCGGAGCGGCCGTTCTGGCGCGGTCTGTTCCGACGCAAACCCCACTGAGTGAACGGAATCCCATGAAACGACTTGCCCGATCCCTGATTCCCGCACTGCTGCTGGCCGCCGGCCTGGCCTCGGCCGCCGATCCCGCGCCGGCGGTGCCGGTCAAGAAGGTCGCCGAATCGGTTGAATTGGCGCTGCCCGACAATATCTCGATCAAGGGCGTGTACAGCGGCAGCACCGAGTACCGTATCGGTCCGCAGGATCTGCTGGAAGTGTCGGTGTTCCTCAATGAAGACCTCAAACGCGAAGTGCGGGTCAACAGCGTCGGGCAGATCTCGCTGCCGCTGATCGGTACCGTGCTGGCCGGCGGCAAAACCGTGGAAGAACTCGAGCAGGAACTGATGGCGTCTTACGGCAAATCGCTGCTGCAGAATCCGCAGATCAACGTGTTCATCAAGGAATTCACCAGCCAGCGGGTCACCATCGAGGGCGCGGTCAACAAATCCGGCATCTACCCGATCAAGGGCAAGACCAGTCTGCTGCAGGCCATCGCCCTGGCTGAAGGCATCGACATGAATCTGGCCCAGCTCGATTCGATTCTGGTGTTCCGCACCGTCAACGGCCAGCGCATGGCGGCCAAGTTCGATCTGAACCTGATCCGCAAGGGCGATGCCGCCGATCCGCAGATCTTCGGCGACGACATCATCGTGGTCGGCGTGTCCAACCGCAAGTGGGCCTACCGCAAATTCCTGGAAAGCATTCCGCTGGTGAATGCCTTCATCCTGTACTGATCCGCGCCGCATCCACCGAGACTTCGCATGACGCAGAATTCCGATCCGTCCGACAGCCCCAGCGGCAACGCCCTGCCGATCCGCCGCGACAGCACCGGCGGCGAGCTGGCGGCGTACGCGCCGGGCGTGCTCAGCACCGATGTGCTGAACGCCGACCAGGACGAATTCAACATCGACCTGATGGGCCTGTGGCACATCCTGATGAAACGGCGCTGGACCATCGCCGCCACGGTCGGCATCGTGTTCGTGTTCGCGCTGGTGGCCTCGCTGATGATCACCCCGGTGTACCGGGCCACGGCTTCGGTGCAGATCGACCGCGAGCTGATGAACATCACCAACAACGATGCCAACCCGATGGCGGGTTTCATCAACGACCCGAACTACCTGAACACCCAGTACCAGCTGCTGCAGAGCCGCGAACTGGCCTCGCGCGTGCTCAGCGATATCGGATTCCAGAACCAGAAGCGTTTCGAAAGCGTGTTCCAGCCCTCGGCCGCCAGCCAGATCAAAAGCTGGTTCGGCGCCGGCGCGCCCCCCGGAAAGACCGACCCGGCCGCGGAAAAGGCCAAGGCCCTGCGCCGCGTCGATGCCTTCAAGAGCGGCTACACCATCGAACCGGTGCGCAACACCCGGCTGGTCAAGATCCACTACAACAGCACCGATCCGGGATTTGCCATCCTGTCGGCCAACAGCCTGGCCGAGGCGTTCCAGAGCCGCAATCTGGAAACCCGCTTCGAGACGTCCAGTTACGCCAAGAGTTACCTGGAAGACCAGCTCAAGCAGCTGAAAATCAAACTGGAGGATTCCGAGGCGCAGCTGGTGCGTTTCGCCGCCAAGGAGCAGATCGTCAGTTCCGGCGATGAGGCCGACGGGACCCTGCCGGAACAGAACCTCGGCGCGCTCAATGCCGCGCTGGCCAAAGCCAAGGAAGAACGCATCCGCGCCCAGTCGCAGTGGTCGCAGGCGCAGTCCAGCGTCGGCATGGTCACCTTCGGAGCCACCGGCGGCAATTCGATCGTGCGCTCCTTGATGGAATCGCGGTCCAAGCTGATGGCCGATTACCAGAACAAGCTCAGCCAGTTCAAGCCGGGCTACCCGGCCATGCTGCAGCTCAAAGCGCAGATCGACGAAACCGACAAGCAGATCGCGGCCGAAATCGCCGCCATCAAATCGGCCATCCGGGCCGAATACGAGGCCGCCCAGCAGAACGAAAACATGATCGTGGCCCAGATCGGTTCGCTCAAGGGCGAAGCGCTGGATCTGAAGAGCCGCTCGATCCAGTACAACATCTTCAAGCGCGAGGTCGATACCAACCGCCAGCTGTACGAAGCCACCCTGCAGCGCTACAAGGAAATCGGCGTAGCCGCCGGCGTCGGCCTGAACAACATCCTGATCGTCGACAAGGCGGTCAGCGCCAATAAATACCGCCCGAACATTCCGCTCAATCTGGCGGTGGCGCTGTTGCTCGGGCTGGTGCTCGGCCTGCTGTTGGTGCTGCTGCTGGAATACATGGACGACACCCTGAAGAATTCCGAGGACGTGGAAAAACGCCTGAGTCTGGCCGTGCTCGGGGTGATTCCGAAACTCAAGGCCGGACAGACCCTGGAGGCGGTCACCGCCGATGTGCGCTCGGCCTTCGCCGAGGCCTACCGTTCGGTGCGCACCGCGCTGCAGTTCGCCACCGCCACCGGCGTGCCGCGCAGCCTGCTGATCACCAGCGCCTCGCCGAGCGAGGGCAAGACCACCGCGGCGGTCACCATCGCCCGCAACTTCAGCCAGATCGGCAAGCGCGTGCTGCTGATCGACTCCGACATGCGCAAGCCCTCGATGCACAAGAAGATGGGCATCGACAACGAAATCGGCCTGAGCAATTACCTGGCCGGCGCCGCTACGCTCGAAACCATCATCCGCGAGACCGACTATCCGGGACTGCGCGTGGTCACCACCGGGCCGCTGCCGCCGAATCCGGCCGAACTGCTGCACGATGACAACATGCGCCGGTTGCTGGCGCACGGTCTGCAGCATTTCGACCAGATCATCATCGACGGTCCGCCGGTGATGGGTCTGGCCGATGCGCCGATTCTCTCTTCGGGGGTGGAAGGCGTGCTGCTGGTGATCGAGGCCGGAGTCACCCGCAAGGTCATCGCCGCCAACGCGGTCAAGCGCCTGCTCTCGGCGCGTGCGCGTCTGGTCGGCGTGCTGATCAACAAGTTCGAAGCCAAGCATGCGGCCTACGGCTACGGCTATGGCTATGGTGCCGACTACGGGGCCTACAACTACTACAGCTACGGCGGCAATACTCCGAAAAAACTGACCCGATGAGTGCATCCACGGCCCTGCAGCAGGCATTGCGGTTGCGCGATCAGCCGGACCTGCTGACGGGCCTGCAACGCGCGCCGCTGCCGCCGGAAATGACGGCGCTGATCCGCACCGCCACCGATGACGGTACTTCCACGCCAACGGAGCGTGCCGCCGCGGCCGCATTCCTGCAGCAGGTCTGCCTGCATGCCGGCGCCGATGCCCGCCGCTGTCTGGGGTTGCGCGCCGACGACGATCTGACGACCGCGCGCACGCACCATCGCCTGCTGATCCGCTGGCTGCATCCGGACCGCAATCCCGATGATCAAGTGTTGGCCGAGCGCGTCAACAGCGCCTGGACCGCGTTGAAGCATCCGCCGCCTTCGCCTCCGGCCTTGCCCGAGGCCGGCATGCCGCCGCAGGGGCAGGCACGCAGCCGCTTTCCGGTTTTTCTCGGACTCCTGCTGGCGGGGGCCTTGCTGCTGTTGGCGGTCAGTCTGCTGCCCGAGGCGCCGGTGTATGTGGCGCCTACCGACAAACCGACGGCGGCATCGGCCACTGTGGAGGCCTTGCCCGCCGCGGCATGGCCCGCGCCGATCATTCGCCCAACGAAGACGCGCCCCGCACCGCCCCCGGTGGCGTCCCGCGCCGCGCCGGCTGCGACAGTGGCAGCGCCGGAAAAAAAACCGATAGTGCCGGCCGCGCGGCAAAACCATGCGCCGCCTTCAACGCTGAAAACCGCGACCGCCATGCCGCTGCCGAAACCGGTTCCAGTTGCCGCGCCGGTGCCGGAAGCAATCAGCGCCGAAGAAGCCGAGGCCTTGCTGCAGCAATACCAGGCGCACTACAGCGCCGGCAATCTGGCCGGGT
>NZ_JAPDUI010000019.1 GCF_025980345.1 Arenimonas sp. GDDSR-1 | reverse complement strand
TTCAGCGGTGCGCCGGTCCAGAAGCGCGATGACAACGTGTCCGACCACGGCAAAGGCCACCAATACGGCCACAGCCACATGGAAAAGCACCACGACCGGCGGCAACACGCGCATAGCCGGCCAAGGGACGGTTTCGAACTGCGCGTGACTGACATAGGCCACGGCATGGCCGTAAAAGAACGCGGCCAGCGTCAACGCCGCCACCATGACCCACAGACTTTTTTCACGAAATGACATGGCTCTTTCCCCGATTGATCAAAAATAGTGTGTCAAAATTACCCGACACGCCAAGTGTAAGGGTGGGAAATCCGGAATGTCAACTATTTTTTACATCGTGGAGAGGCTGTCTCGGGCTATCCCATGCCAAGACCGGGAATCTTGCTGATCGCATTCGGATCGAAACCGGCCAGTTCGGCAAAGTGCCGGCCCCGCGCCACGTAATCGGCAAAGTGCCGGCCCCGCGCCACGTAATCGGCATACACGCCGAAACTCGGGGCCCCCGGCGATAACAACACCACGCCGCCTTGCGGCAAGGCCTGTTGCGCCTGATGCACGGCATCGGGCAGATCCGCCGCTTCGCTCAGTGCGAATCCTGGCGCAGCGATGGCACGCAGACGCTCGGCGATGCGGGCGCCGTTCTGGCCCATGGCGATGATGGCTTTCGGCGGATGCGCGGCCACATAGTCGGCGAACGCATCCCACTCCAGGCCGCGGTCGTAACCACCGACCAGAATCGCGACCGGCAGGGCAGTAAAACACTCCAGCGCCGCGATGCTGGCGAACGGCGTGGTGCTGATGGAATCGTTGACGTAACGGATGCCGCTTTTCTCACCCAGGCTCTGCAGCCGGTGCGGCAAGGGTCGGAACTGCCGCGCGGCCGGGGCCAGCGCCGCGGCATCCAGACCGAGCGCATCGATGGCGGTCAAGGCCGCGCAGACATTGCCGGCGTTGTGCTGGCCCGGCATCGGCAGCTCACGCAGATCCAGAACCGCAGTATCGCCGCGGTACAGTGTGTGGCCCTTGGCGTGCCAGCCGGTGTTGGTGTTGAACCAGTGCACTTCGGCAGTCAGCCCGTCGGCCAGGGCCGCGACCCGCGGCGCTTCCTCGTTGAGCACGACATGACGGGCCTGGGATTGCGTGATCAGCGCCGATTTGTCCTCGAAGTAGGCCTGCACGCTGCCGTGCCAATCGAGGTGTTCCGGGTAGAAATTCAACATCACCGCCACTTCCGGCCTTACGGCCTCGAAGGTCTGGTAGCTCGACATCTCGATGACCCAGAATTCGGGATGTTCGTTCCAGTCCATGGTTTCCAGCAAGGGCGTACCGATGTTGCCGACCAGGGCCGTGCGTTTGCCGGCACTGCGCAGCAGATGCGCGATCAAGGCACTGACCGTGCTCTTGCCTTTGGTCGCGGTCACGCACACGGTGCGCGCTTCGGGGTGGGCGGCAAACCAGAGCGCGGTGCCGCCGATGAAACGGGTGCCTTTGGCCTGTGCCGCCAGCGCTTCGGGCCGGTATTTGCTGATGCCCGGCGATTTCACCACGACATCGAAAGCGGCCAGATCTTCGGCACCGGGTTCGCTGCGGCAACGGATCGCCTCATCGCCGATTGCGTTGATTTCAGCGGCCTCCTGCGCATTGCAAAAGACCGTCAGGGCTTGGCCGGGCAACCGTGCGCGCAGATACTGCAAGGCGGCGCGGCCTTCGCGGCCGTAGCCCCAGATGGCGATGGACTGTCCCTTAAGCGCGGAAGGATTCACGCAATGCGGCCCACAGGGTATCGGGAATGGCATGTTCTTCGACCGGCACAAGTAAGGGCGCGATGGGTAATTCGGACGCGTCCAATTGCGGCAGGATCTCGTCGGCGAAACGGCGGACGATGGCATCTTCGCGCCAGCTCGGCGACTGTGCCAATGCCGCCATGGCGGCGCGGGATTCCCGGCCCTCGCCCACGCACTCGAACGGCTTGTGGTCCTGATATTCCAGCAAGGCATCGAACCCGGGAATCTGTGCCGGTTCGTCCAGCAGGTTGCGGCCGAAAATGGTCATCAGGCGCGGCTTGGGCATGAACGGCGCCAGCGCCAGGAACACGAAATGGCATTTCGGACAGACCCCGCACCAGCGCTGTGCCGGACGCTCGCCGAGAATGTGGAAATTACGGTTGCAGCTGGAGAAGTGCGCATCGTAGAAATCGGTCTTGGCGAACTGGCGCGCCACCGCCAGCTCGGAGAACGGACGCAGCAGCGAGTAGTAATTCAGGTCGGCGGCGATATGGCTGCGCACATGCGCGGCGAAGGCGCGCTCGAAATCCCAGCCTTTGGACCACTGGTGATTGACCTCGCCGGTGCCCTCGATCAGGCTGCCGTAACTGGCCGAACGTTCATTGGAGAACACCACCTGATCGGCGCCCTGCAGCAGCGCGGCCAGCGTCAGGATGGCGGAATTGACGGCCGTGACCGGGATGTGGCCATTGAGCGCGCCCTGCTTGTTCATGGCAAACAGTTCCGGCGGCAACTGGCGGCTGATGTTCAGCAGCGGCAAACCGGTACGTTCGGCGCAGGATCTAATCAGCGGTGCCGAACCGATCCAGGTCACGGTCTGCGCGATGCTCGCGCGGCGCAGGGCTTCGATCGAGACCAGGGAATCCTTGCCGCCACCGATCGCGACCAGCGCATGCGTGGACAAGCCGGCCGCCGGTACGCCCGGCGGCGTTGACGCATCCGCCGGAAACACGATCTTGCCGCGCAGGCTCAGGCCGTTGCGATAGGCGAATTCGCCCAGACCGTTTTCATAGACCTCGGTCAGGAAGGCGGCGGTGCCGGCATCGATGGCATAGGCATCGAGCACGAGGGTTTCCGGTACGGCGGCTTTGTAATAGCTGACCCCGGCAATCAGGTGCAAGGTGCGTAGCGCCGACTGCACGGCGGCGGCACGCGCGCCATCCAGGGTGAACGGCGCGCCGGGGAAAGTGATGGTTTCGGAGAATACGCCGCCGGTATCGAAGGCGTAATCGAGCCGCGCGATGCCGGTGGCGGCGTCGAAGCCGCAATCGGTGAAATGGAAGCGGCGGATTGCCTCGCGGTTGAACACATACTCAGACATCGAGAATCACCTCACGCGGCAGAGCGCGCTGATTGTATTGGTTGGCCATCACGAAACCGTAGGCGCCGGCGGTGTCGATCAGCAGGACATCGCCTTCGGCCGTGGCCAATGGCAGGGAAATGGCATGAGCCAGCACATCGGTCGATTCACAGATCGGTCCGACCACATCCACGCGCTGCGTCGGCGCGTCCGGTGCACGGCTGAGATTGCGCATGCGGTGTTTGGATTGATACAGTGCCGGGCGCATCAGGGCATTCATGCCGGCATCCAGGCCGATCCGGCGCACGCCGAGTTTATCGACCACTTGGCTGACAGTAGCCAACAGCACGCCGGCCTGCGCCACCAGATAGCGGCCGGGCTCCAGCCAAATCGCATATTGCGGCCATTGCGCGGCATGTTCGGCAAGCGTCGCCGCCAAGGCCTCCAGATCGAATTCGGGTTCGCTGTCCGAATACGGCACGGCCAATCCGCCGCCGACGTTGATGGCCTTGACCGAACCGATGTCCTCGGCCAGTTGCGCCAGCTGGGCGAACAGCTGCGCCCAATGGCGGCAATCACTCACGCCGCTGCCGACATGGGCATGCAGCACGGCAATCTCGGCCTTGATCCGCGTCGCCTCGGCGCGGAAGGCCGGCAGATCGGCCAGCGCCAACCCGAACTTGGCGTCTTCGCCGCCGGTGCGCACATGGGCATGATGGCCCAGACCGTAACCGGGGTCGATGCGCAGCACCAGCTTGCGGTCGGCAAACAATTCCGGCCAGTGCTGCAGCGGGTAGAGACTGTCGACGGTGATCCATTCGGCCAGTTCACGCGCCTCGGCATACTCGGCGCGGGTGGCGAAACTCGGCGTGAACAGCAAACGCCCGGGCGGCAGATCGGGGAATACCGATTTGACATGGCGCAGCTCGGCCGCCGACACGCACTCGAATCCGAAGCCGCGCATTTCCAGCTCGCGCAGAATCGCCGGATGGGCATTGGCTTTGATGGCGTAGAAGCGGCGTTCGATCGCGCCAATGGCACACAAGGCTTCGGCCTGGCGGCGCACGCTGGGCAGATGATAGACATAGGCCGGCGTCTGTGCGGCTGCGATTTGGCACAGCGCATCGCGTCGGGATTGCCACCAATGCTCAGGCGGCGCGGCGTGGCCATGGGCGATGTCGCGCCAGCTGGGGCCGAAAATGTCGGATTCGGCGATCGGCATGGCGCCGGAATCGATCAGCAGCGCATGCAGGGTCGGCAGCAGATCCTGCGCGATGTCCTCATCGACCACGAAGGTCAGGTTCAGATCATTCGAGCTTTGCGAAATCAGATGCACGCGTTCGCGGCCGAACTCGGCCCAGATGTCGGTGAGCTGATCGAGCATCGAACGCATGCCGCGGCCGACCAGGGTGACTGCACTGCAGGGCGTGATGACCTTGACCCGGCAGACCTGGGCCAGATCGGCGCACAGCGCATCGAGCACATTGGAGTTGACCAGATTGTCGGAAGGATCCAGCGATACGGTGACGTTGGTTTCCGAGGTCGAGATCATGTCGACCGACAGGCCGTGCGCTTTGAAGCAGGCAAACAGATCGGCCAGGAAGCCGACCTGCTGCCACATGCCGATCGATTCCATCGACACCAGCACGATGCCGCTGCGGGTACTGATGGCTTTGACGCCCGGATGCGGCTCGGCGCTGCGGCTGATGCACGTACCGGCCATTTGCGGGCGTTCGGTATCGCGGATCCACAGCGGTACGCCCAGATCGCGGCAGGGATGGATGCAGCGCGGATGCAGCACCTTGGCGCCGGTGGTGGCGATTTCCTGCGCTTCCTGGTATTCCAAACGGCTCAGCAGGCGGGCATCGGGCACGGCGCGGGGATTGGCACTGAACATGCCGGGCACGTCAGTCCAGATCTCGACCCGGCGTGCACGCAGCAACGCGCCGAAGTACGCCGCTGAAGTGTCCGAACCGCCACGGCCGAGAATCGCGGTGCCGCCGTCGGTGGCACGGGCAATGAAGCCTTGGGTAATGAGCAAGGACGCGTTGCCGGAAAAACGCGTGCGCCAATCGGCATCGCCCTGATAATCACAGGACACCGACAGGCGGGCGGCCCAGGCACTTTGGTTGGGCAAGGGCACGGCGGTAAGCCATTCACGCGCATCCAACCAGGACACCGGCACGCTTTGGGTCTGCAGGTAGGCCACCCCCAGCGTGGAAGACAGCAGTTCACCCTGCGCCAGAAGTTCGGCCTGCCAGTCGAAGGCGCGGGTGAGGCGGCGCGGATCGGTCAGCAAACGGTTCAATGCGGCAAGGCGTTCGGACAGGACCGCTTCGGCATCAATGCCCAGTTCGCGGGCAAACCCCAGATGGCGTTCGCGCAGCTGCTGTTCCAGATCGGCCAGAAACGCGTCATTGTCGGCACGGTCGATGGCGCTCTGCAGCTGATTGGTGACTCCGGACAGTGCCGACACCACCACCAAGACCTTGGCCTTCTCCGCGTCGGCACGTTCGCGCATCAAGCGGCCGATGGTGTCCCAGCGGTGACGCTGGGAGACCGAGGTCCCGCCGAATTTCAGCACGATCCAATCGGAAGCAGGGGCGGATTCGGGCATGGCGGCAGGCAATCGGCGGCAAATGAGGGTATACACATGATAAGCCATGGCCCGTGGCTTGGGTGCCCGAATCGGTGGCGATGACCCTGACGCGGGCTTCACATCAAAAGGCTTGCCAATGTATTAATGCGCTATTACACTATCCCTATGAAAAAACATGCCCTCCCAAAAAAACCGCTGAAAGCCGGCGTCGAATCCCTGGCCCAGGCCTTCAACGGCCTGAAGAACGCCGACCAGGTCTATGCCTTCCTGATTGACCTGTGCACACCGGCCGAACTCGAAGCCCTGGCCGACCGCTGGCAGGTGGTCGAGCCGCTGACCAAAGGCAAACCCTACCGCCAGATCCACGACGACACCGGGGTCAGCGTGACCACCATCGGCCGCGTGGCGCGCTGCCTCGAGCTCGGCACCGGCGGCTACCAGTTGGCGCTCAAGAGCACGCGCCGGAGCAGCGGCACATGAACCGCCCCGCCGACCGTCTGCGCATCGCCATGCAGAAATCCGGACGCCTGAGCGATCCGGCCCGTAACCTGCTCAAGCAGGCCGGCTTCCAGTTCCGCAGCGACAAGGATCAACTGTTCTGCTACGGCGAAGACTGCGCCATCGACCTGGTGCTGGTGCGCGACGACGACATCCCGCAACTGATCGCCGAGAACGTCTGTGATCTCGGGATCGTCGGGCGCAACGTGCTTCTGGAAAAAGCACTCGAGCTGCGCGGCAGTGCGCACTGCGGTCTGCAGGAGCTGATGCCGCTGGCCTTTGGCGGTTGCCGGCTGTCGCTGGCCGTGCCGAACAGCCAGCTCTGGCGCGATGCCGGCGATCTGGACGGCAAACGCATCGCCACCAGCTACCCGGAGCTGCTCGCCGACTTCCTGCAGGAACGCAGCATCCGCGCCGATATCGTGGCTTTGAAAGGCTCGGTGGAGATTGCGGTCAAGCTCGGCAAGGCCGATGCCATCTGTGATCTGGTCTCTTCCGGTGCGACTTTGGTCGCCAACGGCCTGCGCGAAACCGAGATCATTCTGCAAAGCGAAGCCGTCCTGGCCTGCCAGAACACCCCGTTCGGCGACAGCCGTGATGGCCTGCTGGCCAATTTCCTGTCGCGCATCGAAGGCGTGATGAAAGTCCAGGGCAGCAAACTCATCATCTGCCAGACCGGGACCGGCGATCTGGATTCGGTGCTCAAGCTGCTGCCCGACGCCGTTGCACCGACCATCAGTCCGGTCTGGGGCAGCAGCGACACCCTCAACATCCAGGCCCTGTGCCAGAGCGCAGTGACTTGGCAACGGCTGGAAGCGATGAAACTGGCCGGCGCCCGCGGCCTGATGGTGCTGCCGGTGGAGAAACTGCTGGCATGAAACGCGTGGACTGGAAAAGACTGACGGAACAACAACGCGCCGCCGTGCTGGCCCGTCCGGCCTCGCTGCGCAGTGCCGCGCTGCAAAAACAGGTGGCCGCGATTTTGCAGCGGGTTCAAACGAAAGGCGATGCCGCCGTGCGCGCCTACACTGAACACTTCGACGGCGTGAAACTCAAATCACTGGCCGTCACCGCCCGGGAATTTGCGGCCGCTGAAAAAGCCGTGGACCCGATCATCAAAACCGCGATGGAGGATGCGGCGCAACGCATCCGACGCTGGCACAAGGCCGGCATGACCCGCGCCTTCGAAATCAAGACCGCACCGGGCGTGCATTGCGGACGCGTCCTGCGTCCGATCCAACGTGTCGGCCTGTACATCCCTGCCGGCAGTGCGCCCCTGCCCTCAAGCGTGCTGATGCTCGGCATTCCGGCGCAGCTGGCCGGTTGCCCCGAGGTGGTGCTGTGCTCACCGGCGCAGCCCGATGGCCGCATCGCTCCGAGCATTCTGGTCGCGGCCCGGATCTGCGGCATCAGCCGTGTGTTCAAAACCGGCGGCGCGCAGGCCATCGCCGCCATGGCCTTCGGCACGCGCAGCATTCCGCGCTGCGATAAGTTATTCGGACCGGGCAACGCCTATGTCGCGACGGCCAAGCAACAGGTGCAGGCGCTGCCCGGCGGTCCGGCCATCGACATGCCGGCCGGCCCCTCGGAGGTGTTGGTCATCGCCGATGCCAGTGCACGTCCGGCGTTTGTGGCCGCCGATCTTCTGGCCCAGGCCGAACACGGCCCGGACTCGCAGGTGCTGTGCGTGAGCGATGATGCCGCGCTGCTCGATGCCATCGAAATCGAACTGGATGCCCAGCTGGCGGCCTTGTCGCGCCGCGCCATCGTCGGCAAGGCGCTGCAGCATGCGCGCCTGATCCGCACTCCAAATCTGGCCGAAGCCTTCGCGCTTTCGAACCGGTATGCGCCTGAGCATCTGATTTTGGCCCTGAAGGATGCCGAATCGCATCTGGACCGGGTACAGGCCGCCGGCTCGGTTTTTCTCGGACACTTCGCCAGCGAAGCCTTGGGGGATTACTGTTCGGGCACCAACCACACCTTGCCGACCGACGGCGCGGCCCGCGCCTACAGCGGCGTCAGTGTCGCCAGTTTCCAGTTGGCGATCAGCACCCAGCGTGTCAGCCGCAAAGGCTTATCGGCCATCGGCGCTTGTGCCGAAACGCTGGCCGCCTGCGAAGGCCTGGACGCGCATGCGGCCGCGGTGCGGATCCGACGGCAGGACGCGGCATGAACGTGCTCGATCTGGTGCGCCCGGATCTGCGCGGATTCGGCGGCTATCTCTCGGCGCGCAAACAGAACAGCGGCGGCGCGGTCTGGCTCAATGCCAATGAAGCGCCGCTTGCGCAGCGCTTCGATACCCTGCAGCTCAACCGCTATCCCGAACCGCAACCCGGGGATCTGCGCCGCGCCATGGCCGATTACTACGGCGTACCGGACAGCAGCCTGCTGCTCAGCCGCGGCAGCGATGAAGCCATTGATCTGCTGATCCGCGCCCTGTGCGTGCCCGGTGCGGACAGTATCCTGATTCAATCGCCGACCTTCGGCATGTATGCGGTGTGTGCCCGGTTGCATGCCTGCACGGTCATCGACAGTCCCTTGCAGGAAACCGCGGCCGGTTTTGTCTGGGACATTCCGGGGATGATTGCACTCGCCCTGCGTGAACGCTGCAAAGTGCTGTTTCTGTGCTCGCCGGCCAATCCGACCGGACAATCGCTGCCCGCCGCCGAGCTGCAGCGCCTGCTCGACGGCCTGGCCGGGCGCTGTCTGGTGGTGGTGGACGAAGCCTATGGCGAATACAGCGCACAGCCCTCGGCGCTGGCGCTGATGCCGCGTTATCCGCATCTGGCGGTGCTGAAAACCTTATCGAAAGCCCATGCGCTGGCCGGCGCACGCATCGGCAGCGTCATCGCGGCACCGGAGCTGATTGCCATCCTGAAAACCTGCCAGGCGCCCTACCCCATTGCCAAACCAAGCGCCGCCTTGGCATTGCAGGCGTTTTCCGAAGGCGCATTGGCCAGCACGCGCGCCGGCATCGCAGTGTGCCTGAGCGAACGTGAGCGTCTTCAGGAGCGTCTGCACGCCTTGCCCATGATGGTCCAGGTGTTTGCCTCCGATGCCAATTTCCTGCTGCTGCGCTGCACCGAAGCCGATCGGCTGGCCGCGCATCTGCTGGCGAACGGCATCGTGGTCCGGGCCATGAGCCACTATCCGGCACTGCGCGATTGCCTGCGCGTCAGCGTCGGCAGCCCGGCGGACAACGACCGTCTGTTGGCCGTGCTCGACACCTTTCCCGGAGCGACCCATGCGTAAAATCCTGTTCATCGACCGTGATGGCACCTTGATCAAAGAACCGGCCGATTTCCAGATCGATGCCCTGGACAAATTCCAGATGGTCGAACACGCCATCAGCGCCCTGCTCTCGCTCAAGAACGCCGGTTACCGCTTTGTCATGGTGTCCAATCAGGACGGCCTGGGCACGGTTTCGTTTCCCGAAGAACAGTTCTGGCCACCGCAGAATCTTCTGCTGCAGATCCTGTCTTCGCAGGGTATCGTGTTCGACGACATCCTGATTGACCGCAGCTTCGCCCACGAGCATGCCCTGACCCGCAAACCCGGCATCGGCCTGCTGGTGGACTATCTGAAAGATCCCGGGGTGCTGTGGGAACAGTCCGCCGTGATCGGAGACCGCGAAACCGATCTGCAGCTGGCCCGCAATCTGGGCTGCCGCGGTTTCCGGCTGCAGGACGGCCTGTGCGCCTGGCCGGATATCGTGGCCGAATTATTGGCCACGCCGCGCACCGCCAGCGTCACCCGGCGCACCAAGGAAACCGATATCCGCGTGTCGGTCAACCTGGATGCGCAGGCACCGGTGCAGATCGCCACCGGCATCGGCTTCTTCGATCACATGCTCGATCAGCTCGGCAGACACGGCGGCTTTTCCCTGCAGCTGTCCTGCGCCGGCGATACCCACATCGATGAGCACCACACCGTGGAAGACTGCGCCATTGCACTGGGTCAGGCCCTCAAGCGCGCCTTGGGCGACAAGTTCGGCATCGCCCGCTATGGCTTTACCGTGCCGATGGATGAAGCCGCGGCCGCGGTCGCCCTCGACATCAGCAACCGTGGCCTGCTCAAATTCGACGGCGTTTTCCCGCGTGAGCAGGTCGGCAGCTTGCCGACCGAACTGGTGCCGCATTTTTTCCAATCGCTGAGCGAGGCCGCCGGATTCACCGTACACATGTCGGTCACCGGTGACAACACCCACCACATGATCGAAGCCTGCTTCAAGGCCTTCGCACGCACGCTGCGGCAGGCCATCGCCCGTACGGATACCGTGCTGCCAAGCACCAAGGGCGCGCTGTGAACGCCGATGTGGTGCTGCTCGCTACCGGCGGCAGCAATTTCACCTCGCTGCAGGCGGCGATTGAGCGTCTGGGCGCGCGCTGCCGGCAAAGCCATGACCCGGAACAGATCCGTGCCGCCACGCATGTCGTGCTGCCCGGCGTGGGTTCGGCCGGCGCCGCCATGCAGGCCATCACCGCGCAGAATCTGGCCCCGCTCATCCGTAGCCTGAGCCAACCGGTGCTCGGCATTTGCCTGGGCATGCAGATTCTGTTCAGCCACAGCGAAGAATCCGATGTCGACACCCTCGGCTTGATTCCCGGCCGCGTGCGTCGCCTGCCGAATGCGGACGGCATCCGCATTCCGCACATGGGCTGGAATGCCATCAACGCGGTTCGTGACGATGCCTTGCTGGCTGGCGTCACGGGCCAGGATTTTTATTTCGTGCACACCTATGCCGCCGACGATTCCGAGGCCACGCTGGCGCGTTGTACGCACGGCCAGGCGTTTCCGGCGGTGGTGCGATCGGGAAATGTTTACGGCGTGCAGTTCCACCCGGAGCGCTCGGGCCCGCAAGGCAGTCGTCTGTTGGCCAATTTCCTGGGCATCACCGCATGATCACCGTCATTCCCGCCATCGATGTCCGTGACGGCCGTGTGGTGCGTCTGAAACAGGGCGATTACGCACAGCAGACCACCTATGCCGCCGATCCCTTGGCCCTGGCGCAGGAGTACGCCCGTGACGGCGCACGCTGGTTGCATCTGGTCGACCTGGATGCCGCCCGCGTCGGCGGCTTTACCCTTGCCGGTCTGATCGGTGCCATCAAAGCCAGCACCGGATTGCGCGTCCAGGCCGGGGGCGGCATCCGTTCGCGCGTCGACATCGACGCCCTGCACGCCGCCGGCGTGGACCGCATCGTCATCGGCACCTTGGCGCTGAACGCACCGGCGCTGGTGCGTGCCGCCTTTGATGATTACGGACCCGAAGCCTTGACCCTGGCGCTGGATGTGCGCATTGATGATCACGGCCAATGGCGGTGTGCCAGCCACGGTTGGACCGAAACCGGCATCCCTCTGGTGGAAGCGGTGGAGCGCTACGCCGATGTCGGTCTGCGCCATGTGCTGTGTACCGACATTTCCCGTGACGGCGTGCTCAGCGGCTATAACCTGGACCTTTACCGGCATCTGCGCAGCCGTTGGCCGACGCTGCAGGTGCAGGCCTCGGGCGGGGTCAGTGCAATTGCCGATGTGCAGGCCGTGGCCGCACTCGGGGTGTCCGGTGCCATCCTCGGACGCGCCTTGCTGGAAGGCCGCTTCAGTTTGCGGGAGGCGCTGGCATGCTGAAAAAACGCATCATCGCCTGCCTGGATGTCGCCAATGGACGGGTGGTCAAAGGCGTGCGCTTCCGTGATCACGACGATGTCGGCGATATTCTGGAGCTGGCCGCGCGTTATAGTGCGCAAGGCATCGACGAGCTGGTGTTCTACGACATCCTGGCCAGCACCGCGCAGCGCGGTGTGGCCCCGGACTGGGTCGCAAAAGTCGCCCGCCGCATCGACATCCCGTTCTGCGTGGCCGGCGGCATCCGCTCCCTGGCCCAAGCCGAACAGGTACTGGCCGCCGGTGCCGACAAGATTTCCATCAACACGCCTGCACTGGAAAATCCGCAACTGATCACCACCTTGGCCGACCGTTTCGGCAGCCAGTGCGTGGTGGTCGGCATCGATTCGCTTCAGGATGCCGATGGCCAGTGGCGCGTGCGCAGCCACACCGGCAATCCGGACACCACCCGCGAGCGCGGTCTGGGCACGCTGGAGTGGATCGGGGAAGTGCAACACCGCGGCGCCGGCGAGATCGTACTCAACTGCATGGCCAGCGACGGCACCCGCGACGGTTTTGATCTGGCGCAGTTGTCGGCAGCCCGCGCCTGTTGCACGGTGCCGCTGATCGCCTCCGGCGGTGCCGGCTGCGCGCAGCACTTCAGCGAGGTGTTCATTCACTGCGATGTCGACGGCGCTTTGGCCGCCGGCATCTTCCACCGCAACCTGGTCAGCATTCCCGCGCTCAAGCAGGAACTGGCCCAACAGGGAATCGCCATCCGCTTATGACCTCACTTCGTCCCGACCAGCTCGACTGGAGCAAACAAAACGGCCTGCTGCCCGCCATCGTGCAGGACGTCGATACCGGACAGGTACTGATGCTCGGCTACATGAATGCCGAAGCGCTGGAAGAATCCCTGCGCAGCCGCAAGGTGACCTTTTTCAGCCGCAGCCGCAACCGGCTGTGGACCAAGGGCGAATCGTCCGGACATTTTCTGGCTTTGGAAAGCATCGAGGCCGATTGCGACAACGACAGCCTGCTGGTGCAGGCCCGCCCGCAGGGGCCGACCTGCCATCTGGAGCGCGACAGCTGCTTTCCCAGTGCGCCGCGCTATTTCCTGAGTGAGCTGGAGCGCCGCATCGCGGCCCGGCGTACCGCCGATCCGCAGGCCAGCTACAGCCGGCGCCTGATGGACAAGGGCCTGCCGAAAGTGGCGCAGAAAGTCGGCGAGGAAGCGGTGGAAACGGTGATTGCCGCGCTGGCCGAGGATAAAACCGCCCTGTGCAACGAGAGTGCCGATCTGCTGTATCACCTGCTGGTGCTGCTGCAATGCAAGGATGTGGCCCTGGCCGAGGTCATTGCCGTCCTGAAACAACGCTGAGCCTGACTTATAATCAGGGTTTACCGGAGCCGCGCATGCCTGCCTACGCCATTTCGCATTGTGATGTGTTCGCGCCGCGCACCGGCACCGGCAATCCACTGGCCGTGGTGTTGGACGCCGAAGGCCTTTCGGACACCGACATGCAGCGCATCGCGCACTGGCTGAATCTGGCCGAGACCACCTTCGTGCTGCCAGCCACAACGCCCGATGCCGATTACCGCGTGCGTATTTTCACCACCCAAAAGGAAATCGCCTTTGCCGGACACCCCAGCATTGGTACCGCCCATGCCCTTCGCGATGCCGGGCGCGTCCACGCCCGGGACGGCCTGCTGCATCAGGAGTGCCAGGCCGGCCTTCTGCCGATCCGGGTTCAGCCTTCGGCCACCAACAATGCTTACAGTGTGCGGGTGCCGAGTTCGCGCCTGGTGCGTTATGCCGATCCGGGCGAAGCGCTGTTCAAACCGGCCTTGCCGGCGGCGCTGTGGACCGATCTAAAACCGGCCTTGGTCGAAGGCGGCCGGCGCTGGTGGCTGGCGCAACTCGGCGATGAAGCCGCAGTGCGCGGTTTCCAACCCGACAGTTACGCCATTGCCGCGCTGGCGCGGGAGACCGGCAGTCTGGGCCTGTGTATTTTTGCCCGTACCGCAGATGGTCTGGTGGTGCGCGCCTTTCCACTGGGTGTGGGTATTGCCGAAGATCCGGCCTCGGGCGCCGCCAATGCCGCCATCGCCGCCTTTCTGCACGAGACCGGTCAGCTCGGCGCGCTGGGCCGGCGCTATCGCGTCAGCCAGGGCCGCGAAATCGGCCGCGATGCCGTACTGACCCTCGAAGTGGATGCCGAGGGCGAAGTCTGGGTCGGCGGCGACTGCCGCACGGTGCTGCGCGGCGAACTGGACTGGCCGTGATTCCCGGGAACATGCAGGCGGCACATGCCGAAGCGGTAAGGCAGTTGGCCGCAATCATGGCCGAAGTCGACGGGCCGTTCAGCCGTGACCCCAAACCCGGACACCGACGCGGCATCGATGCCTACAAAAGCACCAATCTGGTCCGGGCGCTGACCAATGCCATGTTCGGCTATCACGACCGCTTCGGGGTATTTCCGGACATGGTCACTCCGAAAACCTTCAATGAAAAGATCTTCCGCTTTAAATTCACCGGCAATGTGAAAGTGCCGGAAACCGGCAACAAACTGCTGACCGAACGTTTCATTCCCGAGGCCCTGCGCGGCCGCCTGCGCTGTCCACCGCTGATCTGGCATTCAGACCGTCTGCCTTTGCCGCGCAACGATCGCATTGCACCGGGCCGGTATTACCTGAAAGCCAATCATGGCAGCGGACTGTTCAAAGCCGTCCGCTACCCGCTGGAGGATGCTGAACGGCCGGCCCTGGCAGCGCAGGCACTGCAGTGGCTGGACCAGGTCTACGGCATCCAGGATGGCGAGTGGTGGTATGCCAGCATTCCGCGCCGACTGATGCTGGAAGCCGATGTCTGTCATGGGCAGCCCTCGGTGTCCTGGAACGTGTATGTGATGAACGGCCGTATCGGCTGTATCGAATTGTTCGATAAAAATGCCGAGCCGATGCAGGTCACCTGGCTGGATGCCGACTTCCAGCCGGATGCGTTGCAGATGGATGCCCTCGCGCGCGTTGCCAATCCGGTCTTGCCGGCCGATCCGGAATTCATGAAGTCCGCCGCGCTGGCCATTGCCGCGCCGTATGATTTTGCCCGAGTCGATTTTTTCATCGGTGCCGACGGCACCCTGTATCTGGGCGAAGTCACCTTCAGCCCCAGCAATGCGCTGTCGCGCCGTCCGGCGGCGATGGAGCAGCGCATGGGCGCGCTGCTCCAGTTCAATCCGGCTTAGTACCGATAGCCGCCACGGCGGTCGTTGTAGGCGATGGTATCGACACGCACACGCACGCGGTCACCGGGGTGATAGGGCATGATGGTGGTGTAGTTGCGGCCATGGTAGCGGTAGGTCACCCGGTAATCGCTGTTGCGCCCGTTCCAGCCATCGCTTCGGCATTCCACCACATGGCGGTCGTAGCCGCCGCGGGAATCCCGGTCGATACTCTGCCCGATCAGACCGCCGATGGCAGCGCCGGCCACCGTCGCGGCCACGCGGCCATCGCCACGCCCGGCCTGATTGCCGATCACGCCGCCGATGACGGCACCGACCACGGCACCTTCGTTCAGGCCGCTGTCGCGGTCATAGCGGCCGCAGTTGCGGCGGTAATCGCGGCCGGAATTGCCCAGACGCTGCACCTGGATGACGCGGGCGGTATCGAAACGGCCATATCCGCTGTTGCCGTAATAGCCGCCGCGTCGGTCGTCGTAGCGGTCGTCATAGCGGTCCTCGTGGCGCTGATCGTAACGTGTGTCATAGGGACTGTCGTCGCGATCGTAATGCCGGTCTTCATAGCGGTCGCCGGCAAAGGCCGGTCCGCCAAGCAGCACGGCAGCGGTCAGGGAACTCAAGGCAAGGATTTTCATCACGGTCTCCTCGCGCGGGATTGCGCCATTTGAATCTGGCACACCCAACCCGAACCGTGGCTTAACGGCTTAGCCGCGTTTAGGCTGCAGCATGGTTCCGGTGCATTTCGGGCTGCCGCACAGGCAGGCCCAGAGCTTCTTCAGCTTCGGCGTGTGCCGTTCGACCAGACGGATGCCGTAGTTGTAGGACAACTCTTCACCGGCCTTGATATTGCGGATGGCCTTGATTTCAATGCGGTCTTTGCGCTTGTCGCCGTCGTCGGCATCGACATGCTCGGAGTCGCAGTTCGGATCACAGCTGTGGTTGATCCAGCGCGCATCGTTGCCCTTGATGTTGGCATCCAGCACATAGTCGTCATTCAGGGTGAACAGGAAGGTATGCCCGGTTTCGTCTTCGCCGTCATAGGCGGCATCGACTTCCTCGTGGGTGCGCAGCAGACCTTTGTATTCGATGATGAACTCGCCTTTTTTGATGTTTTTCGCGGCAAATACGCCGCTGCCATGGATTTTGGAACGACGGACTTCGATTTTGCTGGACATAGAATTTCCCGAGTGAGCCGCTATTGTGGCGAAGATTGCCGGCCTTGCCAAGCACGGATTGCCTGCAGACGCCGAATACAGTACAATTTTGGTCCACTTTGGAGAACGCCATGCGCCTGACATCCGATGCCTTTTCCGACGGCCAGCCGATTCCCGGCGAATTCGCCTTCGCGGTGATTGCCACGCCCGGTCCGATCACGCTGTCCGCCAACCGCAATCCGCCGCTGGCCTGGTCGGAGGTGCCCGAGGGGACCCGCAGCTTTGCGCTGATCGTCAATGATCCCGATGTGCCCAGTGTGGGTACCGACGTCAACCAAGCCGGCCGCAGCGTGCCGCACGATCTGCCGCGCGTGGATTTCACACACTGGCTACTGGCCAATCTGCCGGGCGAGCTGCGGGCGATTGCCGCCGGCGAATTCAGCGCTGCGGTCACCGCCCGTGGCAAAGCGTCCGCCGGCGCGCACGGCAGCGTGCAGGGCCTGAACGATTACACCGGCTGGTTCGCCGGCGACGCCGAGATGGCGGGCGATTACCACGGTTATGACGGCCCCTGCCCGCCCTGGAACGACGAACGCATGCACCATTACACCTTCACCCTGTACGCGCTCGCGGTGCCGACCTTGACACTGCCGGAACGCTATACCGTGGCCGACCTCAACGCAGCGATGGCCGGACATGTGTTGGCCAGCGCCAGTCTGACTGGGCGCTACACCCTGAACCCGGCCGTGGCGTACTGACATGCTTCGGGTCACCAAACTCACCGACTACGCGACCGTGCTGTTGGCCTGCCTGGCCAAGGCGCCGCAACGCGTGCACAGCGCCAGCGAACTGGCCGAAATGGCCAAGCTGGAATTGCCGACGGTGAGTAAAGTGCTCAAGCCGCTGTCGCGGGCCGGACTGGTGGAAGCCTTCCGTGGCAGCCAGGGCGGTTACCGCCTGGCGCAGCCGGCGGCGCAGATTTCCCTGTTCGCCGTGGTGGAAGCGATGGAAGGCCGGCTCGGCATGACCGAATGCAGCGGCGAGCACAGCCAATGCGAGCACGAACCGCACTGCGGCATTCAGGGCCACTGGCAGAAAGTGAACGATGTCATCGCCGATGCCCTGCGCGGCGTCAGCATCGCCGAGCTCGGCCGCGACGGCCGTAAATCCATTCCCCTCAAACTGGCGAAGGCATGAGCATGGCCACCGAACGCACTGAAATCGAACGCCAGCTCGAGCGCCGCTACGAGGCCGGCTTCGTCACCGACATCGAATCCGACACCCTGCCGCCGGGTCTGGATGAAGACGTGGTGCGCTTCATTTCGAAAAAGAAGGACGAGCCCGAATGGCTGACCGAGTGGCGGCTGAAAGCCTACCGGCACTGGCTGACCATGGCCCCGCCGCACTGGGCGAAGCTCGACATCGCCCCGATCGATTTCCAGGCAGTGAGTTATTTCGCGGCACCGAAAAAGAAATACGCCTCGCTCGACGAGGTGCCGCAGGAACTGCTCGACACCTACGAAAAACTCGGCGTGCCCCTGCACGAGCGCGCCCGTCTGGCCGGCGTGGCGGTCGATGCCGTGTTCGATTCGGTCTCGGTCGGTACCACCTACCAGAAAGAGCTGGCCGAAAAAGGCATCATTTTCTGTTCGTTCTCGGAAGCGGTGAAGGAACATCCCGAGCTGGTCAAAAAATACCTCGGCTCGGTGGTGCCGCCGGGCGACAACTACTTCGCCGCGCTCAATTCGGCGGTGTTCTCCGACGGCAGCTTCGTGTTCATTCCCAAAGGCGTGCGCAGCCCGATGGAGCTGTCCACCTACTTCCGCATCAACGCCCGCGACACCGGCCAGTTCGAGCGCACCCTGATCGTGTGCGAGGACGACGCCTATGTGTCCTATCTGGAAGGCTGCACCGCGCCGATGCGCGACGAGAACCAGCTGCATGCCGCGGTGGTCGAGCTGGTCTGCCTGGAACGCGCCGAAATCAAATATTCCACGGTGCAGAACTGGTACCCCGGCGATGAGAACGGCGTCGGCGGCATCTACAACTTCGTCACCAAGCGCGGCGAATGCCGCGGCGCCGACAGCAAGATCAGCTGGACCCAGGTTGAAACCGGTTCGGCCATCACCTGGAAGTACCCGAGCTGCGTGCTGCTGGGCGAGAACTCGGTCGGCGAATTCTATTCGGTGGCGCTGACCCATCACCGCCAGCAGGCCGACACCGGCACCAAGATGATCCACATCGGCCGCGGCAGCAAGTCCAAGATCATCAGCAAGGGCATCAGCGCCGGACGCGGGCAGAACACCTACCGCGGCCTGGTCAAGGTCGAGGCCTCGGCCGAGGGCGCCCGCAACTACACCCAATGCGACTCGCTGCTGATCGGCAAACGCTGCGGCGCCCACACCTTCCCCTACATCGAGGTCAAGAATCCGAGCGCCGTGCTCGAGCATGAAGCCACCACCTCGAAGATTTCCGACGACCAGCTGTTCTACTGCCGGGCCCGCGGCATCGGCGCCGAAGACGCGGTGTCGATGATCGTCGACGGTTTCTGCAAGCAGGTGTTCAAGGAGCTGCCGATGGAATTCGCGGTGGAAGCCAAAAAACTGCTGGAAGTGAGCCTGGAAGGCTCGGTCGGTTAACCCTTTTTCTGGAACGAGAACCCCATGTTAGAAATCATCGATCTGCACGCCACCGTCGGCGGCAAGGAAATCCTGAAAGGCTTCACGCTCACCCTCGCCCCGGGCCAGGTGCACGCCATCATGGGGCCGAACGGCGCCGGCAAGTCCACGCTCGGCTATGTGCTGTCCGGCCGCGAAGGCTATGAGATCACTTCCGGCACGGTACGCTTCAACGGCACCGATCTGAACGATCTGGCGCCGGAAGAACGCGCCGCGCTCGGCATTTTCCTCGCGTTCCAGTACCCGGTGGAAATCCCCGGGGTGAACAACACCTATTTCCTGCGCACCGCGCTCAATGCCCAGCGCAAGGCCCGCGGCGAAGCCGAACTGGATTCGATGGCGTTTCTGAAACTGGTACGGCAGAAACTCTCGGTGCTGCACCTGAAGGACGAACTGCTGCACCGCGCGGTCAATTCGGGCTTTTCCGGCGGCGAAAAGAAACGCAATGAAATCTTCCAGCTGGCCCTGCTCGAACCCAAGCTCGCGATTCTGGACGAAACCGATTCGGGTCTGGACATCGACGCCCTGAAAGCGGTGGCCGACGGCGTCAACCACATGCGCAGCCCGGAACGGTCGTTCCTGGTCATCACCCACTACCAGCGTCTGCTCGATTACATCAAACCCGACGTGGTGCACGTGATGAGCGAAGGCCGGATCATCGCCAGCGGCGGTCCGGAACTGGCGCTGCAGCTCGAGCGCGACGGCTACGCCAGCCTGCAGGCGGGCGCGGCCTGATGTCGGCCTTCCTCGACAGCCAGAGTGCGCTGTTCGCCACCCGCACCCCGGCCCGCCACCGGCAGGTGCAGGCCTGGCGGGAAGCCGCGTTGGCCCAAGCGCTGCGCGTGGGCTTTCCGCACAACAAACTCGAGCGTTGGAAATACGCGCCACTGCGGGCGCTGGCCGGCAAAGCCTTCGCCGGAAGCGCGCCGGCCCGCGCGCAAGACATCACCCTGCCGCCGGCCCCGCGCCTGGTGTTCGTGGACGGCCGCCATGACGCCGGCTTAAGCGATATCAATGGCGCCGAAGCCCTGCACATCGGCACCCTGGCCGAAGCGCTGGCCGGTGATGACGCGCGTGCCCTGGCCGTGCTCGGCCGCGAATTCCCGGAGGCCGAAGCCCCGTTCGCACCGCTCAACACCGCGCTGGCCGAGGACGGTCTGCTGATCGAAGCGCCGGAAGGCGTGGTGCTGGACGCGCCGCTGCATCTGGTGTTCGTGCACAGCGAAAGCAACACCGGCAGCAGCTACCTGCGCCACAAAATCGAATGCCGCGAACACAGCCGGCTGACCGTCATCGAACATCATCATGGCGGCGGCAGCGGCCTGAGCAATGATCTGTGGCATGTGCATGTGAAACCGAACGCACAGCTACGGCACCTTCGGGTGCAGAATGCCGGCAACGCGCACACCGCATTCAGCCGCTGCGATGCGGTGATCGCCGGCGATGCCGAATACACCCGGCTGGACATCGATACCGGCGGCCACTACCAGCGTCTGGAACTGAATCTGGCGCTACAGGGCCGCAACGCGCTGGCCCGCTCGGGCGGCGTGCTGTGGGCCGAAGGCAGCGGTACGCTGGATACCCGGCTGAGTGCCCGCCATCAGGCGCCGGATACCGCCTGCGAACTGCTCTGGCGCGGCCTGGCTGAAGACAAAGGCAAAGTGCATTTCTACGGCGGCATCACCATCGATGCAGGCGCTGACGGCAGCAATGCCGCGCTGTCGAATAAAAACCTGCTGCTTGGCAGCAAGGCCCAGATCACCACCCAGCCGGCCCTGGAAATCCACGCCGATGAGGTCAAAGCCGCGCACGGCGCCACCGTCGGCCAACTCGATGCCACGGCGCTGTTTTACCTGCGTACCCGCGGCGTGCCCGAGGCCGAAGCCCTCGCCCTGCTGACCCGCGCCTTCTACGCCGAAGCACTGGCGATCATCGACAATGACGCGCTGCGCGAAACCCTGAAAACCTTCCTGCCGGCGCGACTGGTGCAGGACGGTGTGGCATGAACCGCATCGACTGGCAGGCCGTGCGAAATGATTTTCCGATCCTGCGCCGCGAGGTGCACGGCAAGCCGCTGGTGTATCTGGACTCGGCCAATACCGCGCAGAAACCCGAGGCGGTGATTGCTGCCGTCGATGATTTCTACCGCAATCACAATGCCAACGTCTCGCGGGCCGTTCACCAGCTCGGCAGCGAAGCGACCGAAGCCTACGAAGGCGCCCGCAAGGCCATCGCGGCGTTCGTCAAGGCGCAGCCCAATGATCTGGTGCTGACTTCGGGCACCACCCAGGCCCTGAATCTGGTGGCCTATTCCTTCGCGCTGCCGCGCCTGCAGCCCGGCGATGTCATTCTGGTCACGCGCATGGAACACCATGCCAATTTCGTGCCCTGGCAGCTGATCGCCGAACGCTGCGGTGCCCGCATTGAACCGGTGGAAATCACGCCTGATGGCGAGATCGATCTGCCGGCGCTGAAAGCCCAACTCAAGGCGCCTGTGAAAATCCTGGCGCTGACCCATGTGTCCAATGTGCTGGGCACGGTCAATCCGGTCGCCGAGATCTGCGCCTGGGCGCGCAAGGCCGGCATCACCACCGTCATCGACGGCTCGCAGGCGGTGCCGCACATGCCGGTCGACATTCCGGCATTGGGCTGCGATTTCTACGCCTTCACCGGGCACAAGCTGTGCGGCCCGACCGGCACCGGCGCGCTGTGGGCCAAGCGTGAGCACTGGCAAAGCATGCCGCCGTTTTTCGGCGGCGGCGAGATGATCCGGGAAGTGCGTTTCGAAAAAACCACCTTCAACGATCCCCCGCACAAGTTCGAGGCCGGGACGCCCAACATCGCCGGCTTCGTCGGTCTGGGTGCGGCCGTGCGCTATCTGGACGGCATCGGCATGGCGGCCATTGCCGAACGCGAACAGCAGCTGCTGGTCTACGCCACCGAGCGCCTGCAAAGCGTTCCGGGCCTGCGTCTGATCGGCACTGCCGCGCACAAGGCCGCCGTGCTGTCGTTCCTGATCGAGGGCGCGCATTCGCACGATCTGGCCACCCTGCTCGATCTGCAGGGCATCGCGGTGCGCTCCGGGCATCATTGCGCGCATCCGCTCATGGCCTTTTACGGCGTGCCGGCCACCTGCCGCGCGTCGCTGGCGTTTTACACCACGGAAGCGGAGGTTGATGCGTTGATCGACGGTATCGCCTTCGTGCGCCGCATGCTGGGCTGAGCATGGACCTGCATTTCCGCACCGCCGTTGCCGCAGACATTCCCGCCATCGTGGCGCTGGTGGAATCGGCCTACCGCGGCGAGGTCAGCCGTGCCGGCTGGACCACCGAAGCCGATTTTCTGGACGGGCAACGCATCGACGCCGAGGGCGTGGCCGCCGATATCGGCAAACCCGGCAGCGTGATCGTGCTGGCCGAACAGGCCGGCCAATTGTTGGCCTGCTGTCATCTCGAAAAAACCGGCGCGGCCTGTTATTTCGGCATGTTCTCGGTCGCCCCGCACCTGCAGGGCGGCGGCATCGGCAAACAGCTGATGCAGGAGGCCGAGCGCGTGGCGCGGGCCTGGCAGTGCGCCGCGATGGAAATGACGGTGATCGACATCCGCGATGAATTGATCGCGTTTTATGAACGCCGCGGTTATGTCCGCACCGGCATCAAAAAGCCGTTTCCCTACGGCGATGCCCGGTTCGGCCTGCCCCGGCGTGCGGATCTGCGTTTTGAGATCCTGCGCAAAGACCTGCACGGAGAAAACGCATGAGTGCCGATCTGAACGGCTGGCAGGCCGTGTGCCCGATGGCCGAACTGCTGCCGGGCGAACACACCGTGTGCTTCGACGGCGACACCGCGATTCTGGTCTGCAACATCGACGGCGAGATCTATGCGCTGGAAGACAAATGCACGCATCAGGATTTCGAACTCAGCCCAGGTAAACTGGACGGCGCCGAAATCGAATGCGTGCTGCACGGCGCCCGGTTCGACGTGCGCACCGGGCAGGCCCTGTGTGCGCCGGCCTATGCGCCGGTGCCGAAGTTTCCGGTGCGCATCGACAACGGCATGATCTATACCCGCGACGACCGTTAAAGCCGTTCAATCCTCAGCCACAGCGCTTCGCCATAGGCCTCCAGCATCAGCCGCGGCGCGCCGGCCTCGGGCTGCAGCCACAGACCATCCCCGGGCCGGCAGTCCGGACCGTGCGGATCGTCCTTGACCGCCAGACTGCCGGACAGCAGATAGACGAACCAGCTCACGCCCGGCTCGGGCAGACACCACAGACTGCCGTGCATGGCGCGGCGCTCGACCGTGATAGCGACGGCATCGCGGCGCCAGATGGCATTGAAGTCCACGGTCGGACCATCGAACAGCACGCAGTCCGGGGTTTCCTCGCCGGCAAACCGGCAGGATGCAAACGGCGGACGCAGATCGCAGGCGCGGTCGGCGAACCGCAGCGCCATGCCGGCGCCTTCCAGCAGGGTCAGGGAGCGCTCGCAGCCGGGAAAGGCCGAGAACGGACCGTCGGCGGCGATGTCGGCGATGGACAGGCGCCAAATCCAGGCCTCGCTGCCTTCGGGAACCCGGACGATCTCGCGGGTGCTGCCGCCGCCGTTTTTCCAGGGCATGGCCACGAATGCGATGTGCGGAAAATGGCGGATGCTCATGCCGGTAGTGTCGCACAGGGCGTGCGGCCGGGCAAAAAAAACCGCCCGCGGAGCGGGCGGCCGGGAGACACATGCGGCTCAGCGCGCGGCCGGTTTTTTGGCCGGCGTTGCCGGTTTGGCCTTGGCGGCACCGACGCTGATGCGGGCGGCATTGCGCTGTACCGTGGCCGGACCGATGCCTTTGACCTTGGCCAGATCGGCCGGGCTGCGGAAAGCGCCATTGGCTTTGCGGTAGTCGATGATGGCCTGGGCCTTGCTCGGACCGACGCCATCGAGCAGGCGGTCGAGGGTGGCGGCATCGGCGGTGTTGATGTTGACCTGCTGGGCCGTCGGGGTGACCGCCATGGCGGCGGAACTGAAACACAGGGCGAGGATCAGGGTGTGCACGAGATTGCGGATGGACAACATGGGATTCTCCGGGGTTGAGCTGGCACCAGCGCCAGGTGGAAACAGTGTCGCAATCGGCGCGGCCGGCGATCAGACGGCGATATCGACAGCGCGTGTCAGACCACGCCGAAAGCGCTGTCGGAAAATCCCTACCCTGCTAAAATGGCGTTTTCCGATGCAGGGTGGCACATGGACAAGAACGCACTTTCGGCCTTCGTTGCCGAGCGCTGGGATACCGATATCGTCGGCCAGCTGGTCGACTACATCAAAATCCCCAACAAGTCGCCGATGTTCGACGCCGACTGGCAGAAAAACGGCTACATGGAACAGGCCACGCAGCAACTGGCAAATTGGGCCAAGGCCCAGGCCATCGACGGCATGCGGGTCGAGATCGTGCGTCTGGAAAACCGCACGCCGCTGATCTTCATCGAGATCGAGGGCCAGGGCGAGGACTGCGTGCTGATGTACGGCCACCTCGACAAGCAGCCGGAAATGACCGGATGGGATGCCGACCTCGGTCCGTGGACGCCGGTCATCAAAGGCGACAAACTGTACGGCCGCGGCGGCGCCGATGACGGCTACGCCCTGTTCGGTTCGCTGACCGCCATCGCCGCGCTGAAAGCGCAGGGCATCGCGCATGCGCGCACCGTGATCCTGATCGAGGCCTGCGAGGAATCCGGCAGCTACGATCTGCCGCATTACGTCGATCACCTGGCCGAGCGCATCGGCAAGCCGAGCCTGGTGGTCTGCCTGGATTCGGGCTGCGCCAATTACGACCAGCTCTGGTGCACCACCTCGCTGCGCGGCCTGACCGGCGGCAACCTGCGCGTGGACGTGCTCAGCGAGGGCGTGCACTCGGGCGACGCCTCCGGCATCGTGCCGTCCAGCTTCCGCGTGCTGCGCCAGCTGCTGAACCGCCTGGAAGAGGTCGACACCGGCCGCATCCACCGCGAAGAGCTGCATGTCGCGATTCCCGAGCAGCGCATCAGCCAGGCCCGGCGCGCGGCCGAAGTGCTGGGCGACGACGTGTTCGACAAATTCCCGTTCCTGGACGGCATGCGCCCGATGGGCAGCGATCTGGGCGAACTGATTCTGAACCGCACCTGGCGGCCGATGCTGTCGATCACCGGCGTGGACGGTCTGCCCCCGCTGGGCAATGCCGGCAACGTGCTGCGTCCGTTCACCGCGGTCAAGATTTCCCTGCGCATTCCGCCGATGCTCGATCCGGACAAAGCCGGCGCGTTCGTGAAGCAGACCCTGGAGGCCGATCCGCCGTACGGCGCCAAGGTCAGCTTCGAGCTGGAAAAAGCTTCGACCGGCTGGAACGCCCCGGCCCTGGCGCCGTGGCTGGAAAGCGCGATCGAAGAGGCCTCGCAGGCGGCCTTCGGCGCGCCGGCCATGTACATGGGCGAAGGCGGCACCATTCCGTTCATGGGCATGCTCGGCGAAAAATTCCCGGGCGCGCAGTTCATGATCACCGGCGTGCTCGGTCCGCACAGCAACGCGCACGGGCCGAACGAGTTCCTGCACATTCCCACCGGCAAGCGGGTGACCGAAGCGGTGGCGCATGTGGTGGCCGCGCACTACCGGGCCGGGCTGCAAGGCCTGACCATGGGCGTGGCGGCGCACGCCGGCCACGCGCAGTTCGGCGACCACGGCTGCTGCTGAGCCGCCGGCCTTGCCGGGCGGCGGGCCTTGTCGCCTTCCGCCAAGCTGATAGACTTCCTGCAGGGCGTCTTCGGCTGCGGCACCCTGCCCTGATCTTTCATTGAGGTACGCCATGTCTGCAGTGCCGCCCGCCCGACATCTTTATCGCATCGTCCTGATGCTGGCGCTGGTGCTGATCGGTGCCTGCGAAAAGCCGGCCGAGCCGATGGCCAAGCCGCTGCTGGTCGGCACCAACGCCTGGCCCGGTTATCTGCCCGGCTACATCGCCCGTGACAAGAGCCTGTACGGCAGCGATTTGATCCAGATGCAGCAGTATGAATCGGCCATCGAAGTCATGGACGCCTTCGGCAAGAACCAGATCCAGGTCGCGGCGCTGACCATCGACGAAGCCCTGGAAATCAGCCAGAAAGGCACTCCGATCAAGATCATTCTGGTCACCGACATCTCCGCAGGCGCCGATGTCATCATCGCCAAACCGGGCATCGCTTCGGTCAAGGATCTGGCCGGACGCCGGGTCGGGGTCGAGGAAGGCGCGCTCGGCCGCTACATGTTGGCCCGGGCCCTGGAGATCAACGGCATGCCGCCGGATGCCGTGCGGCCCATCGATATCCGGATCGACGAGAGTATGGAGGCCTACCAGTACGACCGGCTCGATGCCGTGGTCACTTTCGAGCCGTACCGCGGACAACTGCTGGCCATGGGCGGCGTGGAGATCTTCAACAGCACACAGCTGCCGGATGAGATCATCGATGTGCTGGTCATCCGCGCCGACTACGCCGATGCCAATCCGAAAACGCTGCGTGCGCTGGTCAAAGGCTGGCTGGCCGCGGCGCAGCTGATCAAGACCCGGCAAAAAGAATTGGCCCAGGAGCTGGCCTGGTATCTCAAGATTCCCAGCACCGAGGTGCCGGCGGCCTTTGATGGCCTGGTCATTCCCGATGCCAAACAGAACCATGCCCTGCTCGGCGGCCGCGAACCGACCCTACAGCGCACCAACAGCAGGATCGTCGAGTTCATGGAGCAGACCTACAAGACGCCGATCCGTCAGCTGAGCCTGGACATCTACACCGACCGCTTCGTGCCGGTCGACAGATAATCCCGACTGATCCAAAGATCGGCTCAGCGCAGGCCGTCAGTGATCAGGGACTGTACCGCAGGCGACAGCTGCTGGCGGAAGCGGGCCAGATTCTGCCGGGTCGGATTGTCGCGCAGCAGCTCGATTTTCAGAATACCGAAGCGGGCATACAGCCGGTCCCAGAGATAGTGAGTCGGGTTCAAGCTGCGTGCCGGTTGCAGATCGAGCTGCACCCGGTCGCTGTCATGGGCCGCACTCAGGTAGGTCCGGCTGCTGAAATTGGCATTGCCGATGGCCCGGCACAGCGCCACCAGCAGATCGTTGCGGTCGGGCTCATAGGCGGCCTGCAGCGGCACTCCGGCATCGGCGAAATAC
>NZ_JAPDUI010000018.1 GCF_025980345.1 Arenimonas sp. GDDSR-1 | reverse complement strand
CGGCCGCCGCCGATTCCGTTCCGCTCCCCACCATCACGAACCAAGAAACGAAGATTTTGTCCGACCAATACGACGAACACGAACAGAGCGAACGCGTCAAACAATGGCTGTTGAAGAACGGCTCGAACCTCCTGACCGGGATCCTGCTGATCATTGCAGGCATCAGCGGCTGGCATTGGTGGCAGGGCCGTCAAGCCCAGCAGTCCCAGGAAGCGGGCAGCCAGTACCATATGTTCGTTCAGGCCATCGACAAGCCGGACATCGCCAAAGCAGTCGTCCTCGGCGAGGCCATCATTGTCAATTATGCCGACTCCGACTTTGCCTTTCTGGCCGCATTGCGACTGGCCAAGATACAGGCTGATCAGGGCAAATTCGACCTTGCCGCTGCCGCGCTCAGCAAGGCCGAAAGCGCCGCGCTGACCGACCAGAACCGCGAGCTGGTGAAAATCCGCAAAGCGCAACTGCTTTTTTCACAGGGCAAGACTGCGGAAGCCGGTAAAGCCGCTGATGCCATCGTTGCCAAAGCGTATCCGGCAACACTGGCCGAACTCAAGGGCGACGTGGCCATGGCGCAGGGTAAGCGGGATGCGGCGGCGACGTTCTACCGGGATGCCCTGCAGAAGCTCAGCCCGGACGCCGGTTCGCGCGGTCTGATTGAAATGAAACTCACCGATGCCGGCGGCAACGCCGACAAACCCCAGGAGATCCGCTGATGGTCCGCAAACTGATCGCTCTATCCGCCGCTTTGTCGGTACTGACGGCGTGCTCGACCGTCACCGGCATATTCAAGTCGGACAAGGAGAAAGCAACCGCAGCGGCCGAACTGACCGATATCGCCAGTCCGATCGCGATCCGCAAACTCTGGTCGGTTTCGGTCGGGCAGGGCGAAGCGGAGCTCGCCATCCGTCAAAAACCGGTCGTCGACGGGGATACCGTTTATGCTGCCGACGCCGCCAATCAGCTGGTTGCGATCGACAAGGCGACGGGTAAGATCAAATGGAAAGCCACTCCCAACAAGGAAGCGGCATCCGGCGGTTGGAAGTTCTGGCAGAAGCCGACACAGCCATTCGCCCTCACCGGTGGACCGGCGGTTTACTCCGGTCTGGTTGCCCTCGGCGGCCGCAATGGCGAAGTATTCGCATTTAATGCCGCGGACGGTGCCATTCTCTGGAAGACCATGGTCAGTTCTTCGGTCATCAGCGCGCCGCTAATCACCTTCGATACCGTGATCGTGCGCGCCAATGACGGCAAGGTCATCGGGCTTGATCTGTCGACCGGCGAGAAGCGCTGGCAATTCGACCGTGGCCTGCCTTCGCTGAGCGTGCGCGGCAACGGGTCGCCGGTGCTCGGCCCTGGCCTTATTTTTGTCGGCTACGAAGACGGCACGCTGATTGCCCTGCGCCAACAGGACGGCCAGCGCGTCTGGGAGCAGCTGGTCGCCAAACCGGACGGCCGCACCGAAATCGACCGGATGTCGGACATCGACGGCGAAATCCAAGTCGGGGACCGGGAGGTCTTCGCCAGTTCGTATCATAATTCCACCATGGCCATCGCCCTGAACAACGGGCAACCGATCTGGGTCCGTGATATCGGCGGGTACGCCGGTGTTGCGCTGCTGTCCGATCGCATCATCGTTGCCGACCGCGACAGCGGATTATGGGCGCTTGATCGCACCAGTGGTTCCGATCTCTGGAAACAGGCGGCCTTTCTGCGCCGTGGGGTAACCACGCCGGTCGTGCAGGGCGCCTACATCGTCGTCGCCGACCGGGAAGGCTATGTGCATTGGCTGGATTCGGCAACCGGCGATATCAAGGGCCGGGTCAAAGTCGGTGGCGGCGTGCGCGGCAGTCCGGTCGTTTCCGATGACGGCACCCTTTTCGTTCAAAACGTCGACGGTCAATTGTCCGCGTTCAGCCTGGCGCAATAAACATGCTGGATATGGTGGCTTTGGTCGGGCGTCCCAATGTGGGCAAGTCCACCCTATTCAACGGTCTGACACGCACCCGTGACGCACTCGTGCATGACGAGCCCGGGGTTACCCGTGACCGCCATTACGGCATTTGCCGGTTGAATCCGGATCGCCCTTTCATTGTCTGCGATACCGGCGGACTTTCCGGCGATGACGAAGGCCTGGCCGGCGCTACAGCAAAGCAGAGCTGGCAAGCCGCAGCGGAAGCTGCGGTCATCGTATTCGTGGTCGATGCCAAATCCGGACCGGAAGTGCTCGATTTCGACATTCTTGCCGGTCTGCGCAAGCTCGGCAAACCGATGGTGCTGGCCATCAACAAAACGGACGGTAAAAATACCGAAGACGCCATCCATGATTTCGCCAAATTCGGATTCGCGCAGGTGCTGCCGATGTCCGCCGCCCATCAACGGGGTGTGCCGGAGTTGCTGGAACTGCTGGGCAGGCTTTTGCCCGAACGCCAACCCGAAGAGCCGGTTCAGGACGACGGGGCCTTGCGACTGGCCTTCATCGGACGTCCGAATGTCGGCAAATCCACCCTGGTCAACCGCCTGCTCGGTGAGGAGAGGGTCATCGCCTCCGATGTGCCGGGTACGACGCGGGACTCCATTTCCGTTGATCTGGAACGCGATGGTCGCGACTACCGGCTGATCGACACCGCCGGTCTGCGCCGACGTGGCAAGATCGAAGAAGCGGTGGAGAAGTTTTCCGTATTCAAAACCCTGCAGTCGATCCAAGATTGCCAGGTCGCCGTGGTCATGCTGGATGCCGGGGAGGGCGTTACCGAACAGGACGCCACGGTACTCGGTCATGTCCTGGAAGCGGGCAGGGCGCTGGTCATCGCTGTCAATAAATGGGACAACCAGAGCAATTACCAGCGCGAGCAGACCAAATCATTGCTTGAACGGAAGCTTTCGTTCTGTACATGGGCGCCGATTGTGACCATTTCCGCCAAACACGGCACCGGCATGGCGGAGCTGTTCAAAGCCATCCACAAGGCGTATGACAGCGCGACCCGGGTGTTCAGCACGGCCGAAGTCACCAAAGCCATCGAAATCGCCTATGCGGCGTTCCCGCCACCGGTGGTGCGTGGCCATGTCGCCAAAATGAAGTATGGGCATCCCGGTGACACCAACCCACCGACCTTCATCGTGCACGGTAACCGCCTGAAAACCCTGCCGGACAGTTACCGCCGTTATCTGGAAAACTTTTTCAGGAAGCGGTTCAAGCTGGTCGGCACCCCGATCCGTTTCGTTTTCAAAGACGGTGAAAATCCGTACGAAGGCAAGAAAAACGTACTGACCGACCGCCAGCTTGAGAAACGCAAGCGCTTGATCCGGCATCACAAACGGAATAAATAAGCCCATGGCGGTCACGGACATTTCCCCGGCCCAGGCCCGCGAACTGCAACGGAACGGCTGCCTTTTCATCGATGTCCGCGAACCCGAGGAATGGGCCACTGGCATGGCCGAAGGTGCCAAACCGGTATCCAAAGGCGAGCTCGAGTCCCAAGCCTGCCACCATCTGGAATCCTTCGGGCAGGCGGCTGTTTTGATCTGTGCCGGCGGCAAGCGATCGTCGGCCTGCGCAGCCGAACTGATGCGGCAAGGGTACACCGCGCTGTATTCAGTACTTGGCGGAACCCAGGCCTGGATTGCCGACGGGTTGCCGGTTACCCCCTATCTTGTCAACGACTTCGATCGCCGTTACGCCCGGCAGATGACTCTGCCCAATGTGGGGCGGGAAGGGCAGTTGAAACTGGCCCGCGCCCGTGTTCTGATTGTCGGGGCCGGTGGCCTCGGGTCACCCTGCGCTTTTTATCTGGCGGCCGCTGGAATCGGGCATCTTACCCTTGTGGATGACGATCTGGTCGATTTAAGCAACCTGCAACGGCAAATTCTGCATAAAAACATCAATATCGGTCAAAGCAAGGTAATTTCAGCTAAAAGCACCTTAAATGATTTAAATCCTACGATCTGTATCGAAATCCATGCAGATCGAATAACGGATAGCAATGTCAGTAATTACCTTAAAGATATCGATTTAGTTATTGATGCTACTGATAATTTCAAAACAAGATACGCCCTTTCAGACGCCTGCGCACGTCTGGGCATACCTTGGGTGTATGGCGCCGTTCACCGCTTCGAGGGGCAGGTCAGCCTATTCAATGCATCAGTTCCAGGCGGCCGCGGGCTCTGTTATCGCTGCCTGTTTCCGGAATCGGGTGAAGGACCAGACGCCCCCAATTGCACAGAAGCCGGCGTCATGGGCGTTACACCTGGCTTGATCGGCGTTTTGCAGGCATCAGAAGCGTTAAAGCACATCCTGGGCATCGGCAGATCACTTGTGGGCCGCTTGCTGCATATCGATTTACTGTCCATGAGCACCCACGAAACGCAAATGCGGCCTGATCCGGAATGCCTGGTATGCGCTGCAAACAGCGGTGAGGGTAAGGTGGCAACGCCTTGATTTGATGAAATTACCGTTATAACCTGATTCTATAACTTCGCATAATGTATATTATGTAAGTAAAGATGAAATACCGGCAACACTAACTAAGAGAACCCCTAAAACGGCCCCTATTGTGATGCAACCCTATTCCACGAGCTTTACCCTGCTGATTCTGGGTTCAACCGGACTGGTCGGTTCACAGTCCCTGAAATTGGCCCTAAACGATCCCCGGATTTCCCGCGTGATCGCGCCTACACGGCGGGCTTTGCCTGCGCATCCGAAACTGCTGAACCCCGTGGTTGATTTCGAAGCCTTGCCGAAAGCCGACTGGTGGGCTGCCGATGCAGCTGTTTGCGCCCTTGGGACAACGCTCAAATTGGCCGGCAGTCAGGAGGCTTTCAGAAAGGTCGATTTTGACTATATCTTGGCCAGCGCCCGGTTGTTACGGGAAGCCGGATGCCCTCGTTTCGTCCTGAATTCTTCACTGGGCGCGGATGCAGGCTCACGGAATTTCTATCTGAACGTCAAAGGTCAAGCCGAAGCCGGGTTGATTGCCCTGAATTTCAATGCGCTAACGGTGATCCGTCCGTCCTTGCTAGATGGCGGGCCACGGCCGGAACGTCGCTACGGCGAGGAATTCGGATTATGGGTTGGCGGGCATATGGCGCGCCTGATTCCGGCGAAATACCGGCCTGTGAAAACCACCACCGTTGCTGCCGTGATGCATGAAGCCGCCTTGTCCGACGATCAGGGCCTGCGCATCATCGAATCCGCCGAACTGCAGCACTACTCGATTGGAAAATCATAAGCTTCGTCCGGCAGCGTGCCGGCCTTCCAGGTGAAGTGCCACCATTCCAACGGATAATTGACGAACCCCTGTGCCGCCATCGCTTCAAGCAGCAGCTTGCGTGACGCTTTCTGGGCCGGGCTTGCCCCTGGCCAGTCGGTATTGGCCTGCGTTCCGAAAAAATCAAACGGGGTGCCCATATCCACCTCACGGCATTGCCCTGCGCTGCAATCCAGAAGACCGATATCTGCTGTCGCCCCCTTGCTATGCCCCGATTTTTCGGCAATGTAATCCGGGACCAGACGCGATTTATCGAGATCCGGGTAATACGTGGATTTGCTCACCGGATCATCGGGCGCCTTGGCCCAGGCCATGAAATCGGCGACCGCCCGCTGCGGCCGGTAACAGTCGTAGATGATCAATCCGAATCCCCTGCTCCGCAATGCGGCTTCTGCCGCTGCCAGAGCCCGTGCCGCCGGTGCATGCAGCAGGCATTTGGCGGCCATATAGCCCGTGACCGGTCTACCGGTGAAGTTGCGTGCCGTGGCATAACGCATGTCCAACTGGATCGAAGGCGCATAACGGCGGACATCGGCCAGTGGCGATCGGTCTGCGGCCGAAGCGACCCACGCGGAAATCATCAGGAGAAATACGGCAACGGGTTTCATGCGGCATGCCTTGGCAGGGTGGCTTTCTGATTATACTGTCGTCATGCAGAATAACTTCCGGTACGGACCAATCCGATGATCCAAAGCGCCTGGGCTTATGTCGGACTGCTACTGCTCTGCGCCGGTCTGTTTCCGTTTCTCGAAAAACGGATGGCATGGCGGATTTTCAGGGTTCTGCCGCCGATTGTCCTGACCTATCTCGCCGTCACCGCCCTGTCGGTTGCCGGGTTCTGGCAGGCCGATGCCGAAATGGCCGCCGCACGCAAACAGATTCTCGATTGGCTGTTGCCGGCGCTGATGTTCCTGCTTTTGGTCAATTGCGACATGAAGGCCATCCTTGCACTCGGCCCCCGGATTCTGCTCGGGTTCGCTTGCGCCGCCGTGTCCATACTTCTGGCCTTTCTCGCCGTGTTCGCCCTGCTGCGCGGCTGGCTTCCCGCAGATTCATGGCAGGTCCTGTCGTCGGTTTCCGGCGGTTGGATCGGCGGAACGGCCAACATGGTGGCCGTATCCCAGGCGGTCGGCATCCGTCCGGAATCCATGGCCAACGCCCTGATTACCGATGCGCTCTGCTACGCCGTCTGGGTACTCGTGCTTTTTGCCAGCGTGCCCTTGCAAACACGTTTCAATCAACGGAACCGTTCGGTCGTCATGGCTGACATGCTGGCGTCCTCGGTCCGCACCGGGGACGACGCCGGTCGACCGCCGGACAGTGGACTGGTTCTGATATGGCTCGGCCTGGGGCTGCTGGTCGGCAATGCCTCGCATGCCATGGCAGCGGCGCTGCCGGCCTCACCGGTGCTCAGCACGGGTTCCTGGACCATGATGCTGGCCACGGGCCTCGGATTGGCAGCTTCATTCACCCCCTTGCGGCGTCTGGCCGGTTCGATGGCGGTGTCCAACGCGCTGCTTGCCGTCGTCGTTGCGGCATTGGCCTCCGGCGCCGATTTTTCCGGCATGGGCCAGGCTCCGCTTTACATCCTCTGCGGTTTTCTGGTGCTAGGCATCCATGCATTATTGATGCTTGCGGCCGCGCGGCTTTTCAAATTCGATCTGGCCCTGTGTGGTATTGCGTCACTGGCCAATATAGGCGGCGTTGCCTCGGCGCCCTTGCTGGCGGCAACCTATTCCCCGGTGCTGGCACCGGTCGGCGTATTGCTCGCCATGCTGGGTTATCTACTCGGAACCGGCGGCGGTCTGCTGTTGGCCCGCATTTTCCAGATGATGGGAGTTTGAACGTGTTCCGGTTCCGCCCTGCCCTTGTCGTCCTGCTGATGGTCATTGCTCCGGTTTCATGGGGCTACGAGCCGCAGGAACCGGACTGGAATGCGATCGGATTGAACGCCGAAAAACAAACTGCCGATTATTGGCTCAAGCGCACACCTCAGGCCGACCGTGTTCTGCTCCAGCCGGCCGCGATACAGGACGGCAACCGGCGGCTTTTGGCCACCGAACCCGGCATGGCCGACTGGCAAACCTGGCCGGACCGCGTTCCGGCCGCTGCCATTCGACAGCGCATCGAAGCCCTGTCGAAACGACCGGCCACTGTCCTGTACAAAACGGCGGATATCCAGGTCTCTTCCGAAGAAATCGATGCCTGGCAGGATAATCTGGACCTTGAAAACATCCAGGATGCCGATGACCGCCTGTTCGGGATGATCGTCAAGCGCAGCGCACTCCGCCGATTTCCGACCGACCGGCGCGCCTTCGACGGTAAAGGCGGCATCGACATCGACCGCCTGCAGGAATCCGCCGTTTTCCCGGGATCGCCGGTGGCCGTCCTGCATGAATCCAAAGACAGGCAGTGGCTGTTCGTGCAATCGGAAAACTACGCCGCTTGGGTGAAGGCGGATGCGGTCGGTCTCGCCTCCCGACAGGTCGTGATGGCGCATGTCCGAAAACAGCCCCGCCGTCATGTCACCGGCAGCCAGATCCGGACCGTATTCCAGCCGGATTCGCCCCAGATTTCCGAGCAGGTTCTGGACATGGGCAGCAGTCTGCCGCTGCGCACCGATTGGCCATTGTCGAAACCGGTCAATGGCCAGGGCAGTCTGGGCGCATGGGTCGTCGATTTCCCGCTCCGGCTGGACAATGGCCTGCTGCATTTCAAGCCTGTTCTCATTGCACGCTCGGCCGACACGGCCGATGCGCCATTTGCGGCCACACAGGGCAACTTGATTCGCCAGAGCTTCAAGTTCATCGGTGAACGCTATGGTTGGGGACATGATTACAACGGGCGTGACTGCAGCGGATTCGTTTCTGAAATATATCGATCCCTCGGCATCGTTCTGCCGCGCAATACCGGCGAACAGCAGCGTATGCAGAATTACCGGCGAATCGCGTTCACTTCACAGATGACTCCGGCGCAGCGGATCGAGCAGGTCCGTGAGCTGCGTATCGGTGATTTGGTGTTTATACCCGGCCATGTCATGCTGGTCGTCGGCCAAGACCGCCAGGGGCCTTGGGTCATTCATGATTCGCAGAACAGCGGGGTCGTTATCGGCGGCCGCTTCCAACGCCTGCCGACCAACGGGGTCGCAGTCACTCCCTTGTCGGCCATGGCCATCGGACCCGGAAAATCGTACATCGACGCCATCAGTGCGGTTCAGCGCATTTTTCCGGAAGGCGGCTGAGCATGCGCATCCGCACGTTCAGAACGGGTCTGTTGCGCATACCCTTGCGCACGCCCTTCAAGACCGCATTGCGGACGGTGGAATCCATCGAGGATGCCGTCATCCGGTTTGAAACGGACTGCGGCTTTTTCGGTTACGGAGAGGCACCGCCAACGGTGGCGATTACCGGCGACAGTCTCGACGGCATTCTTTATGCCCTGCAAAACAGACTCGGTCCGGCATTGGTCGGCCGCGATGTCCGGGACATCGCGGTCAATTGCGCAATTGTCCAGAACGCCCTACCGAAAAACACCAGTGCCAAAGCGGCCGCCGAAATCGCGCTGTACGATCTGTATGCCCAATCACGTGCCCTGCCCCTTTATGCGGCGCTTGGCGGCGGCATACCCCGGCTGACGACCGATCTGACCATCAGCGTCAATGACACCGCTACGATGATTGCCGATTGCGAAACGGCCATCGGCCGCGGCTTTACGGCCCTTAAAATCAAAGTCGGCAAGCAACCGGAGGAGGATGTGGACCGGCTGCGGGCCATCCATCATGCCGTCGCCGGGCGGGCGATTCTGCGCATCGATGCCAATCAGGGCTGGAGCGCCGACCAGACCATTGCCGTACTCCGGACCCTGGATGCCGCCGGTCTGGACTTCGATCTCATCGAACAGCCTGTTCCCGCTGGCGACATGGCAGGTATGCAGGCCATCCGGGCTTCGCGCTCACGCATTCCGCTGATGGCGGATGAAAGTGCATTCAACCTGGACCAAGTCAAGGCACTGCATGCGGCCTCGGCGGCCGATATCATCAACATCAAGCTGATGAAGGCCGGCGGTCTTTCCAATGCCATGGCCATTGCCGATTTCTGCGCCGGGCACAACATGGAATGCATGATGGGCTGCATGCTGGAGGGTGCGATCAGTGCCGCCGCCGCCGCGCATCTCGCCATCGCCCGATGCGACGTCATCACGCGCATTGATCTTGACGGCCCCAGTCTGGGCAGTTTTGATCCGATTGACGGCAACGTGCACTTCGATGATGCTGTCATATCGGTATCCGGACGCTCCGGATTGGGCATACATGCGCCCGCCAACATCACCTGGTTTGAATGATGCGTAAAATCCTATTCCCGCTGCTGCTGTCGCTGTGTCTGCCCGTTGCAGGCAAAGACATCGCTCCATTGCCATGGGTCGCCGAAGGCACCCAGATGGTGCTGGTCATTGCACCGGATTGGCAGGCGCCGAACGGCCGCCTACAGACCTTTGAGCGCCGGAATGGGCAGTGGCATGCCGCAGAAATCGCCTTTCCGGTCAGCACCGGAAAAAACGGCGCGGGCTGGGGGCTGGGTCTGCATGAATCCCCCGGAGAAGGTCCGGGCAAGGTCGAAGGCGATGGCAAAGCGCCGGCGGGAGTCTTCCAAATCGGCATGGCTTTCGGTCAAGCCCCATCCCTGCCAACCGGTTTGGATTACCGGCAGATGACGGCCGATGACTGGTGCATCGATGTCAACGCCTCCCCGCTTTATAATCGCATCGTATCCGTCCGCGATGTCGGGCCTGAAGCCATTGCGGGCTCCAGCGAGCCCATGCGCCGCGACATCCACAGCGGCGACCATCTCTATAACAAGGGCTTTGTCATCACCCATAATCCGGAAAACCAGGCCAAAGGCGGCAGTTGCATATTCGCCCATCTATGGCGCAGTCCGGGCAGCGCCACAGCCGGCTGTACCGCAATGACCGAATCCGACATGGACCGCCTGCTGCTTTGGCTGAATCACGCCCGCAACCCGGTGTTCGTGCTTTTGCCGGAGGCCGAATACCATCGCCTTAAAACCCCGTGGCAATTGCCCGACCTGAGCCTGAATCAATGAAAATGACTGCCTCGACACGCGTATTTCTGGGTTTGCTCCTCGGTGTATTGACCGGTATCGGATTGAGCCGGTTCGTACCCGAGGCGGTTTTGCCGGTAACAGCAGTGGCTCAACCCCTCGGCAAACTGTGGCTGAATGCCCTGCAGATGAGCATCGTTCCGCTGGTGGTGTCCTTGTTGGTGGTCGGCATCAACCAGGCCAACGATATCGCCACCTCCGGAAGGATCGCGAAACGGGCCCTGATCTGGATCGTCAGCCTGCTGTTTCTGGCGGGCTCGGCCACCGCCATCGCGGCGCCGTTCCTGCTGGGCTTCATGGCACATAACCCGGAATTGATGGCGGTGCTGAAATCGGCAGCAAGCCCGGCGCTGCCGCCGGCTGCCGGTGACTGGACCACTACCCTTATTCCGACCAACGTCTTTTCCGCCGCCGTCGCCGGGGCCATCGTGCCGCTGGTGGCATTTACACTGCTGTTCGCATTCGCACTGACGCAAATCCAGATGGAGCGACGCCAGCTCATCGTCGGGTTTTTCCAGGGGATTGCCGACACCGTCATCCAGATGGTGCATTGGATCCTGTGGGTCGGACCGGTCGGTGTATTCGCCCTGATCCTGCCGATCAGCACCCAAGCCGGTGGCAGCGTCATCCAGGCGCTCGGCATTTACATCGGCATGCTGTGCGTGCTTTATCTTGGAATAACCGCCATGCTTTACGGCGTGGCCCGCATCGGCAACGGCGAGCCATTGTTGCGCTATGCACGGGCCATCCTGCCGGCGCAGGTGGTGGCGATGAGCACGCAATCCTCGGTGGCCACCTTGCCGGCCATGGTCGAGAGTGCCGGTAAACTGGATTATCCGCGACGCGTGAGCGGTCTGGTGCTGCCTTTGGCGGTATCCCTGTTCCGGATTACCAGCCCGATCCAGTACCTCGGCGTCGTGTCTTTCATCGCCTGGGCGTATGGCATCGATCTTCCGCTGATGACTCTGGCCACCTGCGTGGCGCTGTCCGTGGTGATTTCCATCGGCTCGGTCGGACTGCCCGGCCAAGCCATCTTCATGGGCACCAACCTTCCGGTCGTGCAGGCCGCCGGCCTGCCGGTGGAGCCGCTGGGCCTGCTGGTGGCGGTCGACATGATTCCCGACATCTTCGCCACGCTGGGCAATGTCACGGCGGATCTGACCGTTACCAGCAAGGTGGCGCGATCAGAGCCCGACGCTCCCTAGACGGAATAGCCCATGGCCGGATCGTAAAAGCAATAACGACCGCCGCCGGCATTTTTCGCCTGATACATCGCAAAATCCGACTGGTTGAGCAAGGCCTCGCGACCGCTGGCGTGATTCGGAAAAATGGCCACGCCGATGCTGGCGCTCATTGGAATGGGCTCGTAGCCGTCCAGAACAAGCGGCTTTTGCAAGGCAACCAGTATCCGTTCAATGCCCGTTTGACAGTCTGTCTTATCCTGCAGGTTGCTCAGCAGGAAAACAAACTCATCACCGCCCAAGCGGGCTACGGTGTCATAGGGGCGAACATTAGCAAGCATACGGTCTGCAGCAGCCTTAAGCAGCAGATCACCGACTTGATGGCCATATTGGTCGTTGGTGGGTTTGAGGCCGTCGAGGTCCACGCTACAAACGGCGACCATGCTTGCTGTCCTGGCTCCATATGAAAGCGCCTGCTGCAATCGATCCTCCAACAGACGACGGTTGGGAAGTCCGGTCAGGGCGTCATGATTGGCGAAATCCTGCGCCGCCTCAAGCTTTTCCTTGCTGTCAGTCACGTCCAGGAACATCCAGAAGGAAATACCATCGTTATCCGGCATCATCACTCCGTTGACGCTAATCCAGATGTCCTTTCCGGTTGTGATATGAAGGCCTTTAATCTCATTACGGTATACACCATGCGCTCTGAGCACCGGATACGCTTCTTCGACCAACTTTCCGTATGAGGCATCGTCAGAAAAGAGTACCCGAGTTTCCTGGCCGGCATAGTTCGCATCGGGTAGACCGAGAATACGGATGAGTTCTTTGTTGTGCCAGACGATTTTTCGCTTATGGACCTTGGCGATTCCCACCAGATTGTTATCGAGCATGGCATTCTGCAACGCAATGGTGCTCGACAGCTCCCGTTCCGTCTGCTTGAGTGCAGTGATGTCGTGTCCGACATACTGTATTTCAGCCAGCTTGCCGCCGTCATCGAAATGTCCGCGTACGAGAAACTCCGCCCAGCGTGGGCTGCCGTCGGCTGTCAGCACACGGTCTTCTATCTTGACCGTCGGGCTCTCCGGGGAGAGCGCATCGAGTTTTTGGCGGACCTCGAGCAGCCGACTTTGCCACATGCCGGGAAACCACGTGCTGCCGATCAGTTCGGACTCGGTCTTGTTGAAGTAGTGGCAGAAGACCTCGTTGACGTATATCAAACGTCCATTGGGCATGCACCGGCATACGAATTCGGTCTGATCCATGATCAGACGCAGGTAGGACTGCCTGTCGCGCGCTTCCGCACGCCTGACCAGGACATAAAGGATCATCAGCAATGCCGCGAACAGGAGATAGACCGCGACCCGATTCGCCGCCATCGGCTTGAAACCGATATATCCATAAGGCACCAACAGCCAGATATAGCCGATGATAACCGTCACTGCGACCATAAGCATGGCCGGATAAAGGCCTGTCAGATAGAGACTGATCGCAACCATGGGAATGGCATAAAGAAACGGGGCTTTGTCGTAAGGACCGCCGAAAACATAGGAAGCCGCCATCGAAGCGAGACCCAGGGATAAGGCCGTAAAGTATCGAAGGGGAATGCTGTTAATGATACTTTTCTTGCGAATCGTTATCTGCATACAGAGATACTAGCAATACCATGCCATGGAATACATAGATAAAATTCGCACTGGCTCTGAAAAACGTGAATGAGTGCACAGTGTGCGAAGAGTTCACAGTCAGGTCACAGTTTAGGGACTCAATGGCGTGCAACCGCGCTACGGACCTGTGGGTCCAACCATGGCATAAGCGTGGCCCATGGCAGATTCACGCTAGGGGCTCCTGCGGCATAGGGCGCCACTTCGTACGGATTGAAAGCAATGGTCATTCCGTCGGTATTGAATTGCCAGTGCGATGGATCGATGGCCAGCTTCCTGAGGTCTGCACGGGATTCAATATAGTAGGCATCACCGAGCTCCTTCTGCAGCCGGCTTTCGACAAGGGCTGTCAGGCCATCCTGCCACTGGCTGCCTTGGAATATATCGCTCGCCAGAAGCGGGCGCGCCTTGGGGAGGAAAAAGTGCTGCGTACTGTACGCGCTTACCGGGTGGGCGGCCCCATGTCCGTAGAAATAGGTCGATGTTCCCGTGCTCAGTAGCATGGGCAGGCTCTCGATGAATCGCTTACCGGTTTCGGAATCGGAAGCCGCATCATCGGCATTGGCTGAAACATCCATTTCCTTGCGCAGCCAGCGATCGATCAGAGCCGCGAGATTTTTCTTTTCATGGGCGACCTGCCCCAGATCGACTGCCGGGAAATAGGTGACGTTCTGGGCGTATTTAATCCATTCCACCCCGCCATCGGAGGGGCGGATGCGATAAGTGCTGACGAGGTACAGCGGAATGTCGCCGGTAACATCGTCCGGTCCGTCAAACAGCGCGATGCGATCCTTGTACCGCGCGGCCGCGCAGTCCTGGGTGTTCTTGTTTGTAGGATTCAAGGGGGCTGCCTGATCGCGGCAGGAGTCCGGCCAGTACGCCAGCCACTCGCGTTGGCCGCGACGGACCTCATTCTGTGCTTCGGGGGAAAGGCGCTGCAGAAGCGCCTTGTAGGCTACGGCCATTGATGCATCGAGACGGCTCACTTCAGGACTGGCGCAGATGAGTTTTTCCTGCGGCCTTGTGGCCTTGGCACAATCGAAACTTGCAGCTCCGGCCGGAGTTGCTGCCATCATCAGAAACAGGATCATGGCGCCAATTGCAAATAACCTGCCCATACCGACTCTCCCTTGATTAGAGTCCAATGATACGACGCAGACAGGAATCCGTTCCGGAGCCATCGTCGAGTTCACAGAGAGTTTACAGTTTTCAAACTCTGGATCCGGGCAATAAAAAACCCGCCTTGCGGCGGGTCTTCTATTTTGTGGCGTCCCCACGGGGATTCGAACCCCGGTCGCTACCGTGAAAGGGTAATGTCCTAGGCCTCTAGACGATGGGGACAGCAGCCTATAAAAACGGTCACATTGGTGGAGCTAATCGGGATCGAACCGATGACCTCTTGCATGCCATGCAAGCGCTCTCCCAGCTGAGCTATAGCCCCACGTGCTGTGAGAAGTGAAATTATAGGGAGGTTTTCAGGGAGCGTCAAGCCTGCCAAGGAAAAAACATTAATTTCCGGTGAATGGCATGCATGCCGATTCCGGCTGCCAGCTGTCCTGCCCGTGATTCTGCTGTTTGAGGTACTGCAGCCACTTGTTGAGAAAGCCATTCATGCGCAGCCGATGGGACACCATCTGGGCTGGCGTCGGGTGGATGCCCAGCACATCCTGCCAACGCCGGCCGATATAGCAGTGACTGACCTCGGCCTGAGCGGAATCGAGGTAGATCCGGACCATGGCCGAGGGGTCCAAGGCACCGGTATGATCGTCATGCAGGGTATAGCTCAACTTGAGCTCGAGGGTGTACTGGTGACGGGCCAGAACCTCCAGCCTCAGAAGCAGGCCATCCTGACCTTCCGAGAGGAAGACGCCGGGTTCCAGCCGCCCGAATACGGTCAACTCCTGCAGGCGCAGGAAATTATCGGCATAGAGATCCATCAGCCAGGTGAACCGGTTGAGCCGGTCGTACAGTGCCGGTTTCAGAGGCCCGCGCATCAATACAGCTGGTTCTGGATACCCAACTGCGAGAGGATTTTGCTGGAAATCTCCTCAATCGACATGTTGGTGGTGGAAAGGTGCGGCAGCCGGATGCTGCGGAACAGGGCTTCCGCCCGTTTCACCTCCTGCTGGCATTGGGCTAAAGTCGCGTACTTGGATCCGGGCTTGCGCTCCTGTCGGATCTGCTGAAGCCGGTCCGGATCGATGGTCAATCCGAAAAGCTTCTGCCGGAACGGCTGCAGACGTTTGGGCAGACCTTCACCCTGCAGATCCTCTTCAGTCAGCGGATAATTGGCGGCTTTGACCCCGTAGTGCAGCGCCATGTACAGGCAGGTTGGCGTTTTCCCGGAACGCGAGACGCCGACGAGGATGAGATCGGCATTGGCATAGTTGTAGCTGATGCCGTCATCATGGGTCAGCGCGAAGTTGGTGGCATTGATGCGCTCTTCGTAGGCCTTGTAATCCACCAGCGCATGCGCACCGCCGACCCTCGGCGTACGCCCTACCCCGAGCTCGCGCTCGAGCGGGTGCACGAACGGCCCGATGACATCCATCATCAAGGCGCCGGTATCGGCCATCACGGCACTTGCCGCCGGATCGACCAGGCTGGTGAACACCAGTGCACGGTGCCCGCTGCGCTCCTGTTCGGCCTCGATGACCGCCGCGGCATGCATCGCCTTGTCCATACTGTCGACGAAGGGAATGCGCCGCGCGCTGTACTGCACGCCCTGGAACTGCGCCAGTACACTGTGGCCGATGGTCTCGGTGGTGATGCCGGTGCCGTCCGATATGTAGAAAACGGGTCGCATGCGTGCCGTGCTCCTGAGGGTCGCAAGCCCTATTGTGCCCCAATTGTGAACTTTGGAATATGCAGGATGCATACGTTTGCATTCGGCTATAATATCGGCTCTGAATTCGCCCAGGAGATGCGCTTTGACCCCCCCGGTACTTTGGCTGGACCACCTCCGTCTTTCCGATCTGGCGCAAGTCGGCGGCAAAAACTCCTCCCTCGGCGAAATGATCGGCCACCTCGGCCAGCTCGGCGTTTCGGTGCCCGGCGGCTTCGCCACCACGGCCGATGCGTTCGAGGAATTCATCCGTTTCAATACCCTGACCCAGCGCATCTACGATCGTCTGGATGGCCTGGACATCGATGATGTCGGCACCCTGATGGATGTCGGCCGTGAAATCCGCCAGTGGGTCATGGATGCCCCGCTGCAGCCGGCACTCGATGCCGCCATCCGCGAAGCCTATGCCGAACTGTGCCGTCGTGCCGGCGCCGATGAGGTCTCCGTCGCCGTCCGTTCTTCGGCGACGGCTGAAGACCTGCCGGACGCGAGTTTTGCCGGCCAGCAGGAAACCTTCCTGAACGTCACCGGCGTGGAGGATGTGGTCGCCAAGGTCAAGGAGGTGTTCGCCTCGCTGTACAACGACCGCGCCATCGCCTACCGCGTCCACCACGGATTCAAGCACGAAGATGTGTTCCTCTCGGCCGGCGTTCAGCTGATGGTGCGTTCCGATATCGGATCCTCCGGCGTGCTGTTCACGCTCGATACCGAATCGGGCTTCCGCGATGCGGTGTTCATCACCGCCAGTTACGGTCTCGGCGAAAACGTCGTGCAGGGCGCGGTCAATCCGGACGAGTTCTACGTCTACAAGCCGACCCTGCGCCAAGGCAAGCACGCCATTCTGCGCCGCACCCTCGGCAGCAAACAGATCCGCATGGTCTATTCGGAAAACGCCGGCGAGCGCGTCCGCAATGAACCGACCCCGGAGGATCTCCGCAACCGCTTCTGCATCAGCGATGCCGATGTCGAGGAGCTGGCGCGTCAGGCTCTGGTGATCGAGGAGCATTACCAGCGTCCGATGGACATCGAATGGGCCAAGGACGGCGTGACCGGCAAGCTGTATATCGTTCAGGCCCGTCCGGAAACGGTGAAATCCCGCGGCAAGCATACCCAGATCGAGCGCTTCCATCTCGGCGGCAAAAGCGAAGTACTGGTCGAAGGCCGTTCCATCGGTCACAAGATCGGCGCCGGCGCGGCCCGCGTCATCCGCAGCATTGCCGAAATGGACAAGCTCCAGCCCGGCGATGTTCTGGTCGCCGACATGACCGATCCGGACTGGGAACCGATCATGAAACGGGCTTCGGCCATTGTCACCAACCGTGGCGGCCGGACCTGCCATGCCGCCATCATCGCGCGTGAGCTCGGCGTCCCGGCCGTGGTCGGCTGCGGCGACGCCATGGACCGCATCCCTGACGGTTCGCCGGTCACGGTAAGCTGCGCCGAGGGCGACACCGGCTTCATCTACAACGGGATCCTGCCCTTCGAGAAAATCGTCACCGACCTCGACAACATGCCGCCCGCGCCCTTGAAGATCATGATGAATGTCGGGAATCCGGAACGGGCTTTCGACTTCGCCCAATTGCCGAACCAAGGCATCGGTCTGGCCCGCCTGGAGTTCATCATTGCCCGCCAGATCGGCGTGCATCCGAGAGCCCTGCTCGATTTCAACAACCAGCCGGAATCGGTCAAAGCCCAGATCCGTCCGTTGATGGCCGGCTATGCCGATCCGGTCGCGTTCTATGTCGAGCGTCTGGCCGAAGGCATCGCCACCCTCTCGGCCGCGTTCGCCCCGGAAACGGTGATCGTGCGCCTATCCGATTTCAAATCCAACGAATACGCCAATCTGATCGGCGGCGAGCAGTACGAGCCGCACGAAGAAAACCCGATGATCGGCTTCCGCGGCGCTTCCCGCTACATCGACCCCAGCTTCAGCGACTGCTTCGCCCTGGAATGCCGCGCGGTCAAGAAAGTCCGTGAAGACATGGGCCTGACCAATTGCTGGATCATGATTCCGTTCGTGCGTACCCTCGAGGAAGGCCGGAAGGTCATCGATATCCTCGAAGCCAACGGCCTGAAACGCGGCGAGAATGGCCTCAAGGTCATCATGATGTGCGAAGTGCCGTCCAACGCCCTGCTGGCCGACGAATTCCTCGACATTTTTGACGGTTTCTCGATCGGCTCCAACGACCTGACGCAATTGACGCTCGGACTGGACCGCGACTCCGGCATCGTGGCGCACCTGTTCGACGAGCGCAATCCGGCGGTCAAGAAGCTGCTGTCATTGGCCATCGAAGCGGCACGGCGCAAGGGCAAATACATCGGCATCTGCGGCCAGGGCCCCTCCGATCACCCGGATCTGGCCGATTGGCTGCTGCAGCAGGGCATCGAGTCGGTTTCGCTGAATCCGGACACCGTCATCGACACCTGGCTGCGCTTGGCGAAACTGAAAGCCGACAGCTGAGGTTGCGGCTTTGCAGGCTCAGGGCGTCGTGTTTGCCGCGCCGCCCAGTTGGCCCATGAACTGGCGGTAGTACTTCAGTTCCGCCACCGACTCTTCGATGTCGGCCAATGCCGTATGCGCCCCGCTCTTGATGAAACCGTTCAATAGCGGCGCATTCCAGCGCCGGCAGAGTTCCTTCAAGGTCGATACATCGACGTTCCGGTAATGGAAATAAGCTTCCAGACGCGGCATCAGCCGTGCCAGAAAGCGGCGGTCCTGGCAGATGGTATTTCCGCACATCGGCGAGGCTTTCGCATCCACCCATTCGGCGAGGAAGGCCAGCATGTGCGCCTCGGCCTGCGCGGTGTCATGGGGGCTTTCCAGTACGCGCTGCCAGAGCCCGGACTTGCCGTGGGTGTTGCGGTTCCAGTCATCCATGGCTTCCAGCGTGGCCAGCGGATGGCGGATGGCGAACTCCGGACTTCGGGCCAGAACGTTCAATTCGGCATCGGTGATGACGACGGCGATTTCCAGAAGATCGTCTTCTTCCGGAACCAGCCCGGTCATTTCACAATCGATCCAGATCAAGCGGTTTTTACGGTCGTCGGTCATCAGGCGGTCCTTGGCTGTGTTTATACTGTAACAAATCCCGACGGACACCGACCATGACACCCGGAATCAGCAGTCACTACTCGATTCTTACCGCCATGCTGGCGCCGGCCTTGCTGATGGCGGCGACCGGCTCGCTCTTGCTGTCCGCCAATAACCGGCTGGCCCGGGTGGTCGACCGTCTGCGCATCCTGCTCCGGAAGTGGAATGAGAACGCGCGCAACCAGCCCTCGCTGGAAAACCAGATTCTGCGCCACCGCAAACGCAGCAACTTCCTGCTGCGCGCCTGCCTGTTCCTGTACTGCGCGCTCGGCTGCTTCATCGTGACCAGTCTGGCGTTGGCCGTGGATGCCTTCAGCGGCAACCGCCTCTCGCTGCTGCCTACGGGCTTCGGACTGGCGGGCATGCTGTTCCTGTTCGGCGCCGCCTTTTACCTGGGCCGTGAAGTGTGGGCCTCGGTGAAGAGCTTCGAGGCCGAAATCGAAGAAGAAATGCGTTAACCCGTCCGGCGCTTGGCTTTGAAATAGGCGCTGAGCCGGCTGCCGGCCTCTTCGCCGCACAAACCGCCCTGCACTTCGACCTTGTGGTTATGGCGCGGATCGCTCAAAACATCAAAGACCGAACCGCAGGCGCCGGTTTTGGGGTCTGCAGCGGCATAAACCACTCGTTTGACCCGCGCATGCACGAGCGCCATGGCACACATGGCACAGGGTTCCAGGGTGACATACAGGGTGGTCCCCAACAGCCGGTAATTCCCCAAGGCCTTGCCGGCGGCCCGCAATACCTCGATTTCGGCATGGGCGCAGGGGTCGGAATTCGATACCGTCCGGTTATGGCCGGCGGCGAGCAGGACGCCATCGGCGCTGACCAGAACCGCACCTACCGGGACTTCATCCATGGCCTCGGCGGCCTCGGCCTGGGCCAGCGCTTGGGTCATCCAAGCCGTATCCTGCGTATTGAATTCCGCCATCATTCCCATTCAATGGTGGCCGGCGGCTTGCCGGAAATGTCATAAACCACACGAGAAACGCCTTTCAACTCATTGATAATACGGTTGGAAACGGTTCCCAAGAGTTCGTAGGGCAGATGCGCCCAATGGGCGGTCATGAAGTCCACGGTTTCCACGGCACGCAGGGCAATGACCCACTCGTAAGCACGGGCATCACCGACCACGCCGACCGATTTGACCGGCAGAAACACCGCGAAGGCCTGCGAGGTTTTGTCGTACCAACCGGATTGCCGCAACTCATCGATGAAAATGGCATCGGCCTTGGCCAGCAGCTCGGCGAACTCGGGTTTGACTTCGCCCAGAATGCGGACACCCAGCCCGGGACCGGGGAACGGGTGGCGGTACACCATGTGCGGCGGCAGTCCGAGTTCAACGCCAATGCGGCGGACTTCGTCCTTGAACAGCTCGCGCAGGGGTTCGACCAGACCGAGCTTCATGTGTTCGGGCAGGCCGCCGACGTTGTGATGCGACTTGATGACATGCGCCTTGCCGGTTTTGCTGCCGGCCGACTCGATCACATCCGGGTAAATGGTGCCCTGCGCCAGCCATTTCACATTGCTGAGCTTGGCCGATTCTTCTTCGAAAATCTCCACGAACAGACGGCCGATGATCTTGCGCTTGGCTTCGGGTTCGTCCACGCCTTTTAGCGCGGCGAAATAGCGGTCGGCCGCATTGACCCGGATGACCTTGACGCCCATGTGCTCGGCGAACATGGCCATGACCTGATCGCCTTCCTGCCAGCGCAGCAGGCCGGTGTCGACGAATACGCAGGTGAGTTTGGTGCCGATGGCTTTGTGCAGCAGGGCCGCGACCACCGAGGAATCAACGCCGCCCGACAGGCCGAGCAGTACTTCGTCCTCGCCGACCTGCGATTGTACGCGCGCAATCTGGTCATCGATGATGTTGGCAGCCGTCCACAAGGCGCGGCAGCCGCAAATGTCCTTGACGAAGCGCGCCAGCAGGGCTTCGCCGGACCGGGTATGGGTGACTTCCGGATGGAACTGCACACCATAATAACGTCGGGCTTCATCGGCCATGGCCACGATCGGCACCGTGTCGGTCGAGGCGGTCACGGTGAAACCAGCCGGCACGCGGGTGACGCGGTCGCCGTGGCTCATCCACACGTTCAAGCGCGGCGGTTGGCCGGTGGCGTCGTTCAGGCCGTCAAGCAATGCGCACGGCCGGTCGATCTTGACCACGGCGGCCCCGAATTCACGGTGATGGCCGGATTCGACCAAACCGCCGAACTGCATGGCCAGGGTCTGCATGCCGTAGCAGATGCCGAGTACCGGGACTTTCAACGTGAATACTTCGTCGGGAGCACGCGGCGAATCGGCCTCGGTGGTCGATTCCGGGCCGCCGGACAGGATGATGCCTTTGGGCGCAAAGGCGGCGATGTCGGCCGGATTGTGGTCCCAGGCCCAGATTTCGCAGTACACCCCGGCCTCGCGGATGCGGCGGGCGATCAGCTGCGTGTACTGCGCCCCGAAATCGAGGATGAGGATCTTGTCACTGTGAATGTCGGTCATTTCAGCCTGCGCGGTAATTCGGCGGTTCTTTGGTGATCTGTACGTCGTGCACGTGCGCTTCGCGTGTGCCGGCGTTGGTCACGCGTACGAATTTCGGTTTGGTGCGCATTTCTTCGATGGTGGCACAGCCGACATAACCCATGGAGGCGCGGATGCCGCCGGCCAGCTGATGCACGATCGAACCCAGATGGCCACGGTACGGGACCCGGCCTTCAATCCCTTCCGGCACCAGTTTGTCGGCATCGGAAGCATCCTGGAAATAGCGGTCCTTGCTGCCCTGCTCCATCGCACCGAGCGAACCCATGCCGCGGTAGCTCTTGTAGCTGCGGCCCTGGAACAGTTCGACTTCACCGGGAGCCTCTTCGGTGCCGGCGAACAGGCCGCCGATCATGATGCTGGACGCGCCGGCGGCCAGCGCCTTGGCGATGTCGCCGGAATAACGGATGCCGCCGTCGGCGATCAGCGGAATGCGGCCCTTCAGGACTTCCGCCACCATCGACACCGCGGTGATCTGCGGCACGCCGACACCGGCCACGATGCGCGTGGTGCAGATGGAGCCCGGACCGACGCCGACTTTCACCGCATCGGCGCCATGGTCCAGCAAGGCCAGGGCGGCATCGGCGGTGACGATATTGCCGCCGATGACATCCACGTTCGGGAAATGCTTCTTGACCCAGGCCACGCGTTCGAGCACGCCCTGGGAATGGCCATGCGCGGTGTCGACTACGATGACATCGACGCCGGCATGGACCAGTGCTTCAACGCGGGCTTCGGTATCGCCGCCGACACCGACCGCGGCACCGACCAGCAGCTGTTCGCTGGCGTCCTTGGCGGCGTTCGGATTGTCGCGGGCCTTCTGGATGTCTTTTACGGTAATCAGTCCGCGCAGCTGGAAGCCGTCGTTGACCACCAGTACTTTTTCAATGCGGTGCTTGTGCATCAATGCCAGCACTTCGTCATCGCTGGCGCCTTCCGACACGGTGACCAGACGGTCTTTCTTGGTCATGATGTTGCGGACCGGGTCATCGAGCTTCTTCTCGAAGCGCATGTCACGGCTGGTGACGATGCCGACCAGCTGGCCGCCATCGACCACCGGCACGCCGGAAATGTTGCGGGCCCGGGTCAATTTCAGTACTTCGCCGATGGTGGTGTCCGGACCGACGGTGAACGGCTCGCGGATGACTCCGGCCTCGAAATTCTTGACCATCGCCACATGCGCGGCCTGTTCGGCGGCACTCATGTTCTTGTGCAGGATGCCGATGCCGCCGAGCTGGGCCATGGCGATGGCCAGACGGGCTTCGGTCACGGTGTCCATCGCCGCCGAGACGATCGGCAGATTGATGCGGATGTTGCGGGTCAGTTGTGTGGCCAGACGGACGTCTTTCGGCAGGACCGAAGAGTGCGCGGGAACGAGGGACACGTCATCGAACGTGAGGGCTTCAGCGAGAATGCGCAGCATGGACAGCTCCGAGCTTGTGAAGCAATCCATTATACCCGATTGCGGGTGCCCCCGTCAGCTTAACGGTCGATGGATTCGCAGGCTTCCAGCGTATTCTGCATGAGTGTGGCCACGGTCATCGGGCCGACGCCGCCGGGCACCGGCGTAATCCAGCTGGCGCGTTCGGCGGCGGCCGCGTATTCGACATCGCCGCACAATCGCCCGTCATCCAAGCGGTTGATGCCGACATCGATGACCACAGCCCCGGGCTTGATCCACTCGCCGGGAATCATCGCCGGCTTGCCGACCGCCACCACCAGGATGTCGGCCTGCCGGACATGGGCTTCCAGCACGGCTTTCGGGGTGAATTTGTGGCACGAGGTTACCGTACAGCCGGCAATCAGCAGCTCCAGGCCCATCGGACGGCCGACATGATTGCTGACACCGACGATGACGGCATTGCGGCCGCGCACCGGCTGATCGGTATAGGCCAGCAGGGTTGTGATGCCGCGTGGCGTGCAGGGCCGCAGACCGAACTGACGCAATGCGAGGCGGCCGACATTGGTCGGATGGAAGCCATCGACATCCTTGTTGGGATCAATCCGGTCGATCAGCCATGTGCCGTCTCTGCCGTCCGGCAAAGGCAGCTGCACCAGAATGCCGTGGATTCGGGGATCGGCGTTCAGGCGGTCGATCAAATCGACCAACTCGGCATCCGTGGTTTCCGCAGGCAGATCGTAATCATGGGCATGGATGCCGACACGTTCGCAGGCGCGTCGTTTGTTGCGGACGTATACGCCCGAGGCCGGGTCATTGCCGACCAGAACCACGGCCAAGCCCGGACGGGACCGTCCGGCCTCGACACGGGCACGCACCCGCTCCGCCAGATCATCCAGCAATGCGTCGGCAATGCGTTTACCATCCAATACTTTGGCCGTCATGGTCCATCCGTGTCCGGTTCTGGTGTTAGGCTATTATCTCGCATCCGGAGTGGAAAAAACCGATGGACACCGAACGATTGAACACCGAACTGGAGGCCGCCGCTTTCCGGCGCCTGGTCAAGCATCTGATGGAAGACCGCCCCGATGTCCAGAACATCGACCTCATGATTCTGGCCGGGTTCTGCCGCAATTGCCTCTCGCAGTGGTATCAGGAAGCCGCCGTAGCCCATGGTCTGCCGATGGACAAGGAACAGGCGCGCAGCATCGTTTACGGCATGCCGTTTTCCGAATGGAAAACGAAATTCCAGCGCGAGGCCACACCCGAACAGCTGGCGGCTTTTGCCGCCGCCCAGAAATCCCACGCCTAGGAGCACCGCATGGCCACCAAAAAATCCGCATGGACCGTATTTCCCAGCCCGAACAAGGCCTTTTTCTACGATGGCCCGGCCTTGGCGAAAGCCTGGAAATCCTTGCATGTTGGAGACGGCGAACCCTATCCGGATGACAAACGCGCGGCGCAGCTGATCAAATCAGCCGGCAAATCGGCCCCCAAAGGGCTCGCCGCCGCCGATCTCGCCGAGCAGCTGCAGAGCGCCTGGCGCGCCTTCCATGCCGGTGAATTTGAGCAGGCCTATCAGCAAGGCATCGCTCTCGGCCCCGTCGGCGCGAGCGTTGCCGCCAAAGCCTTGGGTATTCACGCCACATATCTGGTCAAAAAAGACGACGATAAGCTCGTCCGCTTCCAGGAGACCGCTGAAATCGGTGAACAGGCCGTACTGGCGTTGCCCAAGGAAGCCAACAGCCACTACCGCATGGCTTTCGGATACGGGCGTTACGGACAAGGGCTGTCCATTGCCAAAGCCCTGAAAATGGGACTGGCCGGCAAAGTCAAAACGGCTCTGGACACCTGCCTGAAACTCGATCCCAAGCATGCCGAGGCCCACCTCGCGAGCGCACTGTGGCATGCCGAAATCGTCAGCAAGGTCGGCGGTACGCTTGCCGGCCTGACTTACGGCGCCAAACGCAAAGCCGCTGAGGAACACATGAAGACCGCACTCAAGCTGGCACCGAACATGCCGATCGTGCATGCCGAACACGCGCAGATGATCCTTTTGCTGGATGCGGATGACGAACAGGCCGCCGCCGATGCCTTCGAACGTGCGACCCGCGTGAAAGTCCAGGATGCCATGGATTTCCTCGATGCCCGCTTCGCTGCCGATCAGATCAGCTGAGCAGGCCATGAATGCCGGAGCCGGATTTCCGGCTCCGGAACGCAATCTTTACAATTGTCCTCAAGGGCTTGCGTAAAATGCGCGCATGATCTTTAGACCGCCCGGGGCATACATTGCCCTTTTTTTGGCTCTGGCCCTTCCCGTCACGGCAATCGCCGCACCTGACGCCGCATCCGACAATTTCGATGCGGCCCTGATGGCCTATGCCCGGCAGGATTACGGGCAAAGCGTCAAGCTCCTGAGTCCGCTGGCAAAGAAGAACTATGCCCCGGCACAGGCGCAATTGGCCTATATGTACGAATACGGCATCGGGGTCCGCAAGGATGCCGGCGAAGCGGCAAAGCTCTATAAAAAGCTCATGGCCGCCTATACCGCCAAAGCGACTGCCGGAGATGCCGAGGCGCAATACCAGGTGGGTCAATTGCATTACGGAGGCAAAGGTGTACCCGAGAATGTTCCCGAGGCCATGCAGTGGTACCAGAAAGCCGCCGAACAGGGACATTTGATCTCCCAGTACAAATTGGCCTTGCTGTATGACACCGGCGAGAAGGCCCCGAGGGATCCGAAGGCGGCCCTGTATTGGTATACCCGTGCCGCCGAACAGGGCCACGCCAACTCGCAGATGTTCCTCGCCATCAAATACTACCGTGGCCGGGATACCGCCCAGGATTATGCGCAGGCCGCAACGTGGTTCCAGAAAGCTGCCGAAAACGGCAATGCCTACTCACAGAGCGCCCTCGGCTTCATGTACGCCTCCGGGCAGGGCGTAAAGGAAAGCAAACAGGAGGCCCTGCGCTGGTACCGGATGGGCGCCGAACAGGGCGACAAGGACAGCCAGTACGATCTGGGCATGAAACTGAAAAAAGGCGATGGCGTTCCGCGCAGCATCACCGAATCGGCGCAATGGTTTACCAAAGCGGCCCAGCAGGGGCAGATGGCCGCCCAGTTCGAACTGGGTCAGATGTACGCCAAAGGTGAAGGCCTCAAACGCGATGTGGTGCTGGCCTACGCCTGGTACAACGTGGCAATCATGAACGGGCACTACCCGGCCAGCAAACCGCGTGATCTTCTGGCCAAGTCCATGAATGCCGATGAGATCGCCGAGGCCGAGCAGCTCAGCTCGATGTGGAAATTCGGACTGCCGATCGAGCGGCAATAAAAAACCCCGCGACTGCGGGGTTTTTCTTGGTGGGCGATGCAGGGTTCGAACCTGCGACCCTTGCCGTGTGAAGGCAATGCTCTACCACTGAGCTAATCGCCCAAGAACGGCTATTTTACGGGAAAGCCGCGGTGCAGGCAAGCCGATCACTGCAGCTTGCTTCGGCGC
>NZ_JAPDUI010000062.1 GCF_025980345.1 Arenimonas sp. GDDSR-1 | reverse complement strand
CGCCAGGCCAGCCGGTTATTGGACTGCACGAATTCGACCCGGGTCACGAAGTAGTCGCGGTCCTGCAGGAAGGCGGCGGCGTTCTTGTTGGCCCAGCTCATGGCGGCGGCGGCGAATTCCTTCTTCGCCAGCGGCACAGCCTTGTTGATCAGCTTGCTGTTCTGGCTACCGTACAGGGATAGGCTTGCCAGTGCCGCTTCCGGGCCGGCATCGGTACGGCGGATGGCGACATAGGCTTCGGCACTGATGGCCGAGGCGGCCAGATCGGCATTGGCCGGCAGCAGGGCCGGACAGATCACATCGCGGCGCGGTGCGGCATCGGCCTGTTTGCAGTAGGCCATGTCCTCGGCGGTACTGGCGCCGCGCACGGTGATCCGGGCGTTTTCCGGAAAGAATTCGACGCGTTTGACCGAATAACTGCGGTCCTCCGGACTGCTGCGGAGCAGGGTGATCTGGAATTCGGCACGAACCGGCTTGGGCGCGATACCGGTCTGCGGCTTGAACGACCACGACTCGACCAGATTGCCGAGGCCCTGATCGATGGCCGGCACCCCGGCGGACTGCAGGGTATAGGTCTGCACCTGGCCGGCCGCGGAAACATCGATGGTGCCGGTCAACCGCCGGGTGTATTCGGTGTTCTGCGCCATCGCCAGCGCGGGCAGCAGGGACAGCAGAAAGCCACAGACTTGAAACGTACGATGCATTTTCTAACCCCTGAATTCGGATGACGCCTGCCGGCGCTGTGCCGCGCCGTACCGATTGAGTCTAGCAGAATTCATTGCAGAGTTTATACTCTAGACAGGCCGCAGCGGCGCGGCGCAACCTTGGATTTCCATGCATGATTCCGGCCTGATCGACGCGCTCTGGTTCCTGCTGGCCTCGGTGCTTGCGGTTCCGATTTTCCGCCGATTCGGTTTGAGTGCCGTCCTCGGTTATCTGTTCGTCGGTCTGCTGCTGGGCCCATACGGGTTTGCGGTCATCAGCGATCCGGACAGCACCCTGGCCATTTCCGAGCTGGGCGTGGTGATGATGCTGTTCATCATCGGGCTGGAGCTGTCGCCGCCGCGTCTGTGGCAGATGCGCCACCGCATCTTCATTGCCGGCGGGGTGCAGGTGCTGCTCAGCGCGGCATTGCTGTATGCCGTCCTGCTGGCCTTCGGGCTGCGCTGGCAGAGCGCGGTGATCGTGGCCATTGCCCTTGCGCTGTCGTCGACGGCGGTGGTGCTGCAGTTGCTGGCCGAACGCAAACAGCTGAATTCCGCGCACGGCAAGGCCGCTTTCGGCATCCTGCTGTTCCAGGACATCGCGGCCATTCCGCTGCTGGCGGCCATTCCCCTGCTCGGCCATGCCCAATCCGGCAATGACCAATCCACCGGCAGCATGGCCTTGACCGCCATTCTGGTCTTGCTGCTGCTGATCCTGCTCGGCCGCTACGTGATGCGCCAGCTGTTCCGGGCCGTGGCCTGGACCCAGATGCGCGAAATCTTCACCGCCACCGCGCTGCTGGTCGTCGTCGGCACCGGCTGGCTGATGCATTCGGTCGGCCTGTCGATGGGGCTGGGCGCCTTCGTGGCCGGCGTGCTCATGGCCGACTCGGAATTCCGGCATGAAATCGAAGCCCAGGTCGAGCCGTTCAAGGGCCTGCTGCTCGGACTGTTCTTCATTTCGGTCGGCATGACCGTCAATCTGCCGACGGTCATGGCCGATCCGCTGCTGATCGGTCTTGGCGTCGTGCTGCTGATGACGGTCAAGGCCGCGGTATTGCTGTTGCTGGGTTACCGGCAATGCCGTATCGGCCGCCGGGAAGCGGTACTGCTGGCGGCAAGCATGGCCATGGGCGGCGAGTTCGCGTTCGTGGTGTTCGCCGACGCGGTCCGCTTCGGCCTGATCGAGGCCCTTTTGCGCGACCGTCTGGTCGCGGCGGTCGGCATCAGCATGGCGCTGACGCCCGTGCTGCTGACCCTGCTGCAGTCGTATTTCAACCGGCACCCGCTGGAAACCGCCGCGCCGGTCTACGACACCATCGACGACGGCCACCCGCGCGTGGTCATCGCCGGCTTCGGGCGCATGGGCCAGATCGTCGGCCGCATGCTCGGCGCCCGCAAGATTCCGTTCATCGCGCTCGAGAACAGCGTCGAGCAGGTGGCGCTGTCGCGCAAGTTCGGCAACATGATCTACTTCGGCGATCCGGCGCGTCTGGAGGTGCTGCAGTCGGCGCACATCGCCGGCGCCGATCTGCTGATCATCACGGCCGATGATCCCGAAACCAATCTGAAAATCGCGCGCCTGGCGAAGCGGCACTACCCTGAACTGCGCATCATCGCGCGGGCGCGCAACCGCCAGCATGCCTTCCGCCTGATGGATTTGGGTGTTGCCGCCATCCGTGAAACCCTGCACTCCAGCGTCGAAATCGGCAAGTTGGCCTTCATCGGCCTCGGCATCCGCCACGAGCGCGCCGAGGAATACGCACGGCTGTTCCTCGAGCACGACGAACACATCCTGGCCGAACAGTATCTGGTGCATGACAACGAGGCCGCGCTGATTGCAAGTGCCGAGGAAGCGTACCGCGAGCTGGAAGCCCTGTTCGATGCCGACCGCCTGGACCGGCCGGATTCCGGTCAGCCCTGATCTTTCTTGATCAGCAGGCTGGCGATGTCGACCCGCTCGGGCCGGTCCTGCAGCAGATTGGCGGTTTCCGAAAAACCGCCCATGACCGCGAAATCGTAGGCGCTGCGGCCGAGATTGTCGCGCAGCTGACGGTCGGCACCGGCGCGTAGAAGACGTCCGGCCAATTGGCTGTACCCGCGGGCCGCGGCATGATGCAGGGGCGTGAAACCGCGGGCATCGAGCGCATCGACGGTTGGCGCATCCTGCAACAGACGGTCGAGCGCGGACAGCACCAGGGCCTCTTTCAGGCCCTGCGCTTTCTGCAGGCCGGCACCACACAGCAGATGCAGTGCGGTCTGGCCGTGTTTGTCCGCGGCATCGGCGGCCACACCGGCCCGTAGCAGGCTGTCGATGAGCAACACCGAATCGAGCTTGGCCTTGTCGGAGGCCAGGAAAGCGGCAGCGGCATGCAGGGCAGTCTGCAGCTGGCCGTCTCTGGCCTGCACATCGGCACCGTATTCAAGCAGCATCGCCGCATGTTCCGTGCTGCCGAGCGCGCAGGCCAGCTGCAAGGGCGGATACCCGGCCACGGGCTGATTGACGTCGGCACCGGCCATCAGCAATTCCTGCAGGACGTCGGTATGTGCCTGGCTTAACGCGGCCCAGATGGCATTGGCACCGCTGGCCGCCGCGCGCCCGGGATCGGCACCGTGCGCGAGCAGCAGACGCACCAATGCGGTCTGGCCCTGGCCGCAGGCGTGGATCAGTGCCGTCGATCCCTTGCTGTCAAGTGCATTCACCGGCAGGCCGAGCAGCAACAGACGCTTCAATGCCTCGGCATCGCCGGCCAGAACCGCCGCCGGAACATCCATGCCGCACAGCTTGCGTCCGGGCAGCCGCCAGTTCGGCCACGACAGCCAGAGCACGGCCTCGCCATTGCCGTTGAGCAGAGCCAGTCCCAGGGCACTCTGTCCATCGCAGGCCCGGCGCTCGGGATCGCCGCCGGCATTGATCAGCGCCTTCAGCATGCCATCGCGGCCGAGTTGTGCGGCATGGTGCAGGGCGGTCAGTCCGGCAGCATCCGGGGCATTGACATCGACACCGCAGGCCAGCAGGGCATCGACCACGCGCTGCCAACCCAGGCGCACCGCCAAAGCCAACGGCGGCGGCGCACCGGTCTGCGCACCGAACGGATCGGCACCCTGTTGCAACAACTGCAGGGCAATCTGTTCATCGGCGCGCCGGTGGAAATCATTGCGCAGACAGCACTCCAGATACGCCGCCAGACTGCCGTGGCCGGTAATGGCCACGGGCAGCGCCAGCAGGTGGCCGAGCAGTGCCGCCAGGTTCTGGGTCCCGGCCATCAGGCGCCGGTACACGCTGCGGCCCTGGCTGTCGACACTGAACAGACCGGCGCCGTTGGCCAGCAACCAATGGATGACCTCGCGGCGATCCTGTTGGCAGAACGACAACAGCAACTCGCCCCATTCCGTCGCCGACGGCTGCAGCCCGGCACGCAGGAGCTCGTCGGCCGCGGCGGTGTCGCCGGCGCCGAGCACGGTAAACAGCTGCTGCCCGCCGGTGCTGCGGCGCTCGGGCAACGGCGCCTCACTGAGGTGCTCGGGCAGGGCATAGGCCGGATCGATGCAGGCCACGGCCGACCAGCGGCCGCTGGCCAGCGCGTGGTCCAATGCGCTGCGGCCCTGCGCATCCACGGCCGCACGGGCCAGTTTCGGCTGCGCCTGCAGGCGCTTGAGCACTTCGACTTCGCCGGCCTGCGCGGCCAGCATGTAGGCCGTTATTCCGGCATCGTCCTGGGCATTGACCTGGGCGCCGAGCTCGAGCAGTGCCGACACCACCTCGGTCAGCCCGGCCTGTGCGGCCACCATCAGCGGTGTCATCTGCGCGGCATTCCGGACATCGACCTTGGCTTTGTGTTTGTGCAGCAGGCGGATGCCGATTTCATCGTCTTCGGCACCGGCGGCGGCGATCATCACCGGCACCGCTCCGGCCGGTTCGACTTTGGCCTTGCGTTCGAGCATGTAGCGGGCAATGCGCCAATTCGCGGCCTGGCAGGCCAGCGCCAGCGGCGTAAACCCTTCGGTATTGACGGCCTCGATGTCGGCGCCGGCATCCAGCAGCAGGGCGGCCACGGCAGCGTCGGTACTGCGCATGGCATGATGCAAGGGCGTATTGCCGTCGGCGTCGGTGACGTCGGTGCGTGCGCCGTTGGTCAACAGCATGGTGACCGCTTCCGAGCGGCCGTGCCAGCTGTCGCGGGTGGCGCTGAGCAGCGGATTCAGTCCGGCATGGAACGCATTCACGTCGACGCCTTTGCCGATCAGAGTGCGCATCAGGCGTAGATCGCTGAGCGTTCCGGCGATCATCATCAGGCTGCGCTGATCCTTGGCACCGGCGGTCGGCAACTGATGCGGATTGGCGCCGGCTTCCAGCGCCTGCAGCGCGGCATCGACCTGGCCGTTGTGCACGGCCTGCAACAGGGCGATATCCGGATCGAGCGATGGCACCGCCGATTTGGCGGACACAGGGGCGTCCGCTGTTGCCGTTTCGCCAGGTGCCCCTGTTTTCGGCAGGGGGATATTGACCGCCACCGCATGCCAAAGCAAGGCGATCACGCCGTAGCCGAGCAACCACAGACTGGACGCCTGCGGCCAGAACGCCCAGCCGGCGGCGCTCAGCAAGGCCGGCGCGGCCAGCACCAGCAGAACGGTTCCGGCCAAGGCCGATCGCCAGAACGCGAACAGCGGATGCGCGGCATCGAAGGTCGGCCAGCCCTGCCGGTAGTCCTGTTGCCATTGGGCCCAGTTCGGCCAGATGCGCTGCAGGCCAAGCGCCACGACGCCCGCCGCAACGGACAGGGCCAAAGCCGACAACAGGCTCTGGGTCTGCTGCACGGCCTGGATCGGCCAGATCAACAGCAGCGCCAGACCGCATTGCAGCAGCAGCCAGGCTCCGGCGATATGGCCGATGGATTTCAGCGTCGGCAGGAAGCGCCACTGTTTCGGATGGGCGCCGGCTTTCAAGAGCTCCGCCATGACCGCATGAAACACGGCCAGTTTCAGCGCCAGCAGGGCGAACTCAGCCATCGCCCACGCCCCCGGCGACCAGAGGATCCAGTACGCTTGGCGGAAACTGCAGGTGGAAGCCCTGCGCATCGAGATTGGCGCGCAGCACGGCGGCATCGACGCGCGCCAGGCGCCTTCCGGGCGCGAGTTCGAACTCCAGCACGAACTGCCAGGGCTGCAAGGGCGCGGCGACGGTCTCGGGCAGGGATGCGAAAGCGTCGGCTTTCGGCAAATACAGGTAGGTATCCGGTTTGCGCAGGGATTTGTAGACGAAAACGGGCATACGCGGTCCAAGGCCTTTGCGTCATTGTCCTCTACAACGCGCTTTCAGGAAAGCCCTTTATTATTTGGTACGCTATGGGAGTTTTCATCAAGGAATGCCGCATGTCCGCCCGCCGCTTTTTGTCCGTTTCCGCCCTTGTTTTCACTACCGCCGTGTGCGCGCAGACGCCGATCACGCTCGACCAGGCCATGGCCCATCCGGATTGGATCGGCACGCCGGTCGAACAGGCCTGGTGGTCGGCCGATTCCGGCACCGTGTACTACCGCCAGAAACTGACCGGCAGTCCGGTGCGTGCCACCTACCGCGTGGGTGCGGACGGCGCCAGCCAACGCGTTGAGAACACGGGCTGGGCACAGCTCGACGAAGCCCAGCAGAGTTTCGACCGCAGCCGACAGCGCGCCGTATTCGTGCGCCAGGGCGATGTGTTCCTGCGTCAGCTTGGCAGTAACAGCCTGGTACAGATTACCCGGAGCGCGGAAGCCGAAACCAATCCGGTGTTCGGCACCGACGGCAGCGTCCTGTTCCAGCGCGGCAACGACTGGTTTGCGTCGCGGAACGGCCTGATCGAACCGGTACTGCAGCTGAAGACGGAAAACGATCCGAAGAAAACCCCGCCGACAAGCGCGGCAAGCGCGCATGAACTCCGCCTGATCGCCACACTGGCCCGGCAGAAGGCCGAACGCGAAGCCCTGAACAAGGACCGCGATGAACGCCGTGCCGCTGACGGCAGCGGCGCGATGCCGGCCACCTATCTCGGCGGCAAGGTCGATGTTTCCGGCAGTTCGCTGTCGCCGGACGGCCGCTACGCGCTGGTCATCACCACCGAGAAAGGCGCCGACGAAGGCCAGGCCGGCAAGATGCCGAAATACGTGACCGAAAGCGGCTTCGAGGAATTCGAAAACGTGCGCACGCGGGTCGGCCGCAACATGCCGCTGGCGCAGAAACTGTGGCTGGTCGATGTGCGCACGCAGCGTGTGCGCGAACTCGATTTATCCATCCTGCCCGGCATCGCCGCCGATCCGCTGGCGGGCCTGCGCAAGGCGCAGAAGCTCGACCCGCTGAAAGGCAACCGCGCGGTACGCATGGAGGCGCCGGCGGTGTGGAGCAGCGACGGGTCGCAGGTCGCATTGATGGTGCGGGCGGTCGACAACAAGGACCGCTGGCTGGTCGGTGTCGATTTCGACGGCGGCAAGCTGAACGTGCGCCACCGCCTGACCGATCCGGCCTGGATCAACTGGAGCTTCAACGAGTACGGTTTCCTGCCCGACAACCGTTTCTGGTACCTGTCCGAACAGAGCGGCTACAGCCATCTGTATGTGGGTGAGGGCAAGGCCGCGAAAATGCTGACCTCCGGAAACTACGAGGCCAGCAGCGTGCAGTGGGATGCCGCCGGCACCCGGGCCTATTTCCTGTGCAACCGGCGCTGGCCGGGCGATTACGAAGTCTGCCGGATCAACCGTGACGGCAGCGATCTGCGCGAAGTGACCGCGCTCGACGGCGTCGAGGATTTCAGCCTGTCGCCCGACGGCAAACGTCTGGCCGTGCGCTATTCCGGCAGCTATCTGCCGGCGCAGCTGGCATTGGTCGATGCCGGCAGCGGCGAGACCCGGAAACTGACCGATACCCGCAGCGCCGAATTCAAGGCGCGCGGCTGGATCGAACCGGAATACGTGCAGGTGCCGTCCAAACACGGCGCCGGGGTGATCTGGGCCAAGCTGTACCGTCCGAAAAACGCCGAGGCCGGGAAAAAATACCCGATCGCGATGTTCGTGCACGGCGCCGGCTATCTGCAGAACGTGAGCGCACGCTACCCGAATTATTTCCGCGAGCAGATGTTCCATAATCTGCTGGTACAACAGGGTTACGTGGTGCTCGACATGGACTACCGGGCCTCGGAAGGTTACGGCCGCGACTGGCGCACCGCCATCTACCGGCAGATGGGCCATCCGGAACTGGAGGATTACCTCGACGGCGTCGATTACATGGTCGCCAAGCACCAGGGCGACCGGGCCAATGTCGGCATCTACGGCGGCAGCTACGGCGGCTTCATGAGTTTCATGGCCCTGTTCCGCGCCCCGGACGCCTTCAAGGCCGGCGCCGCGCTGCGCCCGGTCACCGACTGGACCACCTACAACCACGAATACACCGCCAACATCCTGAACACCCCGGACATCGATCCCGAAGCCTACCGGAAATCCTCGCCGATCGAATACGTCCAGAACCTGAAGGGTGCGCTCTTAATCAGCCACGGCATGATGGACGACAACGTGTTCTACCAGGACTCGGTGCGGCTTTCGCAGCGTCTGATTGAAATGAAGAAGGGCAACTGGACGATGGCGTCCTATCCGCTCGAGCGCCACGGCTATGTGCAGCCGGAAAGCTGGTACGACCAGTATCGGCGGATCTATGAGCTGTTCGAAGCGAATCTGAAAGCGAAATGAGAAAAGGCGCCGCAAGGCGCCTTTTCTTTCAGCGCATGGGCACGGCTTATTTCGCGTTTTTCACCACATTGATGGCGAAAATGGCGATGGCCAGACCGAGTACCATCGACGCCACGCCAAGCACCGGCTCGATGGCAACATTGCCGCCCAGATACATGAACAGGGTCGCCATGTTGACCGGCAATGCCAGGTTGTACAGCCAGAAGTGCGCCTTCGCCAGTTTGTTGCCGGCCAGCGCCGGAAACTGCCGGTAGATCAGGCCGAACAGGGCCATCGAGACCCAGCCGAGCAGATTGATGTGCGCGTGCACCGGATACATGCCGTGATCGCCGGATTTGGCCATGTGCAGGCCGAGCGCGACGCCGGCGACAAGATAGAGAACGGCAAGCTTGAACCACGCCGTGGTGGAAGTGTTTTCCATTGCGATTTCCCCTGAGTGCCGCTTTGTGTATGGCGGCGCAGCGGTGCGGCGTTGCCCTGCGCTTAGGCCGGACTATAGCAGAAAACTCCGGACGGATCAGGCGGCGAAGACGCCTTCGAGCTCGACCGCGAGTTCGCGGCGGCAGACGTCACCGTGAAGATACACGATGTTTTCCGGCGGCAGGCCGCTGGCTTCGAATACCGTGCGCACCGCCTGCAGATGCTGCGGATCGCGGATATACACGCGCAGGGCACGGCATTGGCCGAAAGCGAACGGTACGCCCCCGTGTTTTTCGCCTACATCGAGCAGAGCGCGCAGATTGCACAGGCTTTCACGGCATTGTTCGGCGACATCGCCGACATGCACCGAGGCGTGGCCGACGATGCTGGCGGTGCCGGAGGCGAGCAGCAGCGGGTGCGCGCTGCCGGCTTCGAGCAGTGCGCCGCGCGAGAAGCCGGGCGAGACCTTGCCGTACTGGCGCGGATACTGCCAGGCCGGCGTCTGCCGCGGATTCTCCAGGGCGATCGCCGGCTCCTTGCTGCACAGCGCGATCACATGCAGGCCGTCCTGCCGGGACGCACCGATGGCGGTGGCGGCCGGCGGCGGATTGTTGAATTCGGCATCGACCGCCTGCGCCCGTCCGACGCAGAACTGGCGGTAGCGTTCGGCATCTTCGTCGCCGAGGTTGATGTCGCCGAAATAATTCCAGATGCGGATCAGGAATGGATGCGCCGAGCTGCGGACGCGGCTCAGCAGTTCGGTATAGGCCGCGCGGGTGTCGGAGACCAGATCACCGCTTTCCTGCACATGCAGGGCGGTGAAGCCGTAATCCGGGCCCATGTGCCAGCATTCGGCGGCGGTGTTGCCGGCCAGATAGGTGCAGGGCAAGGCGCCTTCGCCGCGGAAGCGGAACGGCATCGCTTGCGCGCAGTCGTCACTGAAATGGATATCGGGCGGAGTCGTCGGCAAGCTCATCGTGTTCATTATAAGCCCACGGGCGCGGTATCATGGACGCAGACCATTACCGGCTCCGTCCATGAACCCGTTCGACACCGTCAGCCATTATTTGCAATCCCTGCAGGACCGCATCTGCGCCGCGCTGGAAGCCAGTGACGGCGGCGGCCATTTTGCCGAAGACCGCTGGCAGCGCCCCGAAGGCGGCGGCGGACGCTCGCGGGTGCTGAAGGCAGGCGCGGTGTTCGAACAGGCCGGCGTCGGCTATTCGGAAGTGTCCGGCAATACTCTGCCCGCTTCGGCCACGGCGCATCGGCCGGAACTGGCGGGCGCGCCGTGGAAGGCGGTGGGCGTCTCGCTGGTCATCCATCCGGAAAATCCGTACGTGCCGACCTCGCACGCCAATGTGCGTTTCTTCCAGGCCACGCCGGAAGGCCGCGACCCGATCTGGTGGTTCGGCGGCGGTTTCGATCTGACCCCGTTCTATCCGTTCGATGACGACATCCGCCACTGGCACACGGTGGCGCATGATCTGTGCGCCCCGTTTGGCCCGAGCCGTTATGTCGAACACAAGGCCTGGTGCGATAAATACTTTTTCCTGAAACACCGCAACGAAACCCGGGGGGTCGGCGGGCTATTCTTCGACGACTTCAATGCCGACGGCTTCGACAAGAGTCGATGCCTACATTCCGATCGTGGAGCGTCGCAAAAACACGCCCTACGGCGAACGCGAACGCGAATTCCAGCTGTACCGGCGCGGGCGCTATGTGGAATTCAACTTAGTGTGGGATCGCGGTACGCTGTTCGGCCTGCAAAGCGGCGGCCGTACCGAAAGCATTTTGATGAGCCTGCCACCACGCGTGCGTTTCGAATATCAATACACGCCGGAAGCGGGAAGTGCCGAGGCGAAACTCAGTGACTATCTGGTGCCGAGGGAGTGGCTGAAGGAATTCGGGTAAGGCTAAGACCTTGCTTACAACGCATCCCCGTCCAGCTCGCCGGTACGGATGCGCACCACGCGCTCGAGTTCGTACACGAAGATCTTGCCGTCGCCGATCTTGCCGCTGTTGGCCGAAGTCTGGATGGCTTCCACCACCCGTTCGAGCTGGTCGGAGGCGACCGCCACTTCCAGTTTGATCTTGGGCAGGAAATCGACCACGTATTCGGCGCCGCGGTACAGCTCGGTGTGGCCTTTCTGGCGCCCGAATCCCTTCACTTCCGTCACCGTCACGCCGGTCACGCCGACCTCGCTGAGTGCTTCACGCACGTCGTCGAGTTTGAACGGCTTGATGATGGCCATCACCATTTTCATAGGAATCTCCCGATTTATCCTCAGCATAGCGAAAATCCCGCGAAACCGGTGGGCTTTCCCACCGAATTATAGGAAAATAACCGGGCGTTTCGGCAGAACGGATGACAGACCCGCCCGGGTCCGGCCGGCACACTGAGCGAAACCCACACGGAGCACCACCCATGATCGATCTCGCCGCCATTGATGATTTGGCCCGCCGCCTCAGCAACCTGGTTCCGCCCGGCATGCAGCAGGCCCGGGAAGATCTGGAACAGAACATCAAAGCCACGCTGCAGATGAGTCTGTCCAAGCTCGATCTGGTCACCCGCGAGGAATTCGACGTGCAGCGCGCCGTGCTCTTGCGCACCCGCGAAAAGATGGATGCGCTGGAGCGCACCATCGAACAACTGGAAGCCCGCCTGCGTTCTCAGGACGCCGCCGAATAACCCATTCCCGCGGGGTTTCCCATGTCTCTTGCACTGGTCCACAGCCGGGCGAAGTCCGGCGTGCAGGCCCCGGCCGTGCGCGTCGAAGTCTATCTCGCCGCCGGCCTGCCTGTCCTTAATATGGTCGGTCTGCCGGAAGCGGCGGTGCGTGAAAGCCGCGACCGCGTGCGTGCCGCCATATCCTGCGCGCAACTGGAGTTTCCCAACCGGCGCATCACGGTCAATCTGGCGCCGGCCGATCTGCCCAAAGACGGCGGCCGTTTCGATCTGCCGCTGGCGCTCGGCATTCTGGCCGCCAACGGCGCGATCGATCCGCAGTCGCTGAACGCCTATGAATTCATCGGCGAGCTGGCGCTGACCGGCGAACTGCGTGCCATCGACGGGGTGTTACCGGCCGCACTCGCGGCCAAGCAGGCCGGTCGACGCATGATCGTGCCGCTCGGCAATGCCGCCGAAGCCGGTCTGGCACGTGCCGAGCACCTGTACACGGCGCGTACGCTGATGGAGGTGGTGCATCACCTGCGCGGCGAGCGGCAGTTGCCGAAAGCCGCCGGGGCATTCGAATTCATCGATGCGCCGATGCCGGACATGGCCGATGTCCGTGGCCAACACAGCGCGCGCCGGGCCATGGAAATCGCGGCGGCCGGTGGTCACCACATGCTGTTGATCGGTTCTCCGGGTTGCGGCAAAACCCTGCTGGCTTCGCGCCTGCCCGGAATCCTGCCTCCGGCCTCGGATGAAGAGGCCATCGAAAGCGCGGCCATCGCCTCGGTGTCGGGCAAAGGGCTGGATCTGACCCGCTTCCGGCAACGGCCGTTCCGTAGCCCGCACCATACCTCCAGTGCCGTGGCCTTGGCCGGCGGCGGCACCCAGCCCAAACCCGGCGAAATTTCGCTCGCGCATCAGGGCGTGCTGTTCCTCGATGAGCTGGCCGAGTGGGACCGGAAAAGCCTGGAGGTGCTGCGGCAACCTTTGGAATCGGGAACAGTCAGCATTTCACGCGCCGCCAACAGCGCGGAATTTCCGGCCCGCTTCCAGCTGGTGGCGGCGATGAACCCCTGCCCCTGCGGCTGGTTCGGCGACAGCTCGGGGCGTTGCCGATGCACGCCGGATGCGATTGAACGCTATCGGGGCAAACTGTCCGGGCCGTTGCTGGACCGCATCGACATCCACCTGGCGATGACCCGGCTGAGCCACGAAGAGCTGCATCTGAACGCGCCGCTGGGCGAATGCAGTGCCGCCATCCGGGACCGGGTGATGGCCGCACGGCACCTGCAGATGGCACGCAGCGGCGTATGCAATGCCCATCTTTCGCAGGCAGATCTGAAAACGCATTGTCAGTTGGACGCCGCCAACCAGGAGCTGCTCGACAAGGCCATGAACGCATTGCAGCTGTCGGCGCGCGCCACCTACCGGATTCTGCGGGTCGCCCGGACCATCGCCGATCTGGCGGCAAGCCCTGCCATCGGAACCGCGCATCTGGCCGAAGCCATCCAATACCGGCAGCTCGACCGCGCCTTGGCTGTTCCAAAGCGGCGTCCCTGAATCGGAACCCTCACGCCGGCTGGCAATTCCTTGGATTACCGATAGAATAGGCGTATGAATAAGAATCATTCGCTTTTTACCGCCGATGCCATGGTCGCCCAATCCGAGACGGCGGCCGAGCTACTCAAGGCGATCGCCAATGCCCAGCGTTTGCGTATCCTGTGCATGCTGATCGAGGGTGAACTGAGCGTTTCGCAGATGAACCAACGCCTGGCATTGAGCCAGTCCGCGCTGTCCCAGCATCTGGCCGTGCTGCGCGAAAAAAACCTGGTGAGTTTCCGGAAGAATGCACAGACCGTGATTTACCGGGTGGCCGACGGCCCGGTCACCACCATCATCCAGACCCTGCACGACCTGTATTGTTCGCCGGAGTGAGCGCGCCGCGGTATCATCATGTGATTCCGAAATTTTTCAAAAGGATGTTCGCCATGTCACAGTCCGTCCCGGTCAAAGAAGCCGCCGAACGCCATCAAAACGGCGCGACTCTGGTCGATGTGCGCGAAACCGATGAATTCGATGCGGTCTCGGCACCGGGAGCAATCAACGTGCCGCTTTCACTGATCCAGAAAAACGGCCGGAAAGCCTTCGTGAAAGCCGGCGTTGATCCGGACAGTGATGGCCTTCTGGTCATCTGCCGCAGCGGCGGCCGCAGCGCCATGGCCTGCCAGCTGCTTGGCAGCCATGCCATCAACGTTGATGGCGGAATGCTGGCCTGGGTTACCGCCGGACTGCCGACCCGCTGATGCCGCGCGTGCACGGCTCCTGCCTGTGCGGTGCACTGAAATTTTCCGTGGCGCTGCCGAGCCTGTGGATGGCGCATTGCCACTGTACGCTCTGCCAGAAAAACGCCGGGGCCGCCTTCGTGACCTGGGCCGGCTTTGCCGAAGCGGACGCCGTCATCGAGGATGAGGCCGATGTGCTGCGCTGGTACAGCGCCACCGAAAACGCCTATCGCGGTTTCTGCGAAAACTGCGGCTCGACCCTCTTCTTCAAGTCCGAACGTTGGCCGGGCGAACTGCATATTACCGTTGTCAATTTCGCCGATGCGCTTGATCGTGTGCCGCAGGCGCATGTGAACTGGGACACGCACCAGCTCTGGCTGCATCTGGATGACGGCCTGCCGCACAGCCCCGAATGAAAAAGGGATGGCCTGAGCCATCCCTCGATTACGGTGAAACGCACTCCGTGTTTACTGGGCAATCGGCACCAGGGTGATCTCCACCCGGCGGTTGTTGGCACGGCCGGCTTCGGTGTCGTTGGTATCGACCGGCTGGGTTTCGCCCCGGCCCGAGACCACCAGACGCTGCGCGGCGACGCCGTGCGACTGCAAATAACCGGAAACACTGCGGGCGCGGCGCTCGGAGAGTGCTTGGTTGGCGGCTTCACTGCCGATGCTGTCGGTATGGCCGACGACATTGACCGTGGTCTGGTTGTATTCGCTCAGGGTTGCGGAAACCTTGTCGAGCACCGGATAGAACTGGGCATTCACATCCGAACTGTTGAAACCGAAGGTGATGCCGCTGGGCATGTCGAGCGTGATGTTGTTGCCTTCGCGCACGACATCGACGCCGGTCCCCTGCAGCTGTTTGCGCAGTGCTGCTTCCTGTTTGTCCTGGTAGTGGCCGACACCGGCGCCGACACCGGCACCGATGGCAGCACCGACCATGGCATGCTGGCGGCGTTCGGTGGCGCTGTCACCGGTCAACAGACCGGCGGCGGTACCGATGGCGGCACCGATGGCGGCCTTCTGTTTGGCTTTAGCGTTCGGATCGTCCGGACTGGTGGCGCAGCCGGCAACGAAAGCGGTCAGGGATGCGGCGATAAGCAGATGGTTGATTTTCATGGTGAGGTCCTCGGAAACGATGATGGGCTTTGGCGGCCCGTTTGCCCTGCATACACAGAGCATGTGGCCATTGAATCAGAATCCCAAGCCCGAATTGTGAATAATTTGTAATCCATGAAAGCGGCAAACGCCGGCATTGCCGGCGTTTACCCGGGCGCGCTCATCAAGGATTCAGGCGGCCTGCGTGAACTGTTCCTCTTCGGTCGAGCCTTTCAGCGCGGTGGTGGAGCTGGTACCGGCCTGGATGGTCTGGGTCACCGTATCGAAGTAGCCGGTACCGACTTCACGCTGATGTTTGACCGCGGTGAAGCCGCGGTCGGCGGCGGCGAATTCGCGCTCCTGCAGTTCCACGAAGGCGCTCATCTGGCGGCGGGCATAACCGTGCGCCAGATCGAACATGCCGTAGTTCAGGGCATGGAAACCGGCCAGGGTGATGAACTGGAATTTGTAGCCCATGGCCCCGAGTTCCTTCTGGAATTTGGCGATGGTGGCATCGTCGAGATTCTTTTTCCAGTTGAAACTCGGCGAGCAGTTGTAGGCCAACAGCTTGCCCGGGAATTTGGCGTGGATGGCTTCGGCGAATTGCCGCGCGAATTCCAGATCGGGCTTGCCGGTTTCGCACCACACCAGATCGGCGTAGGGGGCATAAGCCAAGCCGCGCGAGATGGCCTGATCGATGCCCGGACGGGTTTTGTAAAAACCTTCGACGGTACGCTCGCCGGTGCAGAACGGTTTGTCGTTGTCATCGATATCGGAGGTGATCAGATCGGCGGCTTCGGCATCAGTGCGTGCCACCAGAATCGTCGGCACGCCCATGACATCGGCGGCCAGGCGCGCGGCGATGAGTTTCTGCACCGCTTCCTGGGTCGGAACCAGCACCTTGCCGCCCATGTGTCCGCATTTCTTCACCGAGGCCAGCTGGTCTTCGAAATGCACGCCGGCGGCGCCGGCCTCGATCATCGCCTTCATCAGTTCAAAGGCATTCAGCACGCCGCCGAAACCGGCTTCGGCATCGGCCACGATCGGCTGCAGCCAATCGATGTCGTCTTTGCCTTCGGCGTGATGCAGCTGGTCGGCGCGCAGCAGGGTGTTGTTGATGCGCTTGACCACCAAGGGCACCGAGTTAGCCGGATACAGCGACTGATCGGGGTACATTTCGCCGGCGACATTGGCATCGGCGGCCACCTGCCAGCCCGAGAGATAAATGGCTTTCAATCCGGCCTTGACCTGTTGCATGGCCTGGTTGCCGGTCATCGCACCGAGCGCGTTGACGAAGTCCGTGCTGTTCAGGCTGTTCCACAGCTTGCCGGCACCGAGACGCGCCAGACTGTGATCGATGGCGACGGTGCCGCGCAGGCGCACCACTTCCTCGGCGCTGTAACCGCGGGTGATGCCGGTCCAGCGGGCATCGGTCTGCCAATGCTGTTTCAGTTGTTCGGCGTTGAGGGTTTGCGTATTCATGGCGGTTCTCCTGGAGTGGATTAAAGAAGGTCGTAGGCGGGCAAGGTGAGGAAATCGGCGAGTTCGGGCGATCGCACCAAGGACTCAAGCAACACGATGGCATCGTCGACACGGGCATGGCCAACGATACCTTCCTTGCGCAGACGGTTCGGCAACGCCAGCAACGCGGCATCGAACAGGCCCCAACACAGCACGGTGCCGTCGCTCAGATGCAGATCCGGTTTATGCAGCCACAGCCAGAGTTGGCTGCGGCAGATTTCGGCGGTGGCGGCGTCTTCCATCAGGCCGTGGATGGCCACGCAGCCGGTGCCCGAGAGCCAGGCCGCCAGATAGCGCACGCACACTTCCACCGTATCGTTGAAGCCTTCCGGCGTGATGCTCCCGGTGCAGGGTTTGAGCAGATCGTCGGCACGGATGTCGGGTAAGGGCATGACCTGCAGCTGATTGGGGCCGGGCATGACCGCCGCGAATGCGCTGCGCGCGATGCTGATCAGTCCCGGATGCGCGACCCAGGTGCCGTCATGGCCGAGCGTGGCTTCGCGTTGTTTGTCGGCGCGGACTTTGGCCAGCGCGGTTTCGTTGGCAATCGCATCGTGACGGTTGGGTATCTGCGCAGCCATGCCGCCCATGGCCAGAATGCCGCGCCGATGGCAGGTCTGGATCAGGCGCGTGGCGTAGCTGTTGAGGAAGTGCGTGCCCATGCCGATCTGGCTGCGTTCGGGCAGCATGAAACCGGGCTGCCGATGCAGGGTTTTGATGCCGGAGAAGATGTAATCCCATCGTCCGCAATTCAGACCAACGATGCGCGCGCGCAGGGCATGGATGATTTCATCCATCTGGAACGCAGCCGGCAGGGTTTCAATCAGCACCGTGACTTTCATCTGGCCCTCGGGCAAGCCCAGACTTTTTTCAAGGAATGACAGCACGGCATCGATCCACTGCGCTTCTGCATACGATTGCAGTTTGGGGATGTAAAAAAACGGCCCGCGTTGCTGCGCCGACAGGGCCGCGGCATTGTGGAAAGCGAACAGACCGAGATCGAACAGAAGGCCCGACATCGATTCGCCGTCGATGCGCACATGCCGCTCCGGCAGATGCAGGCCGCGCGGACGCACCATCAGCACCGTGCGTCGTTCCGGCTTCAAGCGATAGACCGGTGCTTCGGGTGTTCCGGCCGCGAACTGCACGCTGCCGCGCACGGCGTCCTGCAATACCTGCTGGCCATTGAGCAGGTTGTGCCAGGTCGGCGCGGTGGAATCCTCGAAATCGGCCATGAACACGTCGGCGTCGGAGTTCAGGGCATTGATCACGGTTTTGGCATCGACCGGGCCGGTGATTTCAACCGCGCGCTGCTGCAGGATTTCCGGAATCGGGGCGGCACGCCATTCGGCGGCACGCAGGTTTGCGGTATGCTCATCGAAACTCGGCACGATGCCTTTCTGCGCCTGGCGTGCCTGCAGCAACGCCTGCCGGCCGGATTCGAACGCGGTGTGCAGCGTCAGCAGAAACGCCAGCGCACCATCGTCCAATAGCGCCGAGGCAGCCGGTTCGGGCTCAAACTGGATTTGGGGATGGGGTAGCAGCTGTTTCTGGGCGAGGGTCATGGCGGTCTCCTTTGCCAAGACCGTAGACCTCGATTGAATATTTGACAAAACAAATGTTTCAATAAATAATATTAACAAATGTTATAGTTATGTAAATAACGGGGAAAATCATGACGAAAGCGCCGAAGAAAAAAGCCCAGCCGCGATTTTATTACAAGGGCGATCGCCTGAAACCCCTGCGCGCCTTCTGCCAGACCGCCCGTCTGGGCTCGGTATCGCGCGCGGCCGAATCCCTGTTTCTCAGCCAACCGGCCGTCACTTTGCAGCTTCAGGCCTTGGAGCGCGAATTCGGCACCCGCCTGTTCGAGCGATTTGGCCGGCGCTGGACCCTGACCCAGGAGGGCGCCGCCCTGTATGATCTGGCCCGTCCGCTGGTGGAAGGACTGGACCGCATCGACAAGGATTTCCAGGAAAAGGTCGGCAATCAGGAAACAGCAGAACTGCATATCGCCGCCGGGAGTTCGACGATTTTGTATCTTCTTCCTGAAATCGTGTCTAAATTCCGCGAAAACCACCCTAAAGTACAGTTATTTCTGCATAACGTTACCGGGCAG